>JAFXLD010000034.1 GCA_017531385.1 Clostridia bacterium
CCGCATCTGTCGCAGGTATCTTCTGTGGGTTCATCGGGAGTTTCGGGTTCACCTGTACCACCTTCGCCGCCGTCTGAAATCTGAGTTCCGCAACCGTAGTCACATTCATAGTCACCGTCGTTGTCAATATGGTAAACAACAGGGATTTCTACATAAGTTGTATAATCACAAACAGTACAATATTCGTATGCTTCGTGACCTGCTTGAGTGCAAGTAGCATCCTTTTTATCAACTGTCTTGATTTCGTGACTTGCAGGAATTTCCTCATAAGTTGAATAGTCACATTCTGTGCAGTATTCGTATGCATCCCAACCGATTTCTGTACAAGTGGGTGCCTGTGCTTCAACATTAACTATGTTATGAGGTGCAGGAATTTCACGGATAAGATCAGGGTCATTGTCCATTGAATAAATTGCATCAAAGCTGAAGCCATACTTATTGACACTGCCATCAGAGGTAAGCTTCACAGAAAAGCTGTCGCCTTCAATTTCAATTTCAGCACCTGCGAGCTGGTTATCGGTATATTTTCCTATTTCTGTGCCGTTTCCGTCATAGAGATAAATATAGTCCCAGTTCTTTTCGGTAAATGTTTTTTCAGAGAAAACAAGAAGCAATTTTTTGGCACCTTCAGATGAAAAATCCCATGTTTCATTTGAGTTTGAGGCATAGTCGTGTAATGATTCGGGATATTCTTCCTTGTCGCAGAGTGACTTAATAAATCCTTCGTATCCGCAATAAGTACAGTTAGCTTTTTGCTGCCCCGGTTTACATTGTTCAGCAGCAATAATTTCTTTCCATTCTAATTTATCTTCGGGATGTTCGCAGACAGTTCCGCAGTTATTGTCACAAACACCGTCTTTGTTCTGCCAGCTGTGACCTGTTTCAGCAATACTTCTTTCCAATGCGTCAACACCGCAATGAATACAGAAAGCCTTTTCAAGACCTTCACTTTCGCAGCCAGGTTCAATTACTACCTCATAATCACCGTAACTGTGATTATCGGGGGCTGTTTCGCCGTGGTAAATACCGCAATATTTACATCTGTAGCCGGCACAGGTCTGAGTTTCTGTTGTGTGTTCATGTTCTGTTCCTACACCGCATAAAATACAGTTGCCGTTTTCAAAGCTGTGAAAACCGACGAGCAAGCAAACAACGGCATCAGCAAATTCTGCTGCTGTTTTGCCTTCAACATTTGTTATACCACTTTCGTTATAATTTGTATTAACAGCTCGACCTGAAAAAGCATCACTGTTAAAATAGCAATTTGTAATTGTTGCTTCATTCTGATTATAAGGTGATATTGCGGCTACATCATTGTCCCCGAGAATTTCACCGATATTATAGCAGTTTTCCATAGAACCGCTGTTGTTTCCGGTTATTCCGCCCGTCTGATAAGCACCGGTGGTGTTACCGATAGTGCCGATGTTATAACAATTTCTGATAGTGCCGTTATTATGAATTGCTATACCTGCATTCTGATGTCCTGATGAATGGATATGTCCGGCATTGTAGCTGTTTTCAATAAGACCGCTGTTACCGCTTACCAAACCGCCTGCATAATAGCTTGTGTAAACAATACCGTCAAAGGAGCAGCCTGATATTGTACCTTTGTTACTTCCTACCAGAGCAGCTATAGACCAATCGCCTGTAAAATACGAATCCTTAATATGTAAATTCTTAATTACACCGTCATTATGAACGTTGCGGAACATAGCGTATTCTCTGTCGGTATTGCACATATAAAGACCTGAAACAGAGTAACCGTTACCGTCAAATGTGCCGGTATAATATGAAATGTTATAGCTGTATGTTTCCGGTTCTTCGTAATACTTTGCAATCGGATCAACCTCAATAAGTGAAGCTGTGTCCTCTGTTAATTCACCGTCTACTATGACATTACTATTGATAACAATATCATCTGTCAGAATAGCATTGTAAGGAATATAGTAATCCTTCTGAGTTTGGTGGTACCAATCATCTTCATGTTCATAGTCGGGCTCATCGGGATTCACAGAATCATTGCACATCTGTACGAACCAAAGATAATCCTCTGCCGAGTCCAGTTCATAATAGGTTTCACCGTCAATTACTCGTGTAGGCGGTATTTCGTCTGCCGCAAAGGCAAAGGGAATTGTTGTTACAACCATTACGATTGCAAGGATGATTGATAAGGTTTTCTTTAAAGTTTTTGACATAGTTTTTTGTCTCCTTTCGGGAATCATTTGTTAGTCTTTATTTCAAGTTCATTGAATACACTTTCCACAGCTTTTTTTGCTGTTGTTTCAAAGTCTATTTTACCGATGAACTCAATTGCTTCGTTGATTTTTCCTTCTTCCGCTTTATAAATCAGCAGAAGCATTGTTACGAGCCTTTTTGCTTTTGCCTCTATGGTAAAATACATATCGCAGGGAACGGTCATATATGCTCTCATTATTCCCATTGAAGCGATTTCGATTTCGTAAAAATCCTTTAATTCCTGCTCGGGAAATCTGAAACTGAAATGCTCGTGCATCATTTCGGCTCTTCGTTTGAGCACCGCCTCGCTGGTTTTCGGCATAGAGTAGCCGGCAAGGTAGAGATTTCGCATATCCTCATTCATTTCAGCCATATAGAGCTGTAAAACCTCGTTGGCTATGAAGATAAGCACCCTGTCATCGGTCAGCTTTTTTGAAACAGCATCGGAAGCCGCCGTAACTCCGTCAAGGAATTTTGTCACGAGGTGAACAAGGATTTCCTCCTTGCTGTTCATTTCATAAAGAATTTTTGTTTTAGGTACACCTGACATTTTTGCGATGTCCATTATTGTGGTACG
This sequence comes from Clostridia bacterium, assembly GCA_017531385.1. Classification (GTDB taxonomy): domain Bacteria; phylum Bacillota; class Clostridia; order Oscillospirales; family Acutalibacteraceae; genus UBA1081. The sequence continues at coordinate 2,813 of JAFXLD010000034.1, forward strand.
CTCAAAGCCTTTCTGCATAAACTGTGCCGTAGCGGCTGTGAGAATCTTTCTGTGTAATTCTCTGCTTTCTTCTTCACTTCTTACATTCGCCAAATTATCACTTCCTCTTCGAAACACTTCGCAAAGTGAACCGTGGTTTAATTTACGAAGTAATATTAACACAGCGTTAAAATATTGTCAATATGTCTGATGGAAAAATTTTAATTTTTTACGATTTTGTAACAGCATAAAAATGCTGATTTTATTTGTATAAAAAAATAATCACAACCATTCAAAGCAGGGGCGCACTTCCCTGCTTTTTACTTTTTCATAATGCACAGCACCCGTCGGGGTGAGCCGACGGGTGGGTGTGAAAAGATATATATTATGAAAATCGTCAAAAAAAAGTCTTTATCGTTAATAATATCTTTTACAGATATAGTGTTTGTGTTATGCGCCAAGACCAAAGAGGCTCATCATCTGTTTGATTATGCTGATAAACCAGTTTATGAGCTTCTGGAAGAATGACCAGATACCGCCGAAGATGCCGCCGTCTGTGCCGTCGCCTGCGTCACCGCCGGTTGAGGACTGACTCTTGTCGATAGCTTCAACTGTGATATTGAAGTCAGGCATTGTGAATGTGATTTTTACGCCTGATGTATCAACACCAAGGTCAACTTCGTTGCCGTTTGCATCTGTAATGCGCCAGCCGCCGAAGTTTTCAGCGAGCACATTTGAAGTAAGAGTGACTTCTGTGCCGTATGTTACATAAAGTCCACCCTGGTTTGTTGTGTTGATTCTGTTCACAAGTCTTTCAAGTTTTTCATTACGCTGATAGGTAAATTCTTCAACAAGGCAGGGATCATTTTCAATGGGGTTATATACAACTCTGAAATTATATTCGCCTGACTTTTCAGGTGCCCATGTGAATTTGCCCGGTACTTTTTCTGCATAAAGTTCACCGTCAACATAAACATCATATGTGCCCTGAGGTTTGGGATCATTGGAGTTGACTGTTGTGATAATAAGGGTATTTTTTTCGTCAACAGAGCCTGAGAGTCTCATGGGAACGGTTTTAGGCTCAACAACAACTTTAAATGTAAGAGTGGTGTCTAAATAATTGGGTGTTACACCAACAGTCTTAGAAGGACGAACAACAACCTCGAGAGTATGTGTTCCTACTGTGAGAGAAACATCATCATTAGCGGAAAGGTCATAGAACAATGTTTCATTACAGTTAGTTGAAAGAGTCCTTAATCTGGGTTCAAGGTCTTTTACTTTTGTACCGTAAGGAACTGTGATTTCGGGAACGATTGCATCACCGTTTTCGTCAACGAATTTGATGGGACCCGGTTCAACGTCTATTGTTAATCTAGATTCTGAAGAGGCATATCTTTCATCGTCAGGAATGAATTTAACGTTAGGGCCAACATTTAAGCTATTTATTGTGCCATCACGATCAATTAAAAATGTGCCGCTTAATTCTTCGCCGTTCATGCCAACAGCTTTACCGCCGATAAATTTAATATCTCTCCAGCGATCTCCAACACATACTGTTCCGTCAACTGTGGGCAGTTCTTCAATTGTTGTGCTCATTTTTACTTCTGAAGTATCGCCTTTAACACGAACAAGAACCCACTCTGTTATCATTTCATATCCGCTAGGGTAAAACATTGCTTTATAATATCCACTTTCGGTTACAATCATATTACTGGGCTCGTAATCCCCATTGTACCAGTGCCAAGTTTGCTGTGCAGCATTTGGTTCATTTTTATTGTATGAATTAACATAGTATGCACCAGAAAGTACGGAACTTGTAAGCTTTGAACCCGCTTCAACTTCTGAAGCTACAGGAATAGTATCGTTCGCATCAACAGGAACAAGCTCAACTTTTTGACAATCATAGTATATGGGGGCTTTTAATTTAGAAAAAGATGTGTATGCATCTTCATCATCCGGAACAAATATAACATCTATTTTATAATCCGTACCCGGCGGCGAAGGCATATATTCGGGTTTTCTGAATTCAAAGTGTCCTGCAACTTGATTGCCGGCTGCATCTCTTACAACTTCATCGTCATTAATGATGAGAGCTTCTTCAAGTGTTTGTCCGTAATACATTTTTCCATCTGCATTTTTGTATGAAATCGTAGGATATGATTCCACATTTGCCGTAGCTGTTAATTTTTCTGCCGCACTTGCGTACATAGGCAAAACAGACATTATCATAATAACTGCTAAAATGAGGGATAATAATTTCTTTGTTTTCATATTTTCGTTTCCTTTCGTAGTAAATTTTTTTTGGTGTAAAAAACAAAAATTTCAATAAACCATGGGACTCCCCCTCCGTAAAAATCAGAGTAAATTTCAGGCTGAAATTCCCTGTCTTTTTCAATATGCTTTGATTTTAAATCACAAAATACCTTCTTCGCAATACCAATAACACAACTGCACATTCTGACAACAAAACTGCACACTTTTCACAAAAAATCTCACTTTACCGAGGCGATTTTATATGATATAATGTTTTAAAAAGAGGGTGAAAAAATGAAAATTGCAATATGTGATGATGAAAGAAAATATGTTGAAGAAACAGAAAACAATGTCAAAGCAATTCTCGGTGAACAGAATATAGATGCCGAGTTTGATTTATACTTCAGCAGTTCCGATATTTTTGACTGCGGAAAATTCTATGATATTGCGTTTCTCGATATCGAAATGGAGCCTTACTCGGGAATCGAGGTTGCCGAAAAATTAAAACAAACAAATCCATATATAATGATTTTCATAATCACATCATACGACAGTTATCTTGACGATGCTATGGATCTGAATGTTTTCAGATATATAAAAAAGCCCATAGATGCAAGACGACTGAAAAGCGGCATAATAAAAGCACTTGAATCCATCGACAGCAATATCATTACCTTTTTCCTTAAAAACGGAGAGGCTTCAACAAATGTATTATCCGATGATATTGTTTATATCGAAACTACGGGCAGAGCAACAAGGGTTGTAACGGTAAACGGTGAATATATTTCCGAAAACAAAATGGATTTCTGGAAAGAAAAACTGATTGCATCATTTTTTTATAAGGTTCACAAAAGTTACATAATCAATATGAAACACATCTCCGACTACAAAAGAGATACGGTGGGACTTTGCGGTAAATACAGCGTACCGATAGCCTACCGCAAGCAGGCAGAATTCAGAAGCTATTTTCTGAGCTACTTCGGAGGACGGTAATATGACCTTTTCTTTATCCGTTATTTCATTCATAATTGAATTTCTTATTGCGCTGAACTGTCTGGGCGACATTATGGAGGAAAAACTGAAAAAGAGATACACCTTTTTAATAGGCATATCTCTTTATGCGGTGGCCTTAGTTGTGTTTGTGCTGATAGAAAATGTTTATATCAATGCATTTGTCTTTTTTGTAATCAACTTTCTGTTTGCTTATCTTTGCTTTGAATGCACGGTTAAAAACGGGATTCTGTGTTCATTGTTTTTATCAGTAATGATGGTCGTCACTGAATTTCTGTTTATACTCGGTTCTTCCATTACTGAAAACGGCAACATTATTACTTACAGCTCAAGCCTTGCATCGTACACAATCGGCGCTGTTTTAAGCAAACTGATGTATTTTGTACTGACAAAGCTCATCATTTATTTCGGCTTTAATTTCAGAAAGGTAATAGTACCCCCCCCCCCAGAACATACGTTCATTAAGAACTCCTGCATTTCTTTTTTTGTTTCCGCTGTGCTCGATCGTTATTCTTATCGCTTTCTGGACTATTTCGTCCGTCTACGAATTGACACAAGACATTCAGATCATCATTTCTGCCGCCGGCATTGCAATTGTTGTTTCGATAATTCTTACTTATGTTTTCTACGGCAAAACCACAAGAGAGCTTGACGAATTGTATAAAGCTCAGAGCGATGCGGAAAGAGTGCATACCGACATTGCATATTATGCCATTCTTGACGAACAGAACGATATGCTCAAAACCTTTATCCACGATGAAAAAAATCATCTGTCCGTTATAAAAAGCCTTGCCGATAATCCCGAGGTCAGTGATTATATTGATAAGATATACGGCGAAATCAGTCACCATTCCATGTTCGGCAACACAAAAAATAAAATGCTCGATCTGATGATAAATAAATATCAGTATATTTGCCGTTCGAAAAATATCGAGTTCTATGTGCAGTGCAAAACCTCAAATCTCAATTACATTGAAAACTCCGATCTGATTACACTTTTCGGCAATATGCTTGATAATGCTGTTGAAGCGGCGAAAAATTCAAAAAATAAAAAAATTGATTTAACCATTAACAAAGCAAACGGTTTTGATATTATCACCTGCACCAACTCCTGCGATAAAAAACCGCAATCAATCGGCAAGATGCTGAAAACAACCAAAACCGACGACGGCTTTCACGGCTTAGGCGTAAACAGTATCAGGAGAATCGTAAAAAAATACAGCGGCGACTTTGAATGGTCCTATGACGAAAATTCAAAAGAATTCACGGTGTATATTGCAATGATTGTGAAAAATACATTTCGGGACACGAGGGAATCGAAAAGAACACATCAAATCACCTGAATACAATTACAGTTCCCGAAACTCCCGCAACATCTGAAAAAACAGGCCACACAGAGGGAGTTTACTGTAACGACTGCAAAAAGTATATTGAGGGCCACAAGGAAATTCCGAAAATTGAAGCTGCATTTACCGATTCCGAAACTGCAAAAAGTGACGGAGTAAATATTGTAATGAATCCGGGACTTACAACCTCAAAGCTTCTTGCACAGGCTTCACAGGGAGCAGCAATAAAGGATGCAAAAGGCAATCCTGTACCTTCTGACACTGCAATCGGAACGGGAATGGTTCTTGTTCTTCCCGACGGCAAAGAAATTGAAATTGTAGTTTTCGGTGATGTGAACGGTGACGGTAAACAGTCAGCAGCTGATGCACGTCTGGCACTTCGTGCAGCGGCAGGACTTGATAAATACGATGTAAATTCCTGTTATTATAAAGCCGCTAAAGTAAAACACGGTGACAGGCTTTCCGCTGCAGATGCACGACTGATTCTCCGGGCAGCAGCAGGACTTGAAAAGCTTGATGCTTTCAAAAAAGACTGATAGTGTACAAACAAATTCAACAAAAAGGAGAGAAGTTTATGCTTCTCTCTTTTCCTTTAATTCAAATCCTAGATAATCAGAAATGCAACGAGACAGTCAGAAATATAACGCGTCACTCTCCCACCCTCTTCCGTGCACCGTCAGGCAATTACGATAACAAAACCATCTCTGCCGCTGAAAATCTCAGCTTGGTAACAATTCGATGGGATGCAGAACCACCGACAACGGTTAGAATTGGCTGCATATAGGGAGTTCTGTGCGACAGATTAAGAAAACCATCGGCCTGTCACCGATGGTTTTCTTGTTAATGTGAACTTTTATTTATAAGGGCCGTCAGTTCAAAACGGGAATGAACATCGAGCTTTCTGTAAATATTTTTTGTATGGTCGTTGACGGTATGAGGTGAAATAAAAAGTATTTTTGCAATATCGCCGTTACTGTAACCTGCAGCAATCAGGTCTGCAACCTCGAGTTCCCTTTTTGAAAGCTCCGACAATACCGATGCACTATCGGAAATCTGTACTGTGACGGCATCTCCTGTTACGGTATCTTTATTTTCAACAATTATTTCTTCTGTAGTAAATTCCGGCTGAACAGGTTTTCTTTTAATCGTATAAAGGAAAATCGGCTCAATATACATATAAACAAGCACAAGAATTACCATTATTACAGCATATGCAAGATAAAGCATCGTCGGCATTTCACGAAAAAGTTCAACCATACTGCTCTGAACAAGGACCGCAACAAGTGCCAGGCCTATGGTTATGGGAGCAAGATATTTTGAAGGATACGTCTTCATCAATACATTGATGTAAAGAGGAAGCATCTGACAGGACACCATGCCGATACCTATAAGCATACATGCTACATAAGAAAGAAAAGGCACATAAGTTGACACATACATAAGAAGAAAACCGATTACACCGAAACAGATACAAAGATTGATTGAACGGAAAGGATGAATATCCGCCTTTTTATAAAGGAAATATATAAATATACTGGCTATCGCATCGGCAAGATATGTAATAAATACACCATGTGTCACTTCACCTGATATTGCCGGTCCTGAAACCGCCATAAGCGCACTGACAAACACAAGAATGAAGGTACCCGCAAGAAGCTTTGTCGGCGATGTCATATTATCGCTCTTTTTTACGTAAACAGGTACACTTTCACTGTCTGCCGGCAGTCTGAAGCTGAAAAATATTATCAATGCGATAATGATAACGCAGACAATTCTGAAAACAGGGAATGTAATGTGAAGAAAATCGTTCTGGACGGCGGCAATCAGCACTAATGACACTCCGTATGCAGCTGTCAGATGTGTGATTGCATTTTCTTCAGAGAAATAATTGACTATAATGAATGTTTCAAAGCCTATCATAAAGCAGCATAAAAATGTCTGCAGATATATAAGGATTTCAAGCACGGAATCCGGAAAAGGAATAAACAGCCCCACAGCGGAAAGGAATGCCACGATAAGACTGATTCGCTCAGCCCAGACAACCTTTTTCGGCAAAAATATCATAAAGCAGATTGAACAAACATAGCTCACGGCAATAACGCTTGCTATATTATCAAGAGAAACAGGAAAAGGAGTTCTGCCGTTTATAGTAAGTGCGGGACCCATAAAATAGATAAATCCCATCTGCCAGAAACAAAACATTGAAAAGCAAAGAAGTATAGGAAGAGAATACTTTTTTATTTTTTTCTGATTACTCTCAATTATTGAATTTTTCATAAATACTCATCCTTTTTGTATAAATCCCCTGTATTTTTGGGTAGTTTTACTGAAAACCCCTTGATTAAGGGATGGAAAAATGCCTAAAAATTCCATATCATAAAGATGATGTTAGTTAATATTTCACAAGCATTATATCAAACTCTTATTTTTATTTCAATATCGAATATAAAAAACTGCCATTATGGGCAGTAAAACTATCAATAAAATCCGGAGGGATGTTTTCTATGGATGAAAATAATAATCTGAATTTTTTTGACTACTGCAACCTTGCAAAACAGGAATACAGGCACCTTATTGAAAAACACCCCGAACTGTCGGAACTTTCACCTAGGGAGATGGAAGTCTTTGAAAAACTTCTGTCAGACAAAACTCTTTCCGAAATAGCAGAAGAACTGTTCATCACATATTCTTCCGTTCATTTTCATTGCAAAAACATCTACAAAAAAATAAATGTATCAAGCAGAAAACAATTTTTAATAAAATATAAAGACCTATAAAGGAGGCAGGAATTATGGGATTTTTAGAAAGAGCAATCCGAAAGGGCATCCGTGAGGGTGTCGGCAAAGCGGTGGGCGATGCAATTTCAAAGGCAATTGAACCCACAGCAACAAATTTTGCAAACAAAGCGGCAGAACATCTCGACAATGCAACAAATAATGCCGCAGCACAGCAGCGAACACCGTCAGGATTTGAAAATGCATTTTCAAATCTTGAAAGGGCGGCACAGAACTATACAACGGAGATGAGCAAAAACTTAAAAATCTGCCCTGTCTGCGGTAAAGGGGCAACGGCTGAAAAGAGTTTTTGTCCCGCATGTGGCGAAAAACTCCCTGAAAAGACAGTTGCCGAAGGTGCAGTATGCAATTCATGCGGAAAACAGAATCCCGTCGGCACAAAATTCTGTACCGATTGCGGTGCAAAACTCCCCTCTGCAATAGAAGAAGAGACTGCACAGAAAATAAAAGACGATAACGTTATCGCTCAATGGAGTAATCTTCTTGATGTTTATCCTGTATGGAACTGCGGCGGAAAGAATTACAACATTGAAGATTACGGCGACCATATAATGTTTTCGGCAGATTTTGAAAACAATGACTACGCCGCAAGAAATGCAGTTGAGCAATACAGACAGCTTCTTCTTCAGAACGGCTTCCGTCAGGCAGGTCAGTACCCGTCACCACAGCATCTCTACAAAATGATTGACGGTGCCTGCTATCACGTTGATACAGAGCATTGTTTTGAAGGCGACAGCGATTGCCCCTGCATTTATTTCCTTACGGGCGAACCCACAGGCGGTTTCGATTATGTAAAGCCCGAACCGAAAAAACCTTTGGGATTCAAAGATCTATTTAATTTCTGAGGAGGTCAGAGCAATGAAAAAAACTTTATCTTTTATTTTGTCATTAATTATGGTTATGAGTATTCTGCTTTCGGCACCGATAAGCATTTCGGCAGCAGATGATGAAATCCCCACCCTTGCAGAGGGTCCTGAAATCAAGATGATAGCACTTGCTGACAGAGATTACACACAGGCAACGGTCTACTACGAAAACACTCAGGAAGCACTTAAACTGTATCAGGATTATGCAAAATATCAAAACATCACAAAATATCTTGCAGACAACTACGGTTTCAGTGACGATGAATATGACTATCATTCATTATATATTTATGTACAGACCGCTTATTCACTCAACGGCGGTCAGAGCTGGGTAAATGACTTCGACCGCGGTGATTATCAGTATGATTATTCAGCCAACGACAATGTGGAAATCAGCGGCTACGATGTTTATCTTCCTACACAGTCAGCAGACCTTGACTCGGTACAGCAGTATGACACACTCTTTGCTCTTGATTTCTATGACTGGGAAAACACAAAAAAGGATGCCATTGATGACGCCGTTGATTATCTGACACAGAATAAAGGCGCCTACATTGAATACGACGGTTCATATCATTCCTATGAAGTGAACCTCACAGCGGCAAATTCACTTCTTGTAAAATCCAGATATGTAATAGTTGTAAACGGCAACAAAGCAGGGGAAGAAGACTCAAGATACACGGAATATTCCGACTGGAGCGACACCTTCTCTTTCTGTGCCACAACAACACCCGAGACGGAAGATTTCACAAGAAGCGGCATATACAATGCACCTGTACTTGAATTCCTCAGAAAATCCGGTTCATATTACAACATCGGAATCATGCCTGATGAAGAGCTTTCCGAGATTATTGCACAGCACCGTACACTTTACAATCTCGATATCACAAATGACTATTATGAAAATTATGACACCTATTATATTTCCTGGTATTTCGAACTGAAAATAAACGACGGCGACTGGTTCCATTATGCTTCTCAGTCTGCGGTTGACCTTACATACGGCAACATTCACGACTCATATCTTACAGATGACCTTGAATACTATTACGGCATAACAATTCAGCCCGAAGACCGCATTTATATGAGGGCAAGACTGATGACGGACTATCAGACCGAAAAAATCTATCTTGACAATACGGAAGATAGTGACGGCAGATATATTTACGTGCCGGAAGATGTTATTACTTTTGTTTCCGATTATTCTGAGCCCATTGAAATTCCTTTCAGCGGAAGATACAGCATTACTTACCGTCTCAACGGCGGTGACTGGCCGAACTACAACTCAAAAATCTATGATTTCGGCGAAGACGACACGGGAATTATCGACCTTACAAGTGAAGATTATGTTCCTGAAAAGTACGGCTACACCTTCGGAGGATGGTACACAACGGAAGATTTTCAGGACGGAACGGAAATTACGGAAATCAACCTTGATGTAAAGCAGTTCACCACCGTTTACGCAAAATGGGAAACTGAGGGTGAATATGATATAAAATATGAGCTTGGCATCAGCGGTGCATATCATTACAACAGAACAATGTACACTCCCCTTATGGATGATATTGAACTCAGTAATGCATCATACAGCGGTGTTGAATTTGAAGGCTGGTATGAAACTGCCGACTTTACGGGAGACCCCATAACGGTTATTGATACTGCAAGAAAAGAAAATATCACTCTCTATGCAAAATGGGACTTCCCCACATTCAACATCACATACGAACTTGACGGCGGCACAAATCACGCAAACAATCCCGCAAAATTCCAGGTAAATCCCGAAGGTGTAAACGTTATTCTTCAGGCACCTGCAAAACAGGGCTATATCTTTGACGGCTGGTATTATTATGACGATTTTACAGGTTCGCTTTCAAAATATGATGACGGCTGGCATTTCAACGGCTCTGCGGACACAACAATTTACGCAAAATGGATAGTGGGCAGATGGGATATTAATTATATAAACGTTCTCGACGGCGAAAGAAATGACGATTTTAATCCTTATAATCCTAATCCGTCAGAATACACCTACGGTGACACGGTAACACTCAAGGATCTGAGCAGTACGGGTTATGTTTTCGGCGGATGGTTTACTGACGAGGCCTGTACCGTTCCCGCAACAGACATAACGGCAACGGACGAAGGAGAAAAAACATTCTATGCAAAATGGAATGAAATCGTACTGACAATAACTTATGTTTATGACTCAGACAAAGCAAATTCTCCCGATGTTTCAACTGTAACAAACACAAATCCCGCATCAAGAAAATATACACAGACGGTTGAGCTTGTCAATGCTGTAACTTCTGACGGAAACTTTGTTTTTGCAGGCTGGCACAGTGATGTCAATCTCGCTTCTGACACTGTTGTAAGAGTAAGCGGCGACAAGGATGTAATTCTTTATGCAAAATGGACTCCCGTTGTCGTGTATGTTCCCACATGGGGCGATGTTTCAATTTCAAACGCTACTACAGCCGCAGATGCAAGATTGATTCTCAGATATTCCGCAAAGCTTGAAAAAGAATTTACAGATACACAGAAAAAGCTTGCAGACGTAAACAACGACGGTAAGATTTCCGCTTCCGATGCAAGATTGGTGCTGAGAATGTCCGCAAAGATTGAAACAGAAGAAAATCTGATTCAGAAATATTCATTGCCGAAAATTGAAGTTAAAAACGGTGAAATAGTTTTCACCTGATAAAAAACAAGTACTGATTTAAGGAGGTAAAAAATTATGAAACTTTGTACAAAATGCGGTGCAAATATCGATGAAAACACAAAATTCTGTCCCGATTGCGGTGCCGCTGCGGAAACAGTAACATCACCTGACACCGAAGCTGCACCTGCGGCAGAAAAAACTGATTTTTCAGAGAAAATTTCACAGTTAAATAATACTGCAGACACAACTGCAGATTATGACGCTGCAGACATTGAAAAAAACAAAATTATGGCTGTTCTTGCATATATCATATTCCTGATTCCTCTGCTTGCGGCTAAGGATTCACGTTTTGCAAGATTTCATACCAACCAGGGTTTAGTTCTTTTCATCAGTGCAATTATTTTTTCTATTGTTGCGGCAATTCCGATTATCGGTTGGATAATTGCTCCGATCATAGGACTTCTGATTACTGTTCTTGCCATAATCGGTATTATAAATGCATTGAACGGAAGAACAAAAGAACTGCCCATTATAGGAAAGTTTAAGATTCTTAAATAATGTTCATAGCTCGTTCAGCTAAATAATAAATGCCCTTTTCCGTTCATATAAATTGGCGGAAAGGGGCATTTTTATGAAAATTTTATCAATAAAATTAAAGTCAGTAATTATTACAGCGTTGATGATTATTGCTGTTGTGTTAGGGATATTTTTTACGACAAGTTTACAATGTTGACACGCCTGAAAACAAGGTTACAACTGTGAAGTCGGGAATTCGGATATTGACAGTATTCTTGCAATACTTGACAAGTACGATGGGAGTTAACCACTGTCAACGGTTAGAAATGTCTGTGTATAGGGCTTTTTTCACAGCAATTGTACTGTTTAAAAAGGAAATCTCAGAATAGATATGAAGATAAAATATAAGCAGGGGATCGCTCCCCTGCTTTCTGTTATTCTACCAGCATTTTCAACACAGCCATGATTTGACCGTACTCAATATCCGAAGCGTATGCAAACTGCTTCCGATATCTGTCCCACATTGTTTTGAGTTCCTGACTTTCTTCAATATTGTGAAGAATAAAAGGAATATCTGCAATCTGTTGGGTAGTACCACGATGATTTGCAGTTGCCTTCAGTGCATCCGCAAACACTGTTTTATCAAATTTCTGCGTAGTAGCCAATATGTAGGCATCATAGAAATCTCTTGGACGGGTATTGAATACACCACGGCGTAAAATAGTTTCAATCTTTTCAGCCATAACGGTCTCGATGTTGTATGCCCACAACTCATAAGATTTCTCGTCATCGAAAATTTCAGAAAAATTGTACTGTACCGCATGGGGTGTAATAGCATCACCGGTGGATACATCAATGCTGAGTGGAGTCAGCAACGTATCAAACTTTGCGTTCAGCATCACACGGTATCCGCCGTAAATATCATCCTCGCGGATTGGCGAAATTGTTCCGATCTCGAATACAACGTCATCATCAAGTGAGATGTCGCAAACTTCTTCCAATGCGCTCCGAATCGCTTCCGGTGTAAGGGGCAGATTTTTAAGAGTGGTATCCAGATCCATGGTTGCGCGATTGTCGAGTCCGATAATGGCAGCAACCAACATACCGCCCTTTAACACAAATTTCTCTTTGTATTCGGAAGCGGAAAGACGGATAAGCAGACGCTCAAACATATAGTTCTGCAAAATGACCTGTGCAGGAATATTCTTCTGTTTGGCGATATTGCGTATTTTTGCTTTCAGACTCATAGCTTTACTCACAGAAGCACCTCCAAATACTGACGCAGGACATTAGATACCCGCATCTTTTTTGCGTAAGAGTTTAATTTATTCAAATCCTTCCTGGGATTAGCAGCATACATCTTTAATGCCGCAAGGAAAGTTTCTGTTCCCAATTTATTGCGGCTGCGAATTACATCACAGATTGTGCGTTCAAGATCGTATGCAGGAACTTCATTTCCTGAAGGTGTTCTCAGGATTGTTTTGCCAAGTTCGAACAATTCAGGCTTGATGTAATATACTTTGCATTCAGCTTTAATTGCCGCAGAAGGAATACAACCGGACGGCGCAGTAACTGTATGCTCAAATGGTGTGCGATCAGAAATTCCATGAAGGTAAAGTGCCGTTTCGTGAGAAAAAATTACTCTTTCAGAACGTTTGCTGATCGACAGCAATTCATCCTGCATATCATCGGGAAGAATGTACTGTCCTTTTACAATGCGATGTATTTTATCTTCTTTGCACAGTTTATAGAGCATCGCTTTAGAAATGCCGTGTTGTGCTGCTATTTTTGTTTCAATAATTCCGCCATGCGTTTTTACAATAGCGGTTAGTTCAGCCATATAATCCATACGCTCACCTCGGCTATGATAAATCAATAATATTATACGCATCATTATGATGTAAGTCAATACATTTTAACAAACATTCGAAAAATATTCCCAATTAAATTATGACAAAAGTAAATGAAATCCAAAGAAGTTTTTTATACATACTTAAATTGATCACGATGAACAAATTATTTTCTTTGATAAATAAACACGATAGGTTATTATTGACTCAAAAAAAATACTGTTTTTTTATTTCAAGCAGGGGATCATTCCCCTGCTCTGTTGTTTATCATTCGATATTGATACCCTTGCTTGCAAGGAAAACTGTTACAGCGAGGATTGCGCCTTCTGCAAAGTTTGCAAGAGGTCCTCTGACTAAAGCCAGTAATGCGGTCATGTTACCACCTCCTTATTCTGTACAGGGTTTTAATGATTTTTCGGCAATGAATAACACCGAAAATGTTGTTACAAATCCTAAAAATGCCCACTGCATTCACATCAACTCCTTAACCTTTCTGTAAAATGTGCTTGGTTTCATGTCAAGCCGTTTCATCGCTTCTGTTGCCGTTATCTCACCCTCTTTCCAAATAGCAACAACTTCTCTGAACTTCGGATGCTCAATCGGTTTTCTGCCTTTGTAAACACCGTTCTGTTTTGCTATTGCAATGCCCTCTTTCTGCCGTTGCAATATGTATTCACGTTCAAGCTCTGCAACAGCACCGAAAACTGTCAGCATAAATTTACCTGTCGGAGTTGTGGTGTCGATAGCTTCTTTCTTTGATATAAACTCTACCTGTTTTTCGGTAAGCTGATCCACAAGCTCCAACAGATCTTTGGTGTTACGGGCAAATCGGCTGATTGATTCAACGATAACCACATCACCATCACGGACAAAATTCATCATGCGTTTGAGTTCGGGACGGTCTGTATTCTTGCCGCTCATACGATCAATGAATACCTGTTCTGCACCGAGTTCCTGCATCAGGACTTCCTGTCTTGCCGTGTTCTGATCCGTTGTGCTGATTCTGATATATCCGATTTTCAAGTTATCACCCCTTTTTTCTCAATAGGGTTGTATTTCTTTTTGGCATATCCCAAAATTCAGAAATCAAGTCTATTGGAATACTTTGCATGTATGTCGTATGGGTACACCCTATTGGCACATCAGAAAACACCGCAATACAGCATATCTTCAATATCATCGGTGGAATAGCCTTCATCAATAAGCATATCAACGATATCCTCTGTGTAGCCGTAATATGCTGCATGGTTTTTCAGCAGTTGTATGTATTCATTGTTTCGTGATGCGGTTGGTTTTGCATCAAAGGTGAAGGTATATCTTCTGTATGAGGGATAGGCATAGTAGTTGTAAGTATCAAGAAGCTCTGTATCAAACTTTGACTTTGTGATTCTGCCGTAACGGTTGATTTTCAGAATGTCACCACACGCAACTTCAACCTTGATTCCCTTGCCGAATCTGTAAGGAATCTTCTTGAGTGCCTTCTTGAGAATGTCCTCAGTTGAAGCATAGATATATACTCCGATCTCGGGAAAGTGATAAATACACATAGGATTATCGCCCTTGACGAAGTACAGATTGTCCTCTTTATCCATAACCGTAATCGTGAATGAACCTAACAGCTTCTCTGCCATGTATTTAAGACTTTCAAAGCTCAGTTCTCTCTTTTTCTCAATAAGCTGAACTGCAACATAACTGTCCGTTTCAATTTTCGTCACGGGCAGTTTTTCTGATTTCTGAAGTGCATCATCATTGTGCAATACACCGTTATGGGCAAGGGTGAATTCTGTATTATCGACTTTGCCATAAAAAGGATGATTATTGTAATTTCTCTTTTCATCGCCCTGTGTGGTCATACGGGTGTGTCCCATAATCAGAGGCACATTCGGTACGGTAAATCTCATCTTATGTGCGGCAAGAGGACGCTTAAAAACGGACAGATGCTCATCGTGATTGTATGAAATGCCGGTTGCATCAGTTCCACGCTCTTCACAAGCAACCGAAAGAATTGATATAATTTTGTTCTTCTGCTTTCCTGTGAAGTGTCCTGTGTAGTCAAGTAATCCGAACAAACAACACATGTTACACGTCCTCCTCTGTTTCAACAGGTTCGTTGATGTAGATATTGCGTTCTTTCAGATACTGAATCAGTTCAGGCTCCGTGCAATCGGAAACAAAAGTTGTCCAGGACATTTCCCTGATTTCATCATCGGACAAAGAAACAGCCACATCACACACTCTGTTCACGAGCTGTAATGTGGCAATGATTGTGTTGTATTTAAGTGTGCCTCTGAAGATTCTGAATTCAATTGTGTTATTGTTCTGAAGATTGATGCAAGAGTATCTGCCGTTTCCTGCTCCTGCTTTTACATGATCGAGAATGTCTTTCGGTCTGTCCTTGTAGCCGTATCGTGCCGCCCAACGGTCAAGCTGTCGGTTTGTGCGACGTGAGAATTTCAGAAGCTCTTCCCAATGCTTTTCAAAGAAATACAGGATACGTGCAATGGTGGCTTCCTGCTCTGAAAAGATATTGCCCAGTGAACTGCGATTGACATGAACATGCAGACCGCAGGTGTTTGCCTGATGTGAGAGATATCCCATCTCTTTGAGTTTTGTCACGACATCAAGCCATGGCATTTTGTTCAGCTGATAATCCAATGTCATGGGATGTGTGACAATCTCAAAGCCGTTGTCGAGTGAGCCGTCGTGTTTGCAATAGATATGCTCGTCTGACGCATTTGCGATGTTGATAACTGAATCAGCACATTCATCGTCTTCACCTGCATCATCAACCTCAAGCTCCACACCGAAATATCGACCGTTCTCACCGTAGAACTTGGGAATCGGCTTGTAGTAGTAATCGTGAATTGCTCTGCTCGATGAACAACGATTGTAGCAATCGGAACAGTACGGTTCATCGTCGTCGCCGTCATAATATGCATCGTCACGGTGAATTATGCGCTCACAACGG
>JAFXLD010000035.1 GCA_017531385.1 Clostridia bacterium
CGAGCTTGATGCAACAACACGCTATGACCTTCACACACGTCTTGAAGGTATGCCGAAGCACAAAAAGGTTTGTCACGGTGATCTTAACCCTTCAAATATCATTATCACAGAAGACGGCACACCTTATATCCTTGACTGGGCACACGCTACACAGGGTAACGCTTCAGCAGATGCTGCAAGAACTTACCTTCTCTTCTGGCTTAACGGTGATATCGAAGGTGCAAAGACATATCTTGATACCTTCTGCAAGAATAGCAACACAGCTAAGCAGTACGTTCAGAAGTGGATGCCCATCGTTGCAGCTTCACAGTCTGTAAAGGGCAATGAGAAAGAAAGAGAGTTCCTTCTCTCTTGGGTTGATGTAGTTGATTACGAATAATTCAGATAAGGAGACTAAGATAATGAAAGTAACAGTATGTATCGGTTCCTCTTGTCATATCAAGGGTTCACGTCAGGTAGTAGAGCAGCTTCAGTATCTTATTGCAGAGAACAATCTCGGCGATAAGGTGGAGCTCGGCGGTACATTCTGCATGGGCAAATGCCAGCAGGGTGTCTGTGTAACGGTAGATAACGATTTCTTCTCAGTTACTCCCGAAACAGTAGAAGATTTCTTTAATAAGAACGTAAAGGAAAAGGTATAATATGCTGATTCAGGTTTGTGTAGGCAGCTCCTGCCACTTAAAGGGTTCGCCCGAAATCGTGGAGCTTCTGCAGAAGGCCGTCAGTGATTATCATCTTGAAGACGAGGTTGCGCTTGCCGGCAGTTTCTGTATCGGCAAGTGCAATCGCATTGGTGTAACCCTGCAGGTCGATGATGATATTTACACCGGCGTAACTAAGGAAAGCTTCAAAGAGTTTTTTGAGGAAAACGTGCTTCAGAAATTAAACGAAGGGAAGTAACGGATAATGCCTAATTGTCTGACACTTAAAAAATCAAACTGCAAAAACTGCTATAAATGTATCCGCCATTGTCCTGTAAAGGCGATCCGTTTTTCAGGCAACCAGGCGCACATCATCGGTAATGAGTGTATTCTCTGCGGTCAGTGCTTTGTGGTATGTCCGCAGAACGCAAAGGAGATTGTTGACGAAACGGAGAAGGTTAAGGTGCTTCTTCAGTCGGGTGAGCCCGTGATTGTTTCGCTTGCTCCGTCTTTTATTGCAAACTATGACGGTGCAGGAATCAATTCAATGAGAAAAGCCCTTAAAAAGCTTGGCTTCTATGATGTTGAAGAAACTGCAATCGGTGCAACAATCGTTAAAAACGAATATGAAAGAATGATTGCCGAAGAAGAAAGAGATATTATCATTTCTTCCTGCTGTCACTCAATTAACCTTCTTATTCAGAAGCATTATCCTTTTGCTCTCGAATATCTTGCAGACGTTGTTTCTCCCATGCAGGCTCACTGTAAAGATATCAAGAGCCGTTATAATAATGCAAAGACGGTTTTTATCGGTCCCTGCGTTGCAAAAAAAGACGAAGCAGAGCATTACGAGGGAATTGTTGATGCTGTGCTTACATTTGAAGAATTAACCGAATGGTTAAAGACTGAAAATATTGAAATTGAGTCTGAAACGGATAAGGATATTTGTTCCCGTGCAAGATTTTTCCCCACAACGGGCGGTGTTCTTAAAACAATGGCACAGGAAAACACCGGCTTTACATATCTTGCTCTTGACGGTGTCGAAAACTGTATCGCCGCACTTAAAGATATTGAAAGCGGTAAAATTCATAAATGCTTTATTGAAATGTCTGCTTGTGTGGGCAGCTGTATGGGCGGTCCTGTAATGGAAAAATATCACCGTTCTGCTTCGGTAAAGGATTATATCACAATTGCAAATTATGCAGGTGAAAAGGATTTCGAGGTTTCTTCTCCGAAGGCTGCAGAGCTCAAAAAGCATTTTGAATTTATTGAGCAGCGTTTGCCTCAGCCCTCCGAATACGAAATCAATACAGTTCTTCGTCAGATGGGTAAATTCAAGCCCGAGCAGGAGCTTAACTGCGGTTCCTGCGGTTATAATACCTGCCGTGACAAGGCAGCTGCAATAATTCACGGAAAAGCAGAAATTTCAATGTGTCTGCCCTTCCTCAAGGATAAAGCAGAAAGCTTTTCAGATACAATTGTTAACAGCTCACCCAACGGTCTTATTGTTCTTAACGATCAGCTTGAGGTTCAGCAGATAAACAAGTCAGCAAGAGAAATTATGAATATCCGCTATGCCTCCGACGTGCTCGGGACTCAGGTTATCAGAATTCTTGATCCCACACCGTTCATGAAGGTCCGTGATACAGGCGCAGGTATTTACAATGAACGGGTTTACTTTGCTGAATACAAGCGTTATATTGAGCAGACAATTGTGTATGACCGTGATTCAAGACTGCTTGTAGGAATTCTCAGAGACGTGACCGATGAACAGCACGAAAGAGAAAAGAAGGAAAGCATCAGTAAGCAGACTATAGAGGTTGCTGATAAGGTTGTCGAAAAGCAGATGCGTATCGTTCAGGAAATCGCATCACTTCTGGGTGAAACAGCAGCAGAAACAAAAATTGCTCTTGCAAAGCTGAAGGAGTCAATAACCAATGAATGATTTATGTGCTGATATCGGATATAAAAGTATAAATCATTACGGCGAAGAGCTTTGCGGTGACCATGTTGGTATTGTGGAGCCCGGTGATGATTCTACGGTTATAGTTCTTTCTGACGGTCTAGGCAGCGGTGTAAAAGCAAGCATCCTTTCTACGCTTACGTCAAAGATTATTTCAACAATGCTTGCCGAAGGCTTATCACTTGAAGAATGTGTTGAAACCATTGCAGCAACATTGCCTGTCTGCTCGGTAAGAGGTGTTGCATATTCAACCTTCACAATTATTCACCTGAAAAATAATCAGACTGCTGAGCTTATTCAATATGATAATCCCCATGCAATTGTTATCCGTGATGAAAAAAACTGGGATTATCCGAAAACAGAAATGAATATCGGCGGAAAGAAAATTTTCAAATCCGTCATTCAGCTGCAGGAAAATGATATTTTTGTTGCAATGAGTGATGGCTGTCCCCATGCCGGTATAGGAATTTCTTATTATTTCGGTTGGAAAAGGGAAGATATTGTCGATTTTGTTGAAACTCTTGTGCCTGCAGGCTATACGGCAAAAACTCTTTCAACTATGCTTGTTGACGAATGTGATAAGCTTTACGGTCACAAGCCCGGAGATGATGCAACCGCCTGTGTTGTGCGAATCAGGAAAAGAGTTCCGATGAATATGCTTTTCGGACCTCCCTCCAACCGTGATGATGCCGACAGAATGATGTCTCTTTTCTTCTCCAAGGAAGGAAAGCACATTATCTGCGGCGGTACCACTTCATCAATTGCCGCAAAATTTCTCGGCAAGCCCCTTAAGGCAACACTTAGCTTTGAACAGAGCGATGTTCCTCCAACAGCGGAGCTTGAGGGTGTTGACCTTGTAACCGAGGGCGTTATAACGGTAAATAAAGTCGTAGAATATGCTGCGGATTACCTCGGTGAAAACAGACATTATGAGCATTGGAGCTTCAAGAGAGACGGTGCTTCGCTTATCTGCCGTCTGCTGTTTGAAGAGGCAACAGATATCAATTTCTATGTCGGCAGAGCCATAAATCCTGCTCATCAGAATCCTGATCTACCCATAAATTTCAACATTAAAATGAATCTTGTTGAGGAGCTTTCAAAGTCTCTCAGAAAAATGGGTAAAAGGATAAAAGTAAGTTATTTCTAAGGAGATGACAGCATGAGAAAATTTGATACTAAAGTGCAGTATCTTAAATATAAGGTTTTGCGTCAGGTTGCTCACGAGGCATGGAATGACACACTTCTGCAGAATCTTATTGACATTCCGCAGAAAATTGTACCCGGCAAAACATCAACAATGCGCTGCTGCGTTTATAAGGAACGTGCAATTCTCGGTGAGCGTGTCAAGCTTGCCATGGGCGGCGATAAGGAAAATCCCAATGTTATCGAGGTTATCGACATCGCATGTGACGAATGTCCTGCTGCAGGTTATGAGGTAACGGATTCCTGCCGTGGCTGTCTTGCTCACAGATGTGAGGATGTTTGCAAACGCGGTGCGATTTCCTTTGATCACAACCATGTCGCCCATATTGATAAGTCCAAGTGTGTTGAGTGCGGTCAGTGTGCAAAGGTTTGTCCTTTTGCTGCAATTGTCAACCGTAAGCGTCCTTGTCAGATTGCTTGTAAAGTAAAGGCGATTTCAATCAATGACGATAATGCTGCGAAGATTGATAATAACAAATGTATTCAGTGCGGCGCTTGTGTTTATCAGTGTCCGTTCGGTGCTATCAGCGACAAATCATACATTCTCAATGTTATCGACATCTTGAAAAAGAGTCAGAATAATGAAAAATATAAGGTTTATGCCGTTGTTGCTCCGTCGATATCCAGCCAGTTTACTTATGCTAAACTCGGTCAGGTAATCACAGGACTTAAGGAGCTCGGCTTCTTTACAGTTGTTGAAGCTGCCCTCGGTGCCGATATGGTTGCAATGAGCGAAGCTAAAGAGCTCAGTGAAAAGGAGTTTCTTACAAGCTCCTGCTGTCCTGCATTTGTGCAGTATATCAAGTCAGCATACCCTGCTCTTGTACCGTATATTTCGCATAATCTGTCCCCTATGGCTATGCTTGCAAAGTATATCAAGGAAACAAGTGAAGGCGCAAAGGTTGTCTTTATCGGACCTTGTACGGCAAAGAAAGCGGAAGCACAGCTTGAATCCGTAAAGCCTTATGTGGATAGTGTTCTTACGTTTGAAGAGCTTCAGGCACTCTTCGACAGTAAGGATGTTGATATCACAACTCTTCCCGAAGATGTTCTTGATAATGCATCTTATTTCGGAAGAATATTTGCCCGTTCAGGCGGACTTTCAGATGCAGTTGTTCAGGCTCTGACTGAACAGAAGATTGAATTCAAGGTAAAGCCTGCAGTCTGCGACGGTATTGAAGCTTGCAAAACAGCTCTTCTTAAAAAGAGTAAAAATGTTCTTGATGCAAACTTTATCGAAGGTATGGCTTGTACAGGCGGTTGTATCGGCGGTGCAGGCTGCCTTACACACGGAGAAAAGAACAAATCCGAAGTAGATAAATACGGTAAAGAAGCATTTGAAAAAACAATCAGTGATGCTGTTTCTATCTTGAAATAGCTAAAAATAAATTCCTGCATATTACATATCTTTTTTGTCTTCGTTATGTAATGTGCAGGTTTTATCATTATTTATGTCGCCCGTTTTTTCGGGCGACAATTATTTATTGGAATATTAAATCATTACAAACTATCTCAGTTGCTTTTTGCTGAATGTTACCCATTCGCTGTATCCATTCCCATTGGTTATGCTCTTTAAACTCTTCTGTAATGCCTTCAGTTTCTTTCATCTGTTCAACAATCGTATTAAACATGTGCTGAGTTTGAATTTCTATCTCGATACAGTGCTGATAAAGTTTGCCGTCTGTAAGTAAGGTTATAAATAAAGCTTTCTTATGTTTAAGAAGGTAATCTTTATGCAACATACCCCATTTACCGAGCCTGACATTCGCTTCTTCGGGAGGGAGTGTGAGGTTGGGTATCATAAAATCATTAACCTGTCTGTATGTAATATTTTTCATAGTAGCATTCATCCTTTCGTATTCTTAACAAATGTATCGTATGCAAATTTAGCACCAAGCCTGAAGCCTGATATAAAGCTGTCAGCATTACTTGTTGTTGAAAATTCAATATAAGAGCTGACATAGCTTTGGAACAAGTCCTTTTCTTCACCGGTTAGTCTTGCTGCGAGTTGTTCTTCTTTCTCTGCAAGGTTACTCAGTTTCTTTTTGATCTTATGTGTTAATTCTGAATTGACTTCTTGCGGTTCAAGGTTGCCGTAGTAGAAATCCTCTATGATATTAGCCATAATATCACCACTTTCTATTCCCACTCTTATCAATGATTTTTAGGAGCAATTCATTAACATCTTCAGTAGGCAAGTCCTCAGCCAAAAGCATATTGCGAAACTCATTCATACCATTGATAAGCAAGTTACACTCAAAATCCGTAAACTTAATTTTTGTTTTTCTTTCCATAACAAAACCTCCTGTTACTTGGTAATTTCATTTTACCTTATAACAGGAGGTTAGTCGAATGTACGGATTTATTTTTGGTAGCCGCTACCGAAATTTTTGCAAGAAAAAGCTCGTATACAAGATATCATATTTTTTGTATCATTTTTTTGCTGCTGTTATTTCTCTAAGTTGATTTTGAATTGCTTTTGCTGCGGGTGATTGTGCATTTTTAATTATATCTGCAAATTCTATCTTCAATGCATTAACTTCGGCCATATCTGCAGCTAATTGTTGTTGTAATCCTAATATTTCTTTAGCAGAAGACATATCAGCTATTTGCTGTTTTATTGCCAACAATTCAGCGGGTTGTGCTTTCGAAATAATATCTCGAATGTTGATAATCTCTTTTGTTGAGTCCAATAATCTCATAGCAGATTTCAACTCAGCATTAAAGGCTTCGGTCATCTTTTCGGGCTCTTCTTCTGCGATTTCGATGATTTTGCCTATTTCTTCATCTAACTGGTCATTTATTTTTTTGAAGAGTTTTTTTGCATCCTTGTATGTTTTGGTATTAATATTATGTGCATGCATTGTGTCATTGCGATAAATCTTAGCCGAAATAAAATTTTCTCTTAGTTCTGATACAGCATTTGCACCAATTAAAATGTCCCACCTTGTATTTTCTTCAATTAGATTTAAACTTTTAATAATTTCGTCTTTTGTAAAGGCCCAGCTTTTATCATTTACAGTTGCTCTGACCTTTTTTACAAAGTTGTCATCTGTAAATATAAGTGTAAAAATTTCACCCAAGTCTTTGTTTTCTAATCCATATATATTTTCGGCAATTTCATCTCCTTTGTTTAATGCACTTTTAAGATACAATAGTTTTCTTAACTTTCGTTCGAATTCATTTATAAAAGGGAACAATGTTTTATTGTAATAAGCAGAGCTCCCATTGCTTAAAACTGTGGGAGAAAAATTGTTTGTTATGTAGTCATTAATATCGGAAAGGATTTTTGCTCCGTCTTCGTTTTCCCCTGGCACAGAATATGTTACAATCCAACAATCTGAATTATCGAATTTATAAATATCTTTACTTGCTTTAATAGGTTCATATGCTTCTATTTCAGTTTTGTTTGTATCGTCAATAAACAAATATTCTTGTATCATATGATTATCTCTCCTTCATTACCACAATATACAATTTGTTTATATAGTAATTAAATAAGTTTATTTTGTAGTTTTCTTTACAATTATAACACTTTATGTCGTTCTTTGCAATCTATAAAGAATATTATAGAAAACTACCTGATACACGTATAGATTATCTATCTTGTATCAAGTGGATAATGCATATTACATATAAACAAAAAATCCGAACGCTTCACCAATCGGTAAAATGTTCGGATTATTTGTTTCTGGGATGAAAGATAACAACGGATTTGCTAAAACAATTGTTTTAACGGCGTTATCATACACATTCTGTTTCATCCCGAAAAAGTCCTTTCATAGTATAAACGAGGAGATGAATTGATGTCAACATTTATTGAAGAATTATACTATGGAAACATCGAGCCGCAGGAATTGAATTCCGAATTGTCATCAAGGCTCAAAAACAAACTAAGTGAGCTTACAGAAAAGGAAGAACAGCTCACAGCAAAACTGACCGCAGAGTATAAGAAACTGTTTCTTGACTACGCAAATACATACAATGAGTTTTTGAGTATAAGCAATTCCGATAGCTTTATGTCAGGTTTCAGGCTTGGTGCTAAATTTACTTACGACACCTTTGTTAAAGGTCAGAAAGGATGAAAAATTATGTCAGACATTACTTATCGTCAAGTCAATGGTTATCTTATACCAAATCTCACCCTACCACCCGAAGAATCAAACATCCACCTCGGGAAATGGGGAATGATATATAAGGATTATCTTCTTAAATATAAGAAAGTATTATTCACAACTATGCTCGCTGAGGGTAAACTATGGCAGCACCTTGTTGACATTGACACTCAAGCACAGCAGATGTTTGATAAACTTGTTGAGCAGATAAAAAGAGATGAAGGCATTACTGAACAACTGAAAGAAGTGAATCAGTTGGAGTGGGTACAGAGAGTAAATAATGTTGAAATACAGGTTTCTGAAATGATAATTCATCAATTTTTACTTATATAAATTAGCGCCTATGGTATAAAAGCCATAGGCGCTAATCATATATTTTTATTTTAATTCAGGCAACCCAAGTTCTCTTAAAAACTGATTGTGTTTATATTTTGCTTTTTGGATATCCTTTTCAATTCTTGTAAGTTCTTTACTTACCTCAATGAGATCAACGGGTTCTTCTACAGTTGCTGTACTTACATAACGAGAAATGTTTAAGTTATAGTTATTGTTTTTGATTTCCTCTAACGATACACGACGCGAATATTTCTTATCATCTTCCTTTCTATATTGATAGGTTTCAACAATTTTATCAATGTGTTCAGGAAGTAGAATATTTTGCCGCTTACTCTTTTCGAAATAATCGCTGGCGTTAATAAACAATACATCATCAAACTTTTTACATTTTTTGAGAACAATGATACATACGGGAATCCCTGTTGAAAAGAACAGATTTGCTGGAAGTCCAATAATTGTATCGATATGCCCATCCAACAGCAACTTTTTACGAATAGCTTCTTCTGATCCGCCACGGAAAAGAACACCGTGAGGAAGGATAATAGCCATTGTTCCTTCGTCACTTAAGAAATGGAAACCGTGAAGTAAGAATGCAAAATCGGCTGCAGATTTTGGAGCAACACCGTAATTTTTAAATCGGAAATCCTCCTTCATAGACTCTTTAGGTTCCCACCTTAAACTAAACGGAGGATTTGCTACCACAGCATCACACTGTAATTTTTTTGACGGGTTCATTTCCTTAAGCAAGTTCCAGTCATTTGCCAAGGAGTCTCCGTGGAAAATCTGGAACTCCGAATCCTTAAGTCCATGAAGAATCATGTTCATGCGAGCAAGATTGTAAGTTGTGATGTTCTTTTCTTGTCCATAGATTTGTCCTATGTTATTAGAACCCAATTGTTTCTTTACGTTTATCAGTAGCGAGCCTGAACCACAAGCAAAGTCCAAAACATTTTTTAGACGTGTCTTTTTGCCTGTGCTGGGATCTTGACTATCTAAGGTAACGATACGCGAAAGAATGGTAGATACTTGCTGAGGAGTATAGAACTCACCGGCCTTTTTGCCCGAACCAGCAGCGAATTGACCTATAAGATATTCGTACGCATCACCCAACAAATCTGAATCGTTAGGGAACTCAGAAAGTCCCTTTGCGATTTCAGTTATTACCGAACAAAGCATAGTGTTACGTGCAGAATAGTTTTTTCCTAATTTTTCAGAATCAAGATTAACTTCAGAGAACAATCCATGAAATTTACTGTCAAATGACTCGTTTTCAATATATTTTAATCCGGCTTGAAGTGTTTTTAAGAGACCGTTACTCTGCGTTTTCGCAAGCTCATATATATAGTCCCACAAATAATTGGGCTTAATAACATAATGAACTTTACGGCGCATTTGCTTCTCAAATTCCGCAACATCGTCTTTGTTATTATTGTACCACAAAGCCAGTGCGCGCCAAGGCTCTGTTTGTTTCAAATCAAAATAATCTTTGCCTAGTTCTTTCTTTACAGCTTCTTCGTAATTATCAGAAAGATACCGCAGAAAGAGAAAGGAGAGCATATAGTCACGGAAATCGTCAGCATTCATTGCGCCACGAAGTTTATTTGCTATTCCCCATAACGTTGCGCCCAATTGTTTCTGTTGATTATTTTCCATTATTTATCACCTACATGTAAAACAAAATTGTATTTGTTTTTTAGCTTGTTGAAAACATCCAAGAAAAGTTCTTCGTTGTCTGGAACTAACTCTTTTGCTTCATATCTAAAAACGTTTTTATGGGATAATGTATTTACTATTCGAGAAACTCGATCTACATCATCAATACCAATTTGTTCAAGAACATACCCGATTCTTCCCACACCTAAAAAAGAAGCTACATTTTCTAAAACTTGCCTTAAAATACTAAAATGATAAGCATATAATTTATTCTCATTAACAGCATTTTGAAGAATCTGTAAAAGCTCTAAGTGGTATAAAAATACCTCTTTTTTGCAACTCGTTAATTTTAATTCAGATCCATTGTTTTTTAATATGTATTGTTGCAAATGATTTTTATATGCTTGAGATTTTTCTCCTTTTCCCAACCAATCAGACAAAATCGCGAAGAATCCAACATGGTGTGTCGTTATAATAATTTTTCTATCTTCATAATGATTATCAATCAAATCCATTAATGAGGAAGCCGTTACGAATATATTATGCTCATCAAGACTTGAAACTGGATCATCAATGAAAAAATGACTATTCTGCGTACCTGTCCAACCATTAATATCGAATAAAGTTAGAAAAAAGCACCAAATAAAAATTTGTTCTTCTCCCCTAGAAATTTTAATAGCATCGAGTTCTTCATCTTTTTCATCTGTTTGAGGATAAAAACTGATTGACTCAATACCTTTGGAAGTATCATCATAAAAATTAAATTTATAATCAAATTTCGGTTTATATATTGCTAGCTTTTCATTCAATTTTGTTTCATCTAAGGATGAGTGGTATTGATTTAAACTGGAAGGCAAAACCATTAATCTAATTTGTTCCCCAGTATTTTCTGCATCATTTTGCCAATAAAACAAATCTTCACTATAAGCATTGTAGTAAACGCCAGCATGTTTTCCACCATTGTTAGCTTTAGTTAAATCTTTGTATTTCACAGATAAACGCGTTTTACCCGTTCCGTTAAAAGCATATACGAGAACGATAGTTTTGTCTGAAGAAATAATTTGTTCAGATATACCTGCCAAATTTTCGTCCAAAGATGTTTTTTTGTCACTCATTTTAATACCTCCTCAATTGAAGGAAATAGTTCAACAATCAATCCTTTTTTATGTGACTGTAACATTCTAATTCTGTTTTCTTGCTCAAATATTAAAATATCCATACTCTTCAAAAAAATAGCAATTTTCTGTTGTTCTTTAGGGTCAGGACACACGGGTACGGGCATTTCCATAAAATCTTCTGTCGAGATATTGATACGATCGTGTCTTGCACCGGTGTTTGATTTGCTATTTATATACTTGTGCCATAGTGTTGTTTTAAAATAGTACTCATAAAAGCCATGATCTTCCTCTTTGAATCTAAAAATAGTATACAAAGGAGACATAATCCCTCGTCCAATTTTATTTTTTGAGATAGGTCCTACGGGAGCAAGTGTTGATATTCGAGGATTATATACATAATCACCTTTTTCAATCACATAGTAGTTAGAAAGATTATTTCCACTAACAATTTTCCGATCAAAATATTCATTTTGAGCAACAACCCCGTTAATTGCAGAATTGGTGAGAACACGTTTAATACTATTGTCTTTGTTTTTTAAGATTACTCTATCTGCTATATCACTCAATTTAACATGTTTCCACATGCCTGATTTGAGATAGTCGTGAAATCTTTGATTTGGATTCTTGTTTTCGTCCGTTGGGAAGAGGCTTTGCAATAGTCCAATCTTGTGTTTTTTCAAAACATCAAGCTTAGAAATTTCACTAATAATTAGTTTGTCAATTTCCGATAAAACCTCTACAATTTTTTTCTGTTCCTTTTTGGCGGGTAAAGCAATTGGCATATTCCATAAATAATTACAATCAACGTTTAAGGAGCCATGCGCACGTGCGCCGACCTCTATATATTTCCTTAACCATTTACCATGATAGTTGCTTTGGAAAAGTTGGTTAATAAAGTCTGGCACACATTCTGTATCGGTTATTCTAAAACAAATAAATATACTGTTAGGCAACGCTGCTTCATGATAATCTTCAAGCATAGCAATATAGCCCTCAGGAAATTGTTTTGTGGAACTTTTGTTATAGGCAAAGTCATTCTTCCTAATAATATAATAATTCTTATAAGAATTACCTGCTATTTCTCTTCCAAACTTTTCTTTCTGAGGCACCAATCCTTTTCCGGCGGTAACACTCATAAGAATGCAGTTTTTCGACCCGACTTTTTCTTCGATAGGCTCGGAAATCGCTCCTAATGTTGTGATTTCCCACTCGGGATAAGAATTAAATTCCTGAAATCGAAGTTTAGGAAGAACTGTTTTTTTATCACTCATATGCATTTAACCCCACGATTTCATGTCCATTTGCTAATTTCTTTAATAACGGAATTAAATCTTCCATTAATTCCAGCTCTTTTCTTGTACGAGCCTTCCAACCAAGCTCTAAAGGAGCTAACAAATCACTCAATTTTTCCCCATCAAAAATCATACGGTCAATGATTTCGTTAATGAAAATATTGAGAGACTGAAGTTCAATACCATGCTTTTCTGCAATTGACGATATTGCATTAGCGTTTTTTTCTGCCTTGAATTTTTGATAGCCGTCTTTAATTTCTTGTTCATTTAATGCTTCACCAATCTTAAGCGTGTTAATGTAAGCAATGATATCTTCACGCTCATCCATCAGATTGGAAGAAGAACAAAGCAAATCAACAAGTTGTTGTTTATTCATTTTCTGCTTCTTGGGTTCGCTCTGTGTGTATTTAGAGATAAGTCCTATAATATAATCATAATCAATAATAGCAGAAGAGAACAAAACGAATTCGAAGTCGATATCATCAATTTCGGGTTTGTTTTCTTTGCTCTTGTTTTGCTGTTCCTTTAATCTTTGCGCGGTGTCAATATATACACCTCGGAAAGCACGCAATGTGTCTTTCGGCAATAATTCTTCAATTCGAGCAGCATCTTCTTCTTTTAATTCGGTATATTGTTCCAACTGAGTTTTAAGGCGCTGTACTTCCTTAAATCTTTGTATAAACTCTCCACGTGCGATATCGCCTTTGAGATTTGCAACTTCCTCCGGCTTGCATTCAAGTCCCTGAGAAGACATGAATTTTTCAAGAGTATCGATTGCCTTGTCGAATTTTTCTATAACAACCGGAGCAGGATCAACGAGCCAAATTTCCTTTGCACGAGAACTGTTTTGTTCTCCTGAGAACAGCGCAATCGCCTCGTCCACCTCTTTTTCTTGTCCTCTAAAATCAAGAATGTTTCCGTATGGCTTTGTACCATTCAAAATTCTATTGGTTCTCGAAAAAGCCTGAATGAGTCCATGATGTTTCAAATTCTTATCTACATACAAGGTATTTAAGAATTTTGAATCAAATCCAGTTAGCAGCATATCAACAACGATGGTAATATCGATTTTGTTCTTATGAGGATAATCGGCGTTAGAATACTGCTGATCTTTAATTCTTTTTTGAATGTCTTGATAGTACACATCGAATTCGGCTATGGTGCTATTTGTACCGTACCTGCTATCATATTCAAGCATGATTTTTTGCAGAGCTTTTTTCTTTTTGTCAGGTTCGACCGAGTTATCCATTTTTTCCTGAGGAAGATCATCTTGGATTTGCTGAATATCCTTATTACCTTCTGCAGGGGGCGAAAATACGCATGCGATATTTAAAGGAGTAAAATCATTATTCGTATTCTTGATATACTCGGATTGCATAGAAGCAAATAAATCATAATATTCAATTGCATCGTTGATTGAAGATGTTGCCAAAATTGCGTTGAATCTTCTTCCCGCGGTAACAATATCATGCTTGGATAAGATTGTTTCTACTACTGCTTTTTTGTGTGCCAAGTCAGAGGGCTTTATTGATTTACCATCTGAATCCGGCTTGAAATAGTCGATGTGGAAACGCAAAACATTCTTGTCATCAATAGCATTAGTAATCGTGTATGCATGAAGTTCCTTTTCAAAAATATCTTTGGTGGTAGAATAAGAACCTATCGTGCCATCGATTTGTTTGTATGTTGCATTATCCTCAAAGATGGGAGTACCCGTAAATCCAAAAAGCTGTGCATTTGGGAAAAACTCTTTGATTGCCTTATGATTTTCACCAAACTGAGAACGATGACATTCATCAAATATAATGACAATACGCTTATCGCGCAAAGGAGCTAAACGTTCTTTGTATGTCATCTCACCTTTTTTCTTCTTCGCTTGATTCCGTTTGCTATCATCATCAAGTGCCAACCCTAATTTTTGTATCGTTGTGACAATAACTTTATCACGATAATTGTCCGAAAGAAGTCTTTTGACAAGTCTTTCGGTATTTGTATTTTCTTCGACACAACCTTCTTGGAATTTATTAAATTCCTCACGCGTTTGTCTATCAAGGTCTTTTCTGTCTACAACAAACAGACACTTCGTAATGTCTTTGTTGTCTTTAAGAAGAGTAGATGCTTTAAACGAAGTGAGCGTTTTTCCACTTCCGGTAGTATGCCAAATGTATCCATTGCCACGATTTTGTTCGATACAATCCATAATTGCACGAACAGCATAAATCTGGTAAGGACGCATGATCATTATTTTTTTTTCACTTGCAACTAACACCATATACTTGCTGATCAATTGTCCAAGTGCACATTTGCGTAGCAATGTTTGTGAGAAGTCGTGCAAATGAGTGATTTTCTTATTGTTTTCATCTGCCAATTGGTATATGGGCAAAAAACGTTCATCTGCATTAAAGCAAAAGTGTTCCTTAGAGTTGTTTGCAAAATAATAAGTGTTGCTTTCATTACTAACGATGAAAAGCTGCATAAAGCACAAAAGAGAGTTTGTATATCCATTGCCCGGATCGTTCTTATACTCTACAATTTGTTCCATAGCTCTTCTTGGTGTGACCTGAAGAGCTTTTAACTCTATTTGAACAACAGGAACTCCATTTATGAGTAAAATAACATCATATCTATGGTTGCTGTTATCTGTGTTAATACGCAATTGATTTACTACTTCAAAGTTATTCTTACACCAATCAGTTGTATTTACGATAGTGTACTGAAGTGGAGTGTCATCATCACGCTTAAATGTGTTTGTTTCGCGTAAAATTTTTGCAGCCTCATACACGTCCGAAGTAATTAGGCTTTCTTTTAATCGCACAAATTCAGCATCGCTCAAATGTACTTTGTTCAACTGTTCAAATTTCTGTCTAAAGTTTTCTTCAAGAGATGCCTTATCCTTAATATCCTCGCGATAGATGTATTTTAGCTCTTTTAATTTTTCTATAAGAGATATTTCAATTTGGCTTTCAGTTCTCATAATACGACCTCCATATAAAGGATTATGCTAATATCTATAACTAACTTGAATAATATTATATAGATATAGTCAATTTGAAAATTGGTTGATTTCATTTTCTAACCGCTCAATACCTTTAAGAATAATCTCAAAATCAGGTTTATTTCCGAAAATCATATTCTGCATATGCTCGTAGTCATCTTTAAGTGCCTGCAGATTTCTTTCGGGTGGCATTAAGCGGATTGTGCCGACTTTTGCTTCGTCATATCTTGCCCAAGGACAACGGTAAAACTTTTCTTTGAACTGTACCACCTTGTTAAGCAACTCAATATCAGCAAGTGCTTCATCCTTAACGGGTGAATTCATCATACAGTACAAATCATAATAATGACGCGAGTATCTTGACGGAAAAGCTTTATCTTCGGGACGGAATGCCTCACGGTGAAGAATTGTGACCTTTTCCCAAAATGTTCGTTTCGGAAGAACGGTAAGAATATCCGTTGTCGGCTGAGTGAAAACTTTCGGATACTGAATAGCTGCATAAGGTGTAATAGGTCTTTCCTCGGCAGGTGTCCAAGCTGCAAGAGCACCAATCTCAAGACGGATAACCGGGAGAATTGAGCTGTCTCAAAACTGCGGTTGTATGCAAAAACCACCGTCTGCGGGTCGGTTTCATCTATGTAGCAATTAACCGATGTGCTGAGTTCATTCTGCAAGTCCGCAATAATCGCAGGCATAAAAGTGATTTTTAAGAATTCTTCTGTGCGGCGGTTTGCCTCTTTGTTGAAAATATCCTGCTTTGTGTTACTGCGTTCTTCCCAAGGCTCGTTGAGGTCAAAACCAATTACTCGCCAATCGAGGATAAGGTCAATATCTTCGGAAAAACGCTCAATCAGACCGTAGGATTTTGAAAGACTTGTACCGCCTTTAAAGGCAATGCTGTCTTTCCACTCACAACGGTGAAAAAGATAATCAAGCATAAAGCACACCCAAAAGTCTTTTTCAATAATTGCATTTGTAAGACCCATTTTTGCTGCAGTGTTCTGAAACAGAGCCTTGCGGTCATTTTCTTTTATTGTTGCAATGTTGCGCATAATTCAACTCCTGCAAATCAGTTTGATGTACTCATATATCCAAGATGTTGCCGCTTTTGCTTCAGTGAGAAGAGCCTGTTTTTCGCTGTCGGCAAGATTGTTTTTCAGTTTTGTTAAAACCGTATCATCAACATTATCTTTACCGAGAGCTTTCAATGCTTGTACCACAAGTGCGGTTTTATATGAAAGCTTGGATATTTCCTTGTTTGTTGTCCGTTTGAATTTAATTGTGGTCTGCTCATAGGTGTATTCTTTGTAATTGCCGTCACTTACATAAACCCAAGCAGCGGGAATCTGTGTTGAAAGTCCGAGCAGATTCAATGAAGTATCACCGCAGGGAACAATAGTCCAACCGTAATTTCGTGCAAGAGCGTGTGCGACTGCATCAGGCTCAGGGGCAACATACTCACCAAGGAAATCGTTATATTCGGGTTTGTAATAAACGCCACGCATTATTTTTGAGACAATTTTTTCCGTTTCCAATCGTGTCAGGCACACACTGGCTGTCTTTTTATCTGTAAGCAAAGCAAAATCAATCGGTACAAAAACTGTGCCAACCTCTGCTTTTTGAATATCATTTTTTATTTGTGACAAAATAGCAGGTCGTTCCATAAACTCACCTCGTTGAAAATAGTATATACTTTTTTCAACGAAATATCAAGAAAAATTTAAGATAACATCACTTTATTTAATAAAAATTTGAAAAACCTCTTGACAAAAGAACGTTTGTTCTATATAATGTAGTCACAATCAAAATTACAATTGAATATTGATTGCACTTCGGTGCGTAAGGCAACTCAGAAATAATACTCAAATAGCCGTTACATTTCTTATGAACACTTTGCTTAAAAGGCTTGAATTTAATGCCCTTAAGGAAGTTGTTGGTATGGAATGTAACGGCTATTTTTGTTTTGTGCGTAAAAAGCGAAGGGTGAATTTGCTCCTTCGCTCATGCCTGCAGAAAAGTTTCTGAATAGTCAGGAACATTTAGTCTCGCTTATGTCGATATATAAGTGAGGAAGGTTCCTCAAGCTGCAGGCAAAAGCCTCGCAGAGCCCACGGACATCTTTGCAGACGGTCAGGCTGAAAGTGTCATAGTGGGTTACGCACTTTGAAAAAGTAGCGGAACAAAAATCAGCGAAAGGAGGTGAAAAAATGAGAAGTAATTACAGCGTTGCAAGGGTAGTTACTCATACGCAATCAACCATCGGTAAATACGAAAGACACAACGAACGCAAGAACGAACACTATCAGAATATGAATGTTGATTTATCACGGACCGAGATGAATGTGCATTTCAAAAGTTGCGGTGAACTGACCTACAACGAGCAGTTAGACAAGCTTATTTCAGACGGTAAGGTTTCTATGCGTGGACTTAAAAAAGATGCAAAGGTGTTTGATGAGGTTATCTTTGATGTCAATACGGACTACTTTGAAGGACATGGCGGTTATGAATACGCAAAGAGATTCTATGCAGATGCATACCGTTTTGCTGTTACTCTGTACGGCGAAGAAAATATCATCTCAGCCGTAATGCATGCAGATGAACTAAACATAGCACTGTCCGAAGAAAAAGGAAATCCTATCTATCACTACCATATGCATCTTGTCGCTCTGCCCGTTGTCGAAAAACAGATACTTTGGACTAAACGGTGCAAAGATAAATCTTTGGTTGGCAAAGTAAAAGAAACAGTTAATCAGATAAGTCATTCGAAGAAGTGGAAATCACCGCAGGCAGTTGATGAAAACGGTAACCCCCGATACAACGAAAAAGGCAAGCCAATTTTAATCCCGTCATACAGCATCTTACAGGACGACTTTTTTGAATATATGAACTCCGCAGGATACACAGACATTATAAGAGGCATTAAAGGAAGCACAACAGAACACTTAACTGGTCTGCAATACGAAATACAGCAGGATACAAAACGTTTAAAGGATATTGAAAGTAAACTGCAAAAAACAGAAACACAATATGAAGAAGTCAAAACAGTACACAAAATGTTTTCGGAAATCGAAAGCATGGGAAAGAAAACTCTGACCGGCAAGGTAACGGTCTCAAAAGAAGATTACGATGATTTAAGCAATATGGCCAAGGAATGCGTTATCGTAAGAGGTCAGGTAAAAACACTTGAAGAAGAAAACAAAAGACTCTCTAAAAGATGCTGGGATTTACAGAGCAGAATCAACAGACTTGAAGCACAGCTATATGAACTGAAACAGATTTGTGCTCCGTATTTGGAAGCCTTGAAGGCTATGCCTGAAAAAGTAAAGGCATTTATTGATGATGTTCTGAAAACTGTCCGAAAGGACAAGCCGGAACAACAAGTAAAATTTAAAAATGGAAGGAAGTATAAAAATTATGAAAGATAAAAAAGAATCTTTATTGGAAAAAGCGGCTAAAGCTTTTACTGAGCCGACAAAGGAATTAAACATACCCCTTGATGAATTGCAGCCATTCAGGAATCACCCGTACAAGGTACGTGATGATGAAGAGATGGAAATGCTGACTAAAAGCATAAAGGAAAACGGAGTCCTCACACCGATAATCGTAACATATATGGATGTGAGAAAAACCAAGTATGACATCATATCGGGTCACCGCAGATATTTAGCCTGCAAAAAGTTGGGGCTTGAAACAATACCTGCAGTATTTAAGGAATTCACTTATGAAGAAGCGGTTATTGCTATGGTTGATTCCAACTTGCAGAGAGAACATATCTTACCGTCCGAAAAAGCGAAGGCATATAAAATGAAAATGGATGCAATGAAACAACAAGGCAGGCGAACGGATTTAACTTCGGTCCAACTTGGTCCGAAGTTGACGGCAGAAGACATTTCAACAGAGGACAGTCCGTCTCAAGTGAAGCGGTATATACGGCTGACAAAGCTGATACCCGAGTTGCTCGATAAAGTTGATGAAGGCAAAATCGCACTCACTCCTGCTGTTGAGCTTTCGTATCTGCGTGTAGACGAGCAAAAGAATTTACTCGAAACAATGAACAGCGAAGATTGTACACCCTCACTGTCACAGGCGCAGCAGTTACGCAACTTATCCCTTGCGGAATTGCTTACTATGGACCAAATCTTTGCAGTGATGAGCAAGTCAAAAGCGAATCAGAGAGAAAAGATAACCATAAAACTTGATGACATACGGAAATTCATACCCAAAGACTATACGCAAAAGCAGGTCAGCGAGTTATTAATCGCTTTGCTTGAAAAATGGTCTAAACAACAGAACAAAACCAGAAGTGATAAGGGGGCAAGATAATGAAATATTGGCAAATGTTAAAATTCAAGATTATCGAAACAATCGGCAACACCCGTGCTGAATTAAAACTCAATAAAGATGGCGATGCAAATGAATATATCATCAACGGTGTGCGTTATGTAGTTTCAACACAGTACAGTAAAACCGAAACAATGACACTCAAGGACAGAATTAAAAAATATATAGGTAGCGATTTTGCACATTTGACAACCGCTGAAGATATAAATACAATTAACAAAGAATGTGTATGTATGACTGCCGGAAAGGAGGACTAATGCAGTCAAATAATATTGGCATTACTGCTCTCTACTGCCGTCTTTCACGAGATGACGGCAATAAAGAAAATGAGAGTAACTCTATCGAAAATCAAAAATTGATGTTAGCGAGGTATGCTAAGGAGAAAGGTTTCGAAAACACCAGATTTTATGTTGATGACGGTTTTACCGGTACAAACTTCAACCGACCTGATTTCAAGCGAATGATGGAAGATGTTGAAGCGGGATATATCTCAACTATTATCGTTAAGGATATGTCCCGATTCGGAAGAAACTATGTTGAGGTTGGCCTTTATACCGAGTCTTACTTTCCCGAAAACAATATCCGCTTTATTGCTATTACCGATTTGGTTGATAGTGCTGACGGTGAAAATGAAATAATTCCGTTCAAAAATGTTATGAACGAGATGTATGCAAGAGATATTTCGAAGAAAGTACGGTCAGCCAAAAGAATCCGTGGCAATATGGGTGAACCGCTTTCTCAACCACCTTACGGATATATGAAAGACCCACAGAATCCAAAAAAGTGGGTTGTTGAGCCTGAGGCTGCTAAGGTGGTAAAAAAGATTTTTGAACTTTACCTTGAAGGCTATGGTCAAGAGAAGATTGCATGGTATCTGCAAGACAATGGTATAAAGAACTGTACGGCATATTGGCAAGAAAGAGGTATTGGCAGAGGCGGTAAAAAGGTGCAGCCTAACCCATACAAATGGAAAAGCTCAACAATACGTCAGATTCTTGTCCGTCAGGAATATTGCGGTGATGTGGTGAACTTCAAAACCTATTCACAATCTTTTAAAAACAAGAAACGTCATATGAGTCCGAAAGAAGATTTAAAAATCTTCAAGGATGTTCACGAACCAATAATTTCCCGTGACACCTATGAAGCAGTACAAAGGCTTGTTGGCACCTGTAAACGCCGAGACCCTTTGCCTCAGAATGGAAAGAAAAACATTTTTTGTGATTTTCTTGTTTGTGCCGAATGCGGCCATAAGCTGTGGTATCATGTAAACACCCGAAACAAAGATATTCACTATTTCAGTTGTTCTAATTATGTAAAGGATTACAGAGGTAGTTGCCAACACAGGCATTATGTAAGAGCAGATGCCATTGAACAAATTGTTTCGATGGAAATCAAGAAACTTGCAAACTACCTTAAGAATAATGAGGATGAGCTTGTTGAAGTGCTTACAATGAAAACTGAAGCGGATATTCAGGCTGAAAGAAAATATCTTAATGCAGAGCTTCAGAGATGTACTTCACGACAGAATACCGTAAACTCTCTTTACGAAAAACTTTATGAGGATAATGCTCTCGGTAAAGTAACAGATGCTTGGTTCCTGCATATGTCTCAGAAATACGAGATAGAAAAAGCGGAGTTAAAAAAGAAAATGGCAAAGATTCACGAGGACCTTGAAGCTTTGAACGAAAGAAAAAAGGACAAGGATGTGTTTGTGGAATCTGTAAGACGGTTTATACAGATGGACAAACTTACAACACCGCTTCTCAGAGAACTCATTGATCACATTGACGTTTATGAAACAGAGGGTACAGGCAAAAACAAAACTCAAAGAATTGTAATTCATTACCGATTTGTAGGAAACATTGAAATTCCGTCGGATGAAGAAAATTTCAAATTGGATATGAGGCAAGGTATGGCGGTTGAATACCTCACGGCATAACAAAAAAGAGCAGGCTAAAACCTGCTCGATACATAAATTGAATACTATGAAGAAACACAAAAAAATCGAGTGTTCATCACTTAAATCCGTAATGAACACTCGAAATGGTGGAAGAGGGTGGATTCGAACCACCGAAGTCGTTGACGGCAGATTTACAGTCTGCTCCCTTTGGCCACTCGGGAACTCTTCCATCTTATTTTATTTTAGCTGAGAGAGCATAAAAAATGGAGCTGGTGGACGGACTCGAACCCCCGACCTGCTGATTACAAATCAGCTGCTCTACCAACTGAGCTACACCAGCAACTCTCTAACGCGAGACATAATATATCACATAAAAACGATATTGTCAAGCCTTTTTTTGAATTTTTTTAAAATTTCCGAATAAAATTTTTTTATGCGGTTTTTTGTCGGATTCTTTATATATAAAAATATAAAATAATTATAAAAAGGTATTGAGTATCTCTATAAGCCGTGTTATAATAAAGTGATTTAATATTACTACTGTAAAAAGGTGTGTTTTATGGCTGATAATATTATATTTTATTTTTCAGATCAACAGCGATGGGACACTTTCAATGAAACCCTGATGCCGAATCTTACAGAGCTTGCTTCTGACGGTGTTTCTTTTTCAGATGCTTATACCTGCCAGCCTGTTTGCGGTCCTGCAAGGGCATGTCTTCAGACAGGGGAGTATGCAACGGGCTCAGGTGCTTACTGGAACGGCATACCGCTTTCCTCGGATATAAAGCCTCTTGCGGAGCATTTCAATGATGCGGGTTATGACACCGCATACATCGGTAAGTGGCATCTTGCATCGGACAGATTTCCCGGAATGGGTTTCCATTGTGAGAAAACAGCAGTACCCGAAGAAAAACGGGGCGGTTATAAATACTGGCGTGCGGCAGACGTGCTGGAGTTTACTTCTCACGGTTATGACGGTTATGTTTTCGATGAAAATAACAACAGAATCGACTTCAAAGGCTACCGTGCTGACTGCATAAACGACTTTGCACTTGAATTTATTGAAAATCACAACGGTGAAAAACCGTTTTTTATGTTTGTTTCTCAGCTTGAGCCTCATCATCAGAACGATCATAACCGTTTTGAGGGTCCTGTTGATACGGTGAATAAATTCAGGAACTATCCTTTACCCGATGACCTGACTTTTCTTGATGGTGATTATGAGAAAGAATATCCCGATTATGTTTCTGCAATAAACAGACTTGATGATAACCTCGGCAGACTTATCGAATGTCTGAAAAAGAAAGGCATTTATGAAAATACCGTAATTATCTACACCAGCGACCACGGATGTCATTTCAAAACGAGAAATGCTGAATATAAACGCTCGTGTCATGACAGTGCAACGCACATTCCTCTTGTGATTTCAGGCGGTGCATTCAAAGGCGGAAAAACAGATGAAAGAATGGTCAGTCTTATAGATTTGCCTCCGACTCTGCTTTCGCTTGCAGGAATTGAAATTCCTCAGCATTATAAGGGCAACGATTTGTGCGGTAAAACCGAGCGTGAATGTGTGTTTATGCAGATAAGCGAATCACAGGTAGGCAGAGCAATCCGTACAAAGGATTATAAATATTCGGTAAGAGCGCCGAAAAACGGTCAGATGTGTCACAGCTCAGGAATTTATTTTGAAGATTATCTGTATGACCTGAAAAAAGATCCTTGCGAGAAAAATAATCTTGTAAAGGATAAAGAGTACAAAGAAATCAGAGAAAAACTCAAAAAAATGCTTGTGCATGAAATGGTGAATGCAGGAGAAAAAGAGCCTGTTATAATTTCAGCATTAAAAGTGAAGCAAGCATAATTCAATTATTGTTTAAGATTTAATTTTTAATATAGGGAATGGTTAAGATGAAAAATTTAAGAGAATTCACAAAAGAAGAACTCGGCGCATTTATTGCCGAGAATCAGAAGCGTTATGATGACATCAAGGCTCAGGGACTTGCAATTGATATGTCAAGAGGCAAGCCCTCACCCGTACAGCTTGATATGGCTTTTGAGGATTTTAAAAAGGCTTTTGAAATCACGGATTATTACAGCAAGACAGGTTTTGACTGCAGAAACTACGGTCTTCTTGACGGTATTGCAGAAGCTAAGGAGCTTTTTGCAGAGCTTCTCGGCGTTGAATCAAAAAATATCATCATCGGCGGTAACGCAAGCCTTGAACTGATGTTCAGCTTTATCAGCCAGTGCTGGAGCCACGGTATCGGTGGTTGCAAACCCTGGAGTCAGCAGGAAAATGTGAAGTTCATCGCTGTTGTCCCCGGTTATGACCGTCATTTCGGCATCGCTGAATACTTCGGCATCAAGATGGTCAATGTACCCATCAGCGAAACAGGTCCCGACATGGACAAGGTTGAAGAGCTTGTTAAGGATCCTTCTGTCAAGGGTATGTTCTGTGTTCCCAAGTATTCAAATCCCGACGGTTTTACATATTCAGAGGAAACTGTTGAACGTCTTGCAAAGATGAAACCTGCAGCACCCGACTTCAGAGTTATCTGGGATAACGCTTATATTATCCATGAGATTTACGAAGAAGGCGACGAACTTGCAAATATCTTCGATTACGCAAAGAAATACGGAACAGAAAATAATTTCGTTGAGTTCTGCTCAACATCAAAGATAACATTCCCCGGCGCAGGTATTTCTGCTCTTGCGGCATCAGATGCAAACATAAAGGAAATCCTTAAAAGACTCACAATCCAGATTATCAGCTATGACAAGATGAATCAGCTCCGTCACGCAAGAATGTATCCCACAGTTGATGACCTTAAAGCTGTTATGAAGAAACATGCAACTATTATGCGTCCCAAGTTCGATGCAGTTCTCAGCGTTCTCGAGAAAGAACTCGGCGGTCTGGGTATTGCATCATGGCACAAACCCGGCGGCGGATATTTCGTTTCTCTTAATGTTGACACAGGCAGTGCAAAATATGCAGGTCAGCTCTGCAAAGATGCAGGTCTCACTCTCACAGGTGTAGGTGCAACATTCCCCTATAAGAATGACCCCGAAGACAAAAATATCAGAATCGCACCCTCGTATCCTTCAGTTGAGGAGCTTGAAAAGGCTGCAGAACTTCTTTGCGTGGCAGTTAAACTTGCAGCAGCAGAGGCACTGTCATGATAAGGGTCGGTCACGGATACGATGTACACCGTTTTGCAGAAAACAGAGACTTGTTGTTAGGCGGTGTGAAGATCGATTATGAAATGGGACTTTTAGGCCATTCCGATGCCGATGTACTTCTGCACGCAGTCAGCGATGCACTTTTAGGTGCCGCAGCACTCGGTGACATCGGAAAGCATTTTCCCGACAGCGATGAAAGATACAAAGGTATCGACAGCATGATACTTTTAAGACACGTTGTATCATTGCTTAAAGAAAAAGGCTATACGGTTGTCAATGTTGATGCAACTGTAATAGCCCAGAAGCCCAGAATCGGCAAATACACACAGCAGATGGCTGAGAATATTGCTTCTGCCTGCGGTGTGGAAACGGACAGAATCAATGTCAAGGCAACAACCGAGGAAAATCTCGGTTTTACGGGCAGACTTGAGGGGATATCCTCTCATGCGGTTTGCCTTATAGAATCAATTTAAATCAGAAACAAATCTTACACAGGCGGTGATTTAATTGAAATTTTTCGGTTTACTCTCAATTTCGGACACTCTTGGCTCCACATGGGACAGATTTGCAGGAGCTGTAATGAGTCTGAACTCTTTCAAAGACATACTCGATATATTGTTTGTTGCAATTATTGTGTATGCGTTGATAGTTCAGATGAGAAAAACCCAGTCCATTCAGATATTCAAAGGTGTTGCACTTGTTGCCGTTCTTTACCTTGTGGTAAACCTCTTTGAAATGAATGCGAGTAAATTTATTTTCAGCAATGTTATCAGCAATTTGCTTATAATCTTTGTAATAGTCTTCAGCGGTGAAATACGGCAGGCTCTCGAAAGAATGGGACAGAAACGTAATTTTGCTTTTTTGTCGCTTTTCAGCTCAAAGGGGAATAACGAAGAAACTTACGATGTTATCAACAATGTCTGTCGTGCGTGTGCACAGATGAGTGAGAGCAGAACAGGTTCACTCATTGTTTTTCAGAGAAAGTCATTGCTCGGCGACATCACAAGACAGAGTGTTCCCATTGATTCATGTGTTACAACGGAAATGCTTCTGAGTATATTTTATCCCAAAGCCGCACTTCATGACGGTGCAATTGTTATTAAAGACGGCAGAATCGTTGCCGCAAGATGTGTTGTACCTCTTAAAAATGAAAAAGAAGTCACAGAGCATGTGGGAACACGTCACAGAGCAGCAATTGAAGTTTCACTTCGTTCAGATGCAATTGCCGTTGTTACAAGTGAAGAAACAGGCATCATCTCCGTTGCAAAGGACGGAAAACTGCAGAGAGGTCTTTCCGATGCAGAGCTTCGTGAAATTCTTGCAGAGCTTCTTATCGGTTCGGATAACGATGAAAATGATTCGGCAAAGAAGAAGTTTTCATTCAGAAAGTCAAAGGGGGACAGAACAAAATGAGTAATGCTCCCGCAAAAAAAGAAAAAAAAGTGAAGACACTCAATGACCTGATAAATAACAATAAGTTTGTGTTATTTCTTTCACTTTTAATTGCATTTATTATCTGGGTTGCGGTTGCGATGTATGCAAGCCCCGAAGAATCGTTTACGATATACAATGTACCTATTACGATCAACACCGAAAACAGTCTTGTTGCTCAGAAAGGCTATAAGAATTTCTGGCAGAGTGATGAAAAAATAGATGTAACGGTGACAGGTCCGAGATATCTTATAACATCTCTTACACCTGATGATATTCTTGTGTCGGCAAATCTTAATACGGTTGATTCCTCCGGTGTTTCACAACTGGCGCTTAAAGTTTCTTTAAAAGAAAACAGTCAGGATATAACAATTTCAGCACAATCAAAAACATCTGTTGATATTTATTTTGATACTGAACTTGAGAAAAAATTTGATATCCAGCTGGATCAGACGCTTATATCGGAAAAGCTGGCAGACGGTTATCAACTGAACTCTGCTGACCTTACGGTTTCATCTGTTACCCTTAAAGGTCCTGAAACTGAAATGAATAAGATCGTCAGTGTGATTGCCGATCCGCAGTACCCGGAAGATCTGCTCTTTGAAACAATAACACTTCCTGTTTCATTGAGTCTTGAGGGTGCAAATGTTTCCGAAACAGTTTCGGTAAATAAATATGTTACGTTCGTTGAGGATCATGAATATTTTGTAAAGGTCAATATTGATAAAATGGCTGAACTGACACCCGAAGTTGTTTTTACGGGTGAACAGACAGGTGAAACAACGGTAGATTTCAATATTGATAAAATTATTGCAAAAATCGATACCGGGTTCGGTTATGACAGTGATACACTGCCTGTATTAACTGTGGATTATTCGGAACTTTCCGAGGGACAGAATGTTTATTCGGTAGATGCTTCCGAAATTGAACTGCCGGACGGAGTAAGTCTTCCCGACAGTACATTTACATTCAATATAAAAATTACATTCAGTGCTACAAATACAGATGCCTGATGATTGGAGTGAGGGACAATGCAAAAAAGAATAGTTTCGGTTACAGCGATGCTGATTGCATTTCTGATATTTCTGAGCGGTTGTGAAGCGTTGACCCTCAATTCTCCCGAAAATCTTGTAAGACCGCCTAAACTTTCAGGTGAAGACGGTAAATTGCAGGCAGCTTTTGAAAAGGCTGTGAGTGAAAAGGGCGAATATATTCTGAAATATCCGTCTGCAGGCGAATATCGCTCAGCGTTTATCCGCTATGATTGCGATAATGACGGAAATGATGAAGCATTTGTTTTCTATTCACTCAAAGCCGAAGAAATGCTTGTACACATGTATATGCTGGATTATTCGGATAATGAATGGATTCCTATGTCGGACACACCCGGTGAGGGAAATGATGTTTATTCAATAGATTTCTGTGATCTGAACAGTGACGGGATTGATGAGATTTTCGTCGGCTGGAGTTCAATTGATTCAAAGGCAAACAAAAAGCTCTCCGTTTATTGTTCTCAGAAAAATTCACAGGAGCTCAACTACAATATCCTTGCAATTGAATCATATACAGCAATGTATACTGCTGATCTTGATTTTGACGGCGAAAAGGAAATACTGCTTGCTCTTATCAATTCAACTTCCGATACTTATACCACCGAAGCCAGACTTCTTAAAATGTCAGAATCCGGAAATTCGGGATATCAGATAAGCGCAGTCGGTCAGGTAAGTCTGTTTTCAGGAATAACTTCAATAATGGCAATAACATCAGGAAGAGCTGACGGAAGACGATACATTTACATTGATGAAGTTGCAGGCGATGCCTACCTTACGGAAATGCTTTATTGGGACCGTGAGAACAATACTCTTGCATCGGCGATAACATTTGATGAAATTTCGGTTGCAAGCTGTCCCACAAGCCGTTCTTTGCCGCTGTTATGTAAAAACATTGACAGAGATGATGAAATAGAGATTCCTGTTACAAAGCTGATGCAGGACAGCAGTATTGTAAGAAAAAAAACACAGGGCACAGAAGTTATCACCCTGACTGAAAATGTTTATATTACAAACTGGAAAAAATTTGACGAAGGCAATTTTTTAACTGCCGACAGTTATATAAAAAATGAAGATGACGGATTCATTATAAAATATGATGAAGAAACAATGAAGGATTGGTGCGTCAGATTTTATCCGGATGAGGGCATGTCCCAGTTTTTCCTTCTTGAAAATGCAGATAATCCCGATGTTGATAACGAATCCGTGCTTTTGTTTACAATAAGTGCCGTTGATGTGAATGAAAATATCAGTGAGGCGACACTTCTTGAAACAGGAGAAAAACATCAGTATGCTTATAAAATCACTGAAGCAGGTGAAGAATACGGTATAACACGCAGTGAGATACTGTCATTTTTCTCCATTTCGGAATAACAGGGAGTTTTTTGAAATGAAACGAATATTGATTGCCGAAGACGAAACCGCAA
The DNA here is from genome assembly GCA_017531385.1 of Clostridia bacterium. GTDB lineage: Bacteria > Bacillota > Clostridia > Oscillospirales > Acutalibacteraceae > UBA1081. Next base: position 28,648 of record JAFXLD010000035.1, read on the forward strand.
TCAGAGATTTTATTGTAATCAATCTTAAACGCAGCGGTTATGATGTCACAGAGGCATGCAACGGCAGAGAAGCTGTTGAAAAATATGATGAATGTGCAGGCGATTTTGATATTGCCTTGCTTGATATAATGATGCCTGAGATGGATGGGCTTGAAGTGTGCAAATATTTAAGACAGAAAAGCAGTACCATAGGAATTATCATGCTTACTGCAAAGTCACAGGAAATGGATAAGGTCACAGGACTTCTTGTGGGTGCCGATGATTATGTTATCAAACCGTTTTCTCCATCTGAGCTGATGGCACGTGTGGATGCTGTTTACAGACGTGTTTCGGTGAATAAAGAGCTCGCAGATAAAAACAGGAATAACGGTGATATTGTGGTAAGCGGAGAGTTTTCATTGAATCTAAGAAGCAGAACGCTTCATAAAAATGATGAGCCCATTGAACTTACACAGGTTGAGTTCCAGATTATGGAATATTTTATGAGCAATCCCGGAGCATCGCTTTCAAGATTTGATATTCTCAGTTATGTATGGGGCGATGCGTATTACGGCGATGAAAAAGTTGTTGACGTTAATATAAGACGTCTGAGAATGAAGATTGAAGATGATTCTTCAAACCCCGAGCATCTGACAACAGTCTGGGGAATGGGTTACAAATGGGTTCCCTAAAAAAATAAAAAGGAGGAATACGGTATGCGTACAGGCGGTATAACAAGACGATGGATTATGAATACGTTAAGCGTTATTCTGCTTATTCTTGTGATCGTCAATGTCAGTGCATCCGTATTCATCAAAAGTTATTATTACGAAATGGCTGAATCCACCATTGATTCAAAGGTGCAGAAAACAGCCGTACAGACATTTTTCAATAATTATGTTAATTCGGACAGTAATCTGTTTGCCGAAGGTGCAAGAGAATTTGCAGAAAGCTTCGGATACAGCTATCTTATGGATGTCTGGGTTGTGGACAGTAACGGAAATGTTCTTGTTTCCTCGGCAGGATTTTCGGTTGATGATTCTACCGTAATGCCTGATTTTGACAATGCCAGAACTGCAGAAACAGGTACAGGTACATGGACAGGTCGCAACAGCCGTGGTGAAAAAATACTTGCAAAAGCTTTCACAATCACAAATTCTGACGGTTCACTGGCAGGTGCAGTCAGATTGATAGTTTCCCTTGAAGATCTTGACAGACAGCATGTTGTATACACATTATTTATAATGTTTTTGTGTATTATAGCACTGGCACTTGTTGCAGTTTCGGGCTTGTTCTTTGTCCGTTCAATCGTACGTCCTGTGGGACGGATAAACGAAACGGCAAAACTCATTGCAAAGGGTGACTTTAACGCAAGGGTTGAAAACAGTAACAGCAACGATGAAATCAGTGAGCTGTGTGACACGGTCAACTATATGTCGGAAGAAATCGCAAGAGCCGATAAAGTTAAAAACGACTTTATTTCCACGGTATCGCACGAACTCAGGACACCTCTTACCGCAATCAAAGGCTGGGCAGAAACGATACGTGATATCGGTGATGAGGAAATGACTGCAAAAGGCATTGATGTTATCATAAGTGAATCAGACCGACTTTATAATATTGTTGAAGATCTTCTGGATTTTTCAAAAATGCAGAGCGGAAGAATGACTATGCGTTCCGAGCCTGTGGATATTGTCCGTGAGCTTGATTCTGCTATTGAGGTGTTCAGAGACCGTGCAAAGCGTGAAGGCATAACCCTTGTTTACAGCATACCCGATATTACAGCGCCGATGTCTGCAGACAGAAATCTTATAAAACAGGTTTTTGCAAATATACTTGACAATGCGTTCAAATATACGGAAAGCGGCGGCAGAGTTGCAATATTTGCAGAGAGATGTGAAGATAATCTTGTTGTATCGATAGCTGATACGGGGTGCGGAATCTCAAAAGAGGATCTGCCTCATATAACCGAAAAATTCTATAAGGCAAATATGTCCGTAAGAGGTTCGGGCATCGGTCTTGCCGTTGTTGATGAGATCATAAAACTGCATAACGGCAAGCTTGACATAGCAAGTACACAGGGTAAGGGGACTGTTGTTACAATCTTTTTACCCATTGACGATACAATTATAATATGATAAAAGGAATTGATGAATATGGCAGAAAATAAAGAAATGAATCCGAGACTCGGTAAAGCAGGCGGTCAGGCTCTCATGGAGGGTATCATGATGAACGGACCTCAGGGTGCTGCAATGTCTGTAAGAAAAACAGACGGTACTATAGTGACCGTTCCAAAAGAATTCAAGCATATCCGTGACAAAGTCAAAATTCTCGGACTTCCCGTTATAAGAGGTATTGTGAACTTTATTGAATCAATGGTTCTGGGCTATAAATGTCTTATGGAATCGGCAGAACTTTCGGGACAGCTTGAGCTTGAAGAATCAGAAGAGGAGATGTCGAAGCTCGATAAATGGCTCAGCGACCATTTCGGACCGAAAATGATGGCAGTTATTTCAGGAATTGCAATGGTACTCGGCGTTGTGCTTGCATTCGGACTGTTCGTTTATGCACCGTCAAAGGTTGTCGGACTTTTTGATACTCATGTGCTGAATGATTTTATGCTCAATCATGCAATGAGACCTCTTTTTGAGGGTATTATCAGAATCGCAATCTTCATAGGTTATCTTGCAGCAGTTACAAATATGAAAGACATCAAGCGTGTTTTCATGTATCACGGTGCAGAACATAAAACAATATTCTGCTACGAAGCAGGTGAAGAGCTTACCGTTGAAAACGTCAGAAAATATTCACGTTTTCATCCCAGATGCGGCACAAGCTTTATGTTTATTATCCTTATAATAAGTATTCTCGCATCATCAGCACTTGCAGTTGTGCTTAATATGTTCCCCGAGCTTAAAATCGGCGGTGTGCATATTCTGAATGTTGCATGGGCATGGTCTGTTATAAAAATTCTCATCATGCCTCTTGTTATGGGTGTTGGTTATGAATTTCTCAAGTTCTCAGGCAAACACGATAACAAAATCATGCGTGTTCTTATCGCTCCCGGTCTCTGGATGCAGAGACTTACCACAAAAGAACCTGATGACAGCATGATTGAAGTCGGCATCACAGCACTGAAGGCAGTTACCGAAGGTATGCCCGAAGAACAGGCAGACGGAGAAACAGAGAGTGACTGATATAAGAGCACTTCTGAAAGAAGCAGAAAAAAAACTTGTCACATCCGATGCACCCGATGTTGATGCTTATGAAATTTTCCGTTTTGTCACGGGTCTCGGCAGAACCGATATTCTGCTGAACCCCTGTGCCGAAATCAGCGAAGAAAAACTCTGTAAGTTTTCAGCACTTATTGAAAAACGGGCATCGGGTTATCCTCTTCAGTATATACTGGGTGAATGGGATTTTTACGGACTGAGTTTCTTTGTCAATGAGGGGGTACTAATTCCCAGAAACGAAACGGAGCAGATTGCCGACGAAGCCTGTAAATTTCTCAGAAACAAAAAAGATAAAATTATCTTTGATTTATGTACGGGCAGTGGTTGTATAGGTCTTTCTGTTGCAGCCAATAATCCCGATTGTAAGGTGTATCTTGCGGATATTTCACCCTTTGCGATTGAATGTGCCGAGAAAAACCGCAAAGCCCTTGCACTCAATAATGTTCAGATCATATCATATGATATTTTCAAAGGGTTTAAGGAAAGCGGTCTGCCAACACCCGATGTGATTCTTTCAAATCCTCCTTATGTTACGAGAGAAGAATTTGAAACTTTGCAGACCGAAATATTTTATGAACCCGAAAGTGCAATAGTATGCGAGGGTGACGGACTTGATTTTTACCGCTGTCTTGCGGAAAAATGGCTTCCGTATCTCAATGAAAACGGATTTTTTATGTTTGAAAGCGGAGAAGAACAACCCGGAAAAATAACCCAAATCATAAAACACACAACTGCTTCTGATTTTCATGCAGAGTGTTGTGATGATATATACGGTGTGTGCCGTTTTGTAAAAGGAGGAAAAACTGATGCTTTTTGATATTATGGATTACATCCGTGAGGGCGAATATGCACTTCTTATGATTAATCTTGCATCAATTTTATTTGTAATTTTTTGTACATTGCCCATTCATGAATATGCGCACGCATGGACAGCAGTAAAACTCGGTGACGATACTCCGAGACTTGCGGGAAGACTGACACTCAGACCCATGGCGCATATCGACCCGATTGGTGCTCTTATGATTCTTCTTGTGGGATTCGGTTATGCAAAGCCTGTTCAGGTAAATATGCACAACCTTAAAAACGGAAGAAAGAGCTTTGCATTGGTGGCTCTTGCAGGACCGCTTTCCAATCTTATAATGGCTCTGATTTTTACATTCTGTGAAACTGTAATTTATGTTATTGCATACAACGCAAGCATACCTGTAAATGTGTATATGGCTCTTTCAAGCTTTTTCAGCTTTGCGGCAAGTATAAATATTTCACTGGCAGTATTCAATCTTCTTCCCATACCGCCTCTTGACGGCTCAAGAATAGCAAATCTTCTGCTTCCTTCAAAATATTATTATACAATTATGAAGTATGAAAGATATATCATGATCGGTATGTTTGTGCTTCTTTGGACAGGTATTCTTTCAAAACCTCTGTCACTTCTTGCCGGACTTGTGTCTGTAGGCTTTGATTTTATCACAAGATTACCGTTTTCACTTGTGGGATTGATTTGATTATGGATAAACCGCAGTATAAAACCGAGGTTTTTGAAGGGCCTCTTGATCTGCTTCTGCATCTGATTTCAAAACATAAGCTCAATATCAACGATATTCCGATTTTTGAGCTTGTGGAGCAGTATATTGCATATGTTCAGCTGATGCAGGAAGAAAATATGGAAATAGCCAGTGAATTTCTTGAAATGGCAGCAAGACTTGTTTATATAAAAACCGTGTCGCTTCTGCCTGTTTACGAAGAAGCTGAGAATTTGAAAAAAGAGCTTACGGGTGAACTTATTGAGTATCAGACCTGTAAGATTATGGCAAAGAAGCTTTCCGAACAATCAGGTGGTACAGACAAAATGGTCCGTATTCCCACAGAGGTTGAAGCTGACCTGACTTATTCAAGATTGCATGATGCTCTCGAGCTTTACACTGCATACATAAATGCGGCAGGCAAAAAGCTTAAAAATTTACCACCGCCGGAAGATTCATTCAAAGAAATTGTTGAAAAAGCCGTGGTTTCCGTATCGGTTAAAATAGATAATATCTATTCTATCGTTATGAAAACGGGAAAAATCAGAGTTTTCGATGTTTTCTCAATGGCAAAGAGCCGAAGTGAGCTTGTAGCTTCATTTCTTGCGATTCTCGAAATGGCAAAGAATAAGAAAATCCTGCTTACGGGAGAACTTGAGAACCTGAGCATTGAAATTGATTTTAATGAAGAGGAGGCTGATGAAAACGGATAAGCAAAAGTTAAAATCAGTCCTTGAAGCAGTTCTGTTTGCATCGGGAGAACCTCTCGATATAGAAAAAACAGCGAAAACGCTTCTTGTTGACAAGGAATCGATAGAAAACGTACTTTCCGAAATGACGGAAGAATATAAAAAAGACACTCACGGCATAGAGCTTCTGAATCTTGCAGGAAAGTATCAGTTTGCAACAAAAGAGGAGTTTGCTCCCGAAATCAGAGCTGTCCTGAGTATGAAAAAGAACACACCTTTGTCCTCTGCGGCATTTGAAGTTCTTGCAATAGTGGCTTACAATCAGCCCGTAACAAAAGCTTTTATCGAGCAGGTCAGAGGTGTTGACTGTTCGGGTGTTATTGCAACACTCTGTCAGAGAAATTTAATTGAGGAACACGGAAGACTTGACTTACCCGGCAGACCTCTGCTATACTGTACAACGGATAACTTTTTGAGATGCTTTGAAATATCTTCGCTGGACGAGTTACCTGAGCTTCCCGAAAAGACGGAAAGTATAAATACAAGCGACAGTGAAGATGTTGACGGTCAGATGTCACTTATCTGACATACTATTATAAATAAAAGGAGGCGGTGCTTTGATTGTTCTTTACATACTGATCGGAATAGTGGTTCTGTTTGCACTTGTTCTGAGCATAAGAGCACATATTCATGTTGAATATGAAAAGGAATTGACAGCTTACGCAAAATGGGCATTTATAAAAATTCCGTTGATTCCGTTTCCCGAAAAACAACCGAAACCCAAGAAGGACGAGCCTGTAAAAAAGGAAGAACCTCCTGCTGAGGAAACTCCGAAGGAGCCTAAGCCAAAAGGACCTAATCCTTTAAAGACAATTTATGAGAATGAGCAGATACACGGAATACTTGAAATTCTGAGAAATCTTCTTGAGATTATTGATAAATTCGGCAGACGATTAGTTAACTCCTTTGTGATAGATGAAATGTTCCTTGATATTGAGGTTACAAAGGGTGATGCGGCTCAGACTGCCGAAGAATACGGAAAAATATGCCGTACGGTATTTCCCGTAACGGGTGCTGTGTGTGCAAACTGCAATGTTAAAAAGTACTCAATTAATGTTGAACCCGATTACATTGCAAATCCGGGTACAAGAGTGGCTTTTTCCATGGAGATTTCATTGAATCCGAGAAAACTCATTAATGCAGTTCTTGCCTTTGCATTCTCGGCTGTATTTAAAATCGGTATCAGACTTATAAAAGACCTGAAACCGAAAACGCCCGCAGCCGTAGAACAGCAGAATACAGAAAAAACAAATGATATAAATACTATAGAGAGTGGTGCACAATAATGAAAAATCAGTCAGCAGAAAAAATTCTTGCAACAACAATCGAAAGAGTACGTGACCTTGTGGATGTAAGCACAATCGTAGGAGAGCCTATAAATGTAAGTGCAGATATCACAATCATCCCCATTTCAAAGGTTACATACGGCTTTGCATCAGGCGGTTCAGATTTCCCGTCAAAGAATAATGTTGAACTTTTCGGTGGTGGCGGTGGTGCCGGTATCACAATCAATCCCGTTGCATTCCTTGTATGTAATAAGGGTGAGGTTACAATCAAGCACATCACAGCATCAGATAACGCTGCTGAAAGAGCTGTCAACCTTATTCCCGAAATGTTTGACAAGGTAACAAACTTTGTTGACAGACAGAAACATACTTCTGCTGTTGCAGAACCTGCTGTTGAAACAATCGTTGAAACAGAATAATTTCGTACAATACCTGTACTAAAACACTCCGCCGCTTACATAAATTTTATGTAGGCGGTGGTTGATATGCTGAAAAGAACAGTTGTAATTTTTATGGTACTGATATTGACATTTTTGTCAGGTTTTCAGGTGTTTAGTCTTGAAAGTGATAATTTGTCGGCAGTAAGTGCAGTGTTGTATTATCCCGAATATGAAAAAGTGCTGTTTGAAAAAAATTCAGATTCACTTCGTTCAATGGCAAGTACAACAAAAATTATGACATCCCTTATCGCACTGGAAGAATGTACACCGGACAGAGTTGTTGAAATAACGGCCGAAATGGTAAATGTTGAGGGCACTTCTTCGGGACTCAGGGCAGGCGACAAAATAACACTCAGGGACCTTGTTTACTGCATGATGCTCGAATCGGGCAACGATGCGGCAAACTCCGTTGCGATTGAACTTGGCGGAAGTTTTCAGGGCTTTGCAGAAATTATGAATAAAAGAGCCGCTGAAATCGGTATGAAAAACACGTCATTTGTGACACCCTCAGGGCTTGATGATGAAAATCATTACACCACAGCTTACGACATGGCTTTGCTTGCCGCAGAAGCTCTTGAAAACAGGGACTTTCGGGGCATCAGTAAAGAAACAAACAAAAAAGTAACCTTCGTCGATTCAGATAAAAGCGTAACGCTGTACAACCATAACAGGCTTCTTCGTGAGTATGACGGCTGTATCGGAATAAAAACAGGTTTTACGAAGAAAAGCGGCAGATGTCTTGTGAGTGCGGCTGAAAGAAACGGTATAATGTTGATTGCCGTTACTCTTAATGCAGGTGACGACTGGAACGACCACAAAAAAATGCTTGATTACGGCTTTTCCCGTGTTGATTCAGTGACTGCCGATAATGATTTTTCGCATTATTCCGTAAGAGTTGTCGGCGGTGCGGAAATAAACGCATATATTGAAAGTGACGATGTGAGCATTAATTTTATCAAGGGCGAAGGCAGTAATATCACAAGAAAAATTTTTCTTGAAAAATTTTTATATTCACCTGTAAATAAGGGTGACAAAATCGGTTTTGCCGAGTATTATAACGGCGACAGACTTATAAAAACCGTTCCTCTTACTGCAAAAAACAGCATTGAAATAAAGCAGAAAGAGAAGAGTGAAAATATATTGGACAGACTTTTCAGTCTGTTTGACAGTTGGTGGAAAAATGGCTGATAATAAAATCCGTCTGCAGAAATTTCTTGCAGAAAACGGCGTAGCATCAAGAAGAAAATCAGAAGAATTAATCGAAAGAGGCAAGGTAAGAGTAAACGGACATCCTGCATCTCTCGGTGATAAAGTTGACCCGAAAAAAGACCTTGTAACTGTTTCGGGTGAAAAAGTTGTACCCGTTTCATCGGGCAATGTCTACATCATGCTCAATAAACCCAGAGGATATGTCACAACCATGAGTGATGAAATGGGAAGAAAATGCGTGGCTGAACTGGTTGCCGATATTGAAGAAAGAATTTTCCCCGTTGGCAGACTTGACAGGGATTCCGAAGGACTGCTTCTGTTTACAAATGACGGTGAATTTGCAAACATGATGACTCATCCGTCAATGCATATATCAAAAACTTACAGAGTTACCGTAAAACCTGCCGCAGACGAAGAACAGCTTGTGGCGCTCTCATCGGGTGTTGTAATTGACGGAAAGAAGACAATGCCTGCATCTGTTCAGGTTATGGGTGACGATTCGGAAAGAAGTGTTCTGCAGATAACCATACATGAAGGCAGAAACAGACAGATAAGAAAAATGTGCGAGGCAGTAGGTCTTGAAACGGTAAGACTCAAAAGAATTTCAATGGGTTCGCTGAAGCTCGGCAGCCTTTCCGTAGGTACTTACAGAGAACTGAAAAAAGAAGAGGTTTCAGCTCTCAAACGTGCCGCACAGAAAGCAAAATCTGCAAACGAACAGAAAAAAGGCAGAAGAAATTAACATCTGCACAAGTTGACAATAATCGGTTTATATTATATAATGATTTAATAAAATAAAGGAGAAAACTCAATGATAAAGAGTATGACAGGATACGGCAGAGCCTGTGAACTGATTGACGGAATGAATATCACCGTTGAAATCAAGAGCGTAAACAGCCGTTATCTTGAATTTTCATCAAGAATATATAAAAATTATTCATTTCTTGAGGACAAGCTCAAGACTTATGTGCGTCAGCTTATTTCAAGAGGTAAGGTTGAATGCAGTGTTCAGATTGATGCCCTTGAAACTGATGATGTGGTGGTTCAGCTTAACGAATCGCTTGCATCAGGTTACATAGCTGCAATAAATACACTTTGCGAAAAATTCGGACTCGAAAATGATTACAAAGTATCGAATCTCGCAAGACACAATGATATTTTTGCCATAAGAAAAGCTCCCGCAGATGAGGATAAAATCTGGGAAGCTGTCATGAAGGTTCTTGACGAAGCTACAAAATCATTCATCTCAATGCGTGAAATCGAGGGTGAAAAGCTCAAAGAAGATATTCTTTCAAGAGCAGATACGATTATTTCTTATGTTGAAAAGGTTGAAAACCGTTCTCCCGAAACAGTAAAGGAATATAATGAAAAGCTTCTCGGCAGAATGAAAGATCTTCTTGGTGACACAAATGTGGACGAGCAGAGACTTCTCACAGAAGCTGCAATTTTTGCAGATAAAGTTGCCGTGGCAGAGGAAACAGTGAGACTGCGCAGTCATATTGAACAGCTTCATTCTTTCATGGAACTTGATGAACCCATCGGCAGAAAGCTTGACTTCCTTGTTCAGGAAATCAACAGGGAAGCCAATACGATCGGTTCAAAAGCAAATGACATTGAAATTGCAAGAACTGTCATTGACATCAAGGCAGAAGTTGAAAAAATCAGAGAACAGATTCAGAATATAGAATAAGGATTTATTATGAAACTTGTTAATATCGGATTCGGAAATATGATAAATTCGGCAAGAGTTATTGCGATTGTCAGCCCCGAATCAGCTCCAATCAAAAGAATGATTCTCGATTCAAAAGAAAAGGGAATGCTCATAGATGCCACTCACGGCAGAAAAACAAGATCTGTTATCATTGCAGACAGCGATCATATCATTCTTTCATATCTTCAGGCAGAAAAACTCGGAGAACGCTTTAACGATGATTCACAGGAGGATGTAATCGATGTGTGATCTGTATTCAAAACTCGTTGTTGTGTCCGGTCCGTCAGGTGCGGGAAAGGATACCGTGGTTGCAAAACTGCTTGAAAAAGACAGCGACATTTCTCTTTCCGTATCGGCAACGACAAGAGCTCCCAGAGGTAATGAACAGAACGGAGTTGAATATTACTTCCTCTCTGTTGAAGAATTTCTTGAAAAAGTTGATAATGAAGGATTTATTGAGCATGAACAGTATGGTGCAAATCATTACGGTACGCTCAAATCCGATGTTGAAAAAAGACTTTCAGACGGAAAAACAGTTATTCTTGTTATAGAGGTCAAGGGTGCTGCAAATATAAAGAAAATGTATCCCGAGTCTCTGTCAATATTTATAATGCCACCGTCACTGGACGTGCTTGAAAGCCGTCTGAGAGGCAGACAAACAGAGTCTGAAGCAGATATTCAGAAAAGACTCGGCATTGCAGCTGATGAAATGAGAAGAAGTGTTGATTATGACTTTATTGTTGTCAACGATACACTTGATGATGCTGTTAATGATGCTTATAACATAATAAAAAATCACAGTAAATAAAGGAAGGGTATTTTTATGCTTAATGTTGATCTTCAGAAGCTTATGAAGGGCGGTATCAGCCGTTATGAGCTTGTTTCCGCAACAGCAAAAAGAGCAAGAATGATTGTTGACGATGCTGTTGACGGTAAATATGTAATTATTGAAAAGCCCGTCAGTATTGCAGTTAAAGAACTTCAGGACGGTGCATGGAGCGTCCATAAGGAAGGCTGATTTTTTTCAGAGGTGAGGCAATTTGGCACATCTGTTGACAGCTTCCGTTGCCGTTGAAAATACGGCATACAGTTTTGATAAACTTTTTGATTACCTTATACCCGAGGCTCTGACCGGAAAGGTCGTACCGGGGTGTAGGGTTTTAGTCAGTTTCGGACGCGGTTCTAAGAAGCGACAGGGGTTCGTTTTCAGTGTGTCGGATTCTCCGGAAAACGGGACAGGCAAACTTAAAAAAATCTCGGAAGTGCTTGATGAAAAACCTCTTCTGAGCGATGAAATGCTGAAAATTGCTTCATTTCTTGCAGACAGAACATTCTGTACATATTTTGATGCGGCAAAGTCTGTTCTGCCTTCGGGAATATATTTGCGTGTGTCGGAAACTTTTATGCTTTCACCGGATTATACGGACGATAATCCGGAAGAATTGAGTCCCGAAGAACAGCAGATTGTAAGTTTCTTAAGAAAAAAAGACAAGCTTACAAGTGATGAAAAAATTTACAAAGAACTGGGACTTTCTCCCGAAACAAAGCTTACAAAAAAGCTTTATGAAAAGGGAATACTGATAAAGAATGTTGATACATTCAGACGTATAAATGATGCAAAGGTCAAAATTGTTTCTCTTGCCGAAGAATTGCAGCAGGAAGGTGAACTGCCTTTTAAACCTACTCCCAAGCAGAAGCTTGTAATAGATTTGCTTCGCAATATCGGCTCTGCAACATCAAAGGAAATCTCATATTATACAGGTGTTGCACAGGCTGTCATCGAAAATCTACACAAAAAAGGTGTGTTGGTTTATGATGATATGCCCGTTTACAGAACACCCTCTGCAATGCGCAATACTCCGAGAAAAAGTGACCCTATTGTGCTTTCTGAAATGCAGAACAACGCATATGAAAGGCTTTGTGCTCTGCGTGATAAAGATGAAGCCGCGGCGGCACTGCTTTACGGTGTAACGGGCAGTGGAAAAACAAAGGTTTACATGAAACTCATTGACGATGTTGCAGGTCAGGATAAAGGTGTTATTGTCCTTGTGCCTGAAATCGCACTCACTCCGCAGCTTCTGTCAATGTTCTATGCAAGATACGGCGAGAAAGTTGCCGTAATTCACAGCGGTCTTTCACAGGGTGAAAGGCTTGATGAATGGAAAAGAATTGCAAACGGCGAAGCAACCATTGCAGTCGGCACAAGAAGTGCATCATTTGCTCCCGTTAAAAATCTTTCCATGATTATAATTGACGAAGAGCAGGAAGGCTCCTATAAATCGGAAATGACACCCCGATATCATGCAAGGGATGTTGCAAGATTCAGGTGTGCATATAACAATGCTTTGCTGGTGCTTGCATCTGCAACGCCGTCTGTTGAGAGTTTTGCATATGCTCAAAACGGCAGATATGAGCTTATCGAGCTTTCCGAACGTTATTCAAAAACTGGACTACCCTCTGTTGTGACCGTTGATGTTTCCGATAAAGAAAATATGAACGGTATGCACACAATCAGCGCACCTCTTGCAGATGAAATAAGACAGAATCTTGAAAATAAACAGCAGACGATACTGCTTATAAACAGAAGAGGTTATAATACTTTTGTAGCCTGTACAAAATGCAAAAGTGTTGCAAGCTGTCCGAATTGCAGTATTTCGCTTACATATCACACTGCAAACGACAGATTGATGTGTCACTACTGCGGATATTCCGAAAGTGTGAGGACAACCTGTAACGAATGCGGTGCAGATACAATAAAATTTTCGGGCTTCGGCACACAGAGAGTTCAGCAGGAGCTTGAAGTGCTTTTTCCCGATGCAAAGATTCTCCGTATGGATGCAGATACAACCTCTGCTAAAAATTCACATGAAAAAAGCTTCCGTCTTTTTGCACAGGGTGAATACGATATAATGGTCGGCACGCAGATGGTTGCAAAAGGTCTTGATTTTCCCGATGTAACACTCGTTGGTGTAATTTCCGTTGACCAACAGCTTTATAATGACGATTTCAGGAGCACCGAAAGAGCTTTTGATCTGCTGACACAGGTTGTGGGCAGGTCGGGAAGAGGCGAAAAGTCGGGCAGAGCAGTTATTCAGACTCTGGCACCTGAAAATGCGGTAATTGAACTTGCCGCAGAGCAGGATTATACCGAATTTTATAAAACGGAAATAGCCATCAGAAAAGCACTTGTCTATCCTCCGTTCTGCGATATATGCGTTGTCGGTTTTTCGGCTCCGTCAGAAAATATGGTAAAAACAGCGGCGGGGTATTTTTTCAGAATGTTCAAAGAAAAACTGCAGGCAAATTATCCCGATGAAAAGGTTATAGTGCTCGGTCCCGTTGCGCCGAAACTTGCAAAAATAAACAACAGTTTCAGAGAAAGACTTATTATAAAATGCCGTAACTCAGCTCATTTCAGAAATCTGATTTCGGAATGCCTGAAGGCATTTGCAACAAATAAATATTATTCAGAAAAGGTAACAGCTTATGCGGATATGAATCCGGACAGCTTGTATTGAGGTGAGAAATATGGCACTTAGAAAAATAAGAACAGAAGAAGATCCCGTATTGAAGAAAGTGAGCAAACCCGTTGTTGCTTTTGATGCAAAGCTCCATCTTCTTCTCGGAGATATGAAAGATACACTTAAAAAAGCAGACGGTGTGGGACTTGCAGCCGTGCAGATAGGTATTCTGCGCCGTGTTGTGCTTATAGATGTGGGCGATGAACACGGAATGATAGAAGCTATCAACGGTGAAATTATCGAACGCAGGGGAGAACAGAGGGAAGTCGAAGGCTGTCTGTCACTTCCCGAAAAGTCAGGTATAACATCACGTCCGATGTATGTTAAATTCAAAGCTCAGGACAGACACGGCAATTGGTTTGAAGCAGAGGGTGAAGGACTTTTTGCAAGATGCGTCTGCCATGAATTTGACCATCTTGACGGTCACGTTTTTACCGAAAGACTCGCACCCGGTGAAAGAGTAAGATTAGACTGAGGTTAAAATATGAAAGTAATATATATGGGAACTCCCGATTTTGCCGTTCCCTGTCTTGAAAGACTTGTAAAAGAAGAAAAGTATGATGTTGTGTGCGTTGTGACACAGCCCGATAAGCCCAGAGGAAGAAAACAGGAATTGACACCGTCTGAAGTAAAGGTCTGTGCACTTGAACACGGAATTGAGGTTTATCAGCCTCAGACTCTCAGAACTGAGGAAGCATACGAATATCTGAGTAAATTTGAACCCGATTACATCATAGTTGCGGCATACGGCAAAATTCTGCCGAAAAATATTCTTGAACTGCCCAAATTCGCATGTATCAATGTTCACGGTTCACTTCTGCCGAAATACAGAGGTGCAGCACCCATTCAGAGAAGCGTTCTCGCAGGTGATGCAGTTACAGGCATCACAACAATGCTCATGGGTGAAGGTCTTGATACAGGTGATATGCTTCTGAAAAGCGAATACAAAATTGATATAAATGCAACATCGGGCGAAGTTTTTGACGCACTGGCACTCTCTGCACCCGATCTGCTTATGGAAACAATAGAAAAATTTACAAAAGGTGAAATTATACCCGAAAAGCAGAACGAAAATGAGGCAACTCATGCGGCAATGCTTTCAAAGGAAGAGGCTGTAATTGACTGGAACAAAACAGCTCTTGAAATTCACAACACAATAAGAGGAATGGCACCGTGGCCTGTTGCATATACAGGTTACAAGGGCAAAAAATTAAAAATTTTTACCTCTTATTTAACTCACGAAAAAACATCGCTTCCTGCGGGTAAACTTAAAGAGGATAAAAATAAGATTCTTGTTGCCTGTGGTGACGGAAAACTGCTTGAAATTGCATCTTTACAGCTTGAAGGCGGAAAAAGACTTGAAGCAAAGCAGTTTCTTGCAGGACATCCCATAACGGCAGAAGACGAATTTGAATTATAAGGAAGGTTTTTCATATGTTCGGTTATTACATGGACAGCACATGGTTATATTTAATTCTTGTTGTTCCTGCGTTTATAATATCGCTTATTGCTCAGGCTAAGGTTAAAACAACCTATTCAAAAATGGCAAAAGTGAGAAACACAAGCGGTTACACAGGTGCACAGGCAGCAGCCGCAGTTCTGCGTCATTACGGAATAATGGATGTAAGAATTGAAGAAACAAGCGGTAAGCTTTCGGACCATTTTGACCCCAGAAGCAAAGTTATCAGACTTTCCCGTGAAGTTTTTTACGGGAACAGCATTGCTGCCGTGGGAATTGCCTGTCACGAAGCAGGTCATGCGGCACAGCATGCTCAGGGGTATGTTCCCATAAAGGTAAGAAACGCAATAATTCCTGTTTGTAATATAGGTTCATACCTCGGTATTCCTCTTGCTTTCGCAGGTTATTTTCTCGGCTTTGAGCCGTTGATTCTTGTGGGACTCGGACTTTATTCACTCATTGCTGTTTTTCAGCTCGTTACACTTCCCGTTGAGTTCAACGCAAGTGCAAGAGCAATAAGAGTTATTGATGAAAACGGTCTTCTTCGCAGTGATGAAGAAATTTCAGGCGCTAAAAAAGTGCTTGCGGCTGCTGCAATGACTTATGTTGCGGCTCTTGCGGTAACACTTGCCAACCTGCTGAGATTTGCAATTCTTTTCCTCGGCAGAGGACGCAGACGAAATTGATTAAGGACGGATAATTTTTTATGACAGATGCAAGACAAACAGCTTTTCATGCTCTTTCAAAAATGGAAAGAGATAATGCGTATTCAAATCTTCTGTTGCCCGAAATTGCGGCAGCAGAGGATCTTTCACGCCGTGATATGCTTCTTGCATACAGAATCGTAAAAACTGTTCTCGAAAGAAAAATCACAATTGACTACAATCTGTCACTTTATCTTACACAGCCTCTAAAAAAACTGAAACCTCAGGTGCTCACAATTCTTCGTATGGGTACCGGTCAGCTTCTGTTTATGGATAAGATTCCGCCGTCAGCGGCAATCAATGAGAGTGTCAAGCTTTCAAAAAAGAACGGCTGTGCATTTGCATCTGGACTTATCAATGCAGTGCTCCGTAAAATTTCAACAAATGGGCTTTCTCTTCCTGAAGATGGTGACAGTATAAAATTTTTAAGCATAAAATATTCTTTCCCCGAATATATCTGCGAAAAATTTATTTCGTATTTTGGTTTTGAAACTGCTGAAAAAATCATGGCAAGCTCTCTGGGTGACGGAAATATCTACATAAGAAAAAACACTCTCAAAGACGGGAATTTCACTTTTGAATTTGAAAAAACAGATTTCCCCGAAAACTGTTATGTTATAAAAAATACGGGTGACATTGCACAGCTGACTGAGTTTAAAAACGGACTTTTCCATGTTCAGGATCTGTCCTCACAGCTTTGTTGCCGTGTGTTGTCACCGGAAAAAGGCGAAACGGTCATTGATGTATGCTCTGCTCCGGGCGGTAAAACAATGACAATGGCACAGATGATGGGAAACGACGGCAGAATCATCTCTTGCGACATACATGAACATAAACTGAAACTCATAAACGATACTGCAAAAAGGCTCGGTATTGATATTGTCGAAACGCATCTTCGTGACGGAGCAGACAAAAATGCAGTTCTGCCGGAAGCTGATAAAATTCTTTGCGATGTGCCTTGTTCGGGCTTCGGTGTAACGGGTAAAAAGCCTGAAATAAAATATAAAAATCAGGAAGAAATCGCACTTCTTCCCGATTTGCAGCTTGAAATTCTTTTAAATTCTGCACAGTATCTGAAAAAAGGCGGAAAACTGGTGTATTCAACCTGTACACTTCTTCCCGAAGAAAATATTGAAGTGTGCAGAAAGTTTCTGAAAGAAAAAACGAATTTCAGAGCTGTTCATATTGATGATGAAATAAAAGGCAAGCGTGACGGTGAAGCGATTACCGTTCTGCCCTATGATTATGACTGTGACGGCTTCTTTATTGCGGCATTTGAAAGGACTGAGTAAATTATGGAAAAAAGAGATATACTTTCAATGTCCCCGGATGAACTTTCTGCCGCACTTAAAGAGCTGAATGAACCTGCTTTCAGGGCAAAACAGATTTACTCATGGCTTCATTCGCAGTGTGTCACATCATTTGACGAAATGACAAATATTTCAAAGGCATTAAGGCAGAAACTTGATGACAATTTTGTCATATTTGGCGTATCTATTGAAAAAAAGTTGATTTCGGAGTATGATGATACTCAGAAATATCTTTTTAAACTTCATGACGGAGAATTTATTGAATCTGTTCTGATGAAATATAAATACGGCTATACGCTTTGTGTTTCCACACAGGTCGGTTGCCGTATGGGATGCAAATTCTGTGCATCAACTCTTGACGGTGTTGTCAGAAATCTTACAGCATCGGAAATTCTATCTCAGATTTATGAAGCTCAGCGTGATAATGATATAAAAATCTCCCATGTTGTGCTTATGGGAATGGGCGAGCCGCTTGATAATTACGATAATGTCATGCGTTTTCTCGAACTTATAACAGACGAAAAAGGTCAGAATATGTCCATGCGTCATATTTCGCTTTCAACCTGCGGAGTTGTGCCTAAGATTTATGACCTTATGGAAAAAAATCTTCAGCTGACTCTCTCTGTTTCCCTTCATGCACCAAGTGACGAAATAAGAAGTGCAATGATGCCTGTAAACAGAAAATGGGGTGTTGATGAGCTTCTGACAGCCTGCAGAAAATATACGGACAAAACCCACAGACGCATATCTTTTGAATATGCTATGGTAAGCGGCTCAAATGATTCCGATGACTGTGCCCGTCTTCTTGCAAAGAAACTCAAAGGCATACTTTGTCATGTGAATCTTATTCCCGTAAACGAAGTAAAAGAAACATGCTGTAAAAAGAGCAGCAGAGAACGCATTGAAGCTTTTTCTGCAATACTTGAGAAAAACGGTTTTGCTGTTACGGTCAGACGAAAACTCGGCTCTGACATAAACGCATCATGCGGACAGTTAAGAAGAAACAGCAAAAACGTATAAATATTCGGCAAATTTTAATCCCGGAGGTGTTAAAATGAAAATTTCTGCAAAAACAGATGTGGGAATGTGCAGAGCGTCAAATCAGGATTGTTATGCAATCGGAGAGATTCCCGAAGTCGGTGCATGGGCTGTTGTCTGTGACGGAATGGGCGGTCATGCGGGCGGTAATGTGGCAAGCGAAATGGCTGCCTTGAGAATCTCGGAAAGAATAAAGACTAATTATCATCGCAGAATGCGTAATTTTTCAATCAAAAATATGCTTGAATCTGCAATCATTTCTGCAAGTGCAGATATTTTTGAACGTGCATCAAAGGATGAATCACTTTCAGGCATGGGAACAACCGCTGTTGTTGCTGTATGTGTAAACGGTGAATGTGTTGTTGCATCTGTTGGTGACAGCAGATGTTATCATATTAAAAATGATGAAATTACTCAGATTACAAAAGATCATTCTCTGGTGCAGGAGCTTGTTGATTCAGGAGCAATTACACCGGAAGAAGCAAAAACTTATCCTATGAGGAATGTTATTACAAGATCTGTTGGACTTAAAGATGATGTCCTTGTTGATTTTTTCGATGTCAGTTTTGAAAAAGGCGATAAGATTCTGCTTTGTACTGACGGACTGACAAATCATGTCAGCGATGAGGAAATTATAAAATGTACCTGTGATGATGAAATTTTCAATTATGCCGACAGACTTGTAAAGCTTGCAAACGAAAAGGGCGGCTCTGACAATATCACCGCTGTTGTGCTTGTCGGATAAAACGGGAGGATAGTATGGAGAATTATACCGGAAAATTATTGGGCGACAGATATCAGCTTGAAAATATAATCGGCGAAGGCGGAATGGCTGATGTATATAAAGCCGTTGATAATGTTGATAACAAAACTGTTGCGGTAAAAATATTGAAAGAAGAATTCAGCAAAAATGATGACTTCCGCAGAAGATTCAAGAATGAATCAAAAGCGGTAGCCGTTCTTTCACATAAAAACATCGTTAAGGTTTATGATGTAAGTTTCGGCGAGCAGATTCAGTATATCGTAATGGAATATATTGAGGGAATAACTCTTAAACAGTATATTCAGCAGAAAGGTGCACTTTCATTGAGAGAAGTTGTGCTTTTCGGAACTCAGATTTTAAGAGCTTTGCAGCATGCACATGAAAAAGGCGTTATTCATCGAGATATCAAGCCTCAGAATATCATGCTGCTAAATGATAATAAAACAATTAAAGTTGCAGACTTCGGAATTGCACGTTTTTCCAATAAAGGTGACACAAAAACCATGACCGACGGTGCCATCGGTTCTGTTCATTACATCAGTCCCGAACAGGCAAAGGGCGAGGTTGTTGATAACAAGACCGATATATATTCCGCAGGTGTGGTATTTTATGAAATGCTTACAGGACGGGTACCCTTTCAGTCCGACAGTGCTGTATCGGTTGCACTTATGCAGCTTCAGAAGGAAGCTGTAAGACCCAGAAGTATCAATTCTGCAATTCCCATAGGTCTTGAACAGATTACTATGCGTGCCATGAAGAAATCACCGAGAGGCAGATATCAGTCAGCAGCTGAAATGCTTCTTGATCTTGATGAATTCAGACGTAATCCCAATATAAAATTCGATCACAGTTCTTTTGCAGACAATGAACCTACAAAATATATTCCGACTGCGGGCAGACGTAATAATTATGCATCCGGCACTCCTGTAGGCACTGCTGATGTACCTGCACAGGAATATACAAGGACAACTGTTATTACGCAGGAACCTGATGAAGACGATTATGAAAACGAACTGATTGCAAAAAAGAATTATACTTTCCCGATTCTTGTGGGAATAATTTTTGTTCTCATTGTTGTTATAATCGGTATTGCATGGTTTATCTTTACAAATACAGATGAAGTCATCGTTCCTGAATTTGAAGGAAAGTATATTGAAGAAATCAGAGAAGACGATGAATATAAATATTTCTTTGAACACGGACTGATAGAAGAAAATCTTGTTTATACAAAGGAATATGATGAGGGATATATTTTCTATCAGAGCGAAGAAGCCGGTAAAAAATTGCAGATTTCTTCCACAATGTCAACGATTATAAAGCTTAATATTGCATATACAAGTGAATCGATGACTGTTCCGGAATTCCCGGAAGGAACAAAACTTCAGGATGCAAAAAGTATTCTGCAGAAAATGGGCTTTAAAATAAAAAGCAAGGCAGTTGTTGATAACAGCGTGCCCGAAAGCACGGTTGTCAGAGTTGATCCTGCATCGGGTCAGAGTGTGGCTTACGGTTCAACCGTAACAGTTTATTATGCTATTGACGATGAAGGAAAAATAGCTGTTCCGAGTGTTATCGGTGAAAGACTTTCTGTTGCAAAGGCAGAACTTGAAGATCTCGGTTTCAAGGTTGATGTCAGATACAGAGAATCACACGGTGGTGATGCAGGTCTGGTTATTGAACAGTCTGTTGCACCTGACACAGCAGTTATTGCAGGCAATACTGTAATTACTATCTTTGTGGGAACCACATCAACAAAGACGACATCTGTTACCATTACACTTCCCGATCTTCAGGATTATGAAAATTTCCATGAATCGGTTTATGTATATGTAGGCGGTTCACTTTACAAAACTTACAGTGGTGTAAAGCTTGACGGATCTACCCATACTGTTGAAATCGGCGGTTCTGCAAATACAACATTCAGAATTCTTATCGGCGATCAGGAGGTATGCTCGGGTAAAGTAGACTTCACCGCTGCTTCACCTTCAGTTACCGACAAGAATGTTTCACAGTATCAGGTGACTGCTCAGCCGACCTCTCCCACAACAACTCAACCTCCTGCTCCCACAGAACCCAGCGTATATACACTTCCTGATTATTCAAACAAAAAATATCTTGATTATTATATGGATCTGATAAATATCGGTTTTGATAATATCGAACAGATCGACAGAGCTTCGGATACTGTTCCTGAGGGATATGTTATCGCCGTATCTGCAGAAAAGTCGGAATTTGCCAAGGATGAACTCCTGACAGCACCCATCAGGGTATATGTAAGTACGGGACCTGCCGCAGAATGATATGATAAAAGAAAATTGTATTATAATGAAGTCAACTGCGGGATTTTACTATGTCCGCAGTGAAGACGGCGAGATAACCGAATGCCGTGCAAGAGGTGTTTTCAGAAAACAGAAAATCACACCTCTTGTCGGTGACAAGGTTTCCATTGAAACGGATGAAACAAGAGGTACGGTTACTGATATTTATGAGAGAAGAAATTCTCTTGTCCGTCCTCCTGTTGCTAATCTTGATAAGCTTATCATAATATCATCTGTTGCAGAGCCTGCTCCGAATCTTCTGATAATTGATAAGCTGACGGCTATGGCCGTTGATAAAAATATCGAACCTGTTGTGGTGTTTTCAAAATCAGATCTGAGTGATGCGTCTGAGTATGTTGAAATTTATAAAAAAGCCGGTATCGAATCATTTGCAGTATCATCAAAAACAGGTGAGGGAATAGAAAAATTCAAAAATATTTTTGAATCATCTGTCTGTGCACTTACAGGAAACACAGGTGTGGGCAAATCGTCAATTCTCAATTCCGTTGACCCTCAGCTTGCACTTGCAACGGCTCATATCAGCAATAAGCTCGGCAGAGGCAGACATACCACAAGAACTGTGGAGCTTTATGAGCTTTTCGGCGGATATATTGCCGATACTCCCGGTTTTTCGTCGCTTGATTTTGAAAATATTGAAATTATTCTTAAAGAAAATCTTCAGTTCTGTTTTCCCGAATTTGACGAGTATCTCGGACAGTGCAAATTTGTATCATGTGCCCATATAGGTGAAAAAGGATGCAGGATATGCGAAGCTGTCAGAAACGGTGAAATTCCTGAGAGCCGTCATGAAAGTTATAAGATGATGTATGACGAAGTCAAGGATTATAAGGAATGGGAACACTGAACAATAATTTGGTGGCGTTAAGCCACACAAATTATTGTTTGTACTTGCACCAATATGAAAAACTCCCCGTATAATGTGATGAACATTCATTACGGGGAGGTATTTTTTTGAAGCGTAACTATAATAAAAAGAACTGCAACATTGGAATTGCTTTTGTTGCATTGGGTGTCGGAATTGTTGCGGTGTGTATATTTCCCTCAGAATGGATTGTTGCGATTTCTGCCATAACACTGGTTGTTGCAGGAGTAATGCTTATGAAACGGTGAGGGAGGAAAGTGAATGAAAATCCTTGTTATCGAAAGCCCCAAGTTCCTTAAAGGAATACTCAGAATGGTGTTTAAGCTGAAAAAAGCAGAGGATTTATAATTTTATTCTGAGCTGAAAAATTACAGCAGAGATGTTGCACTCTGCTGTAATTTCTTTATTTAATCATAAGCTCACTGATAAGTGAACTGAATTCTGCCGGATCTTCAATTGAAAGACCGCTGATGAGTCTTGCCTGCATATAAAGCAGTTTTGCGAATTTTGCAAGCGTTTCATCGTCAAGGCTTCTGAGCTTTTCTGCAATGGGATGTGATGCGTTTATTTCAAGCACGGTTTCGGCTTTTACACCGTTTGCACCCGGCATTGCGTTGAGCACTTTTTCCATTTCTGTTGAAAGCATACCTTCGCTTGTAAGACAGGCAGGATGATTTTTAAGTGCATTTGTGAAACGTACTTCAGTAATGCTATCACCGAGAGCTTCTTTCATCTTTGTGAGCATATCCTTTGCATCTTCGTTTTCTTTCTTAAGCTCTTCTTTTTCAGCATCGGTGTCAAGATCAAGCTTGTCTGCACACACATTCACAAAATGCTTGTCATCGTATGCAATAAGCATCTGAATCGCAAATTCGTCAACATTGTCTGTGAAATAAAGGATTTCGTAGCCCTTGTCTTTGACTGCTTCAACCTGAGGAAGCATATCAATTTTTGCCTTTGTTTCGCCACAGGCATAATAAATCTTATTCTGTCCCTCTTTCATTCTTTCTGTATATTCAGCAAGAGTGGAAAGCTTGTCTTCATATGATGAAACAAACATGATAAGGTCTTTGAGCGCATCTTTGTTAGCACCGTAGCTTTCATAAATGCCGAATTTTAACTGCATACCGAATGATCTGAAAAATTCTTCGTATGTTTCTCTGTCATTTTTAAGCATGTTCTGAAGCTCGGATTTGATCTTCTTTTCAATTGTCTTTGCAATCAGCTTCAACTGATAATCGTGCTGAAGAACTTCACGGGAAATGTTGAGTGAAAGATCAGCACTGTCCACAAGACCTTTTACAAAGCTGAAATAGTCAGGGAGCAGGTCGGGACATTTGTCCATGATAAGTACGCCGTTTGAATAAAGCTGAAGACCTTTTTCGTAGTTCTTTGTATAGTAATCATAGGGTGCTCTTTTAGGAATAAAAAGAAGTGCATCATATGTTGCCTGACCTTCAACTTTGCTGTGTACAACCTTTGCAGGCTTTTCAAAATCGAAGAATTTGTCCTGATAGAATGTGTCATATTCGTCAGCTGTGATTTCGTTCTTGTTCTTTCTCCAGAGAGGAATCATGCTGTTGAGTGTTCTTGTTTCAATGACAGTTTCGTATTCGCCCTCTTTGCCTTCGACAGGCTGAGATGTTTCAACATCCATTGTGATGGGGTAACGGATATAATCTGAATATTTTTTAACGATTGAAGAAAGACGGTAAGTATCAAGAAATTCGCTGTATTTGTCGGCATCTGTATCCTCTTTGAGATAAAGAGTAATAACTGTACCTGCTGTATCTTTCTGTGCAGTTTCGATGGTATAGCCTTCTGCACCTTCGCTGACCCAGAGATTTGCATTTTCTTCACCGAAAGCACGGGAAAGAACAGTTACCTTGTCGCTTACCATGAATGCAGAATAGAAACCTACACCGAACTGACCGATGATTTCAACATCTGTTTTTTCGTCCATGTTTTTCTTGAAATCAAGAGAACCGCTTCTTGCGATTGTGCCGAGATTGTTTTCAAGCTCTTCTGCAGTCATACCGCAGCCATTATCCTCAATTGTAAGTGTTCTCGAGTTCTTATCGGGTGTGATTGTGATTCTGAAATCACCCTTGTCAAGACCTACAGAATTATCTGTAAGTGAACGGAAATAGAGCTTGTCAATTGCGTCGCTTGCATTTGAGATAAGCTCTCTGAGGAAAATCTCCTTGTGTGTATAAATGGAATTGATCATCATATCAAGCAATTTTTTTGATTCTGCTCTGAATTGCTTTTTACGCATTTTAATCACCTTTAAATAATTATTAGCACTCTGTATAATAGAGTGCTAAATATAGTATAGCTCAAAAATTGGTAAAGTCAACACTTTTTTTTAAAAATTATTTGAAAGTAAAAATTTTTGATGTATAATGTTATTTGGATTTAGGCTTCGTCATGAACGCAACGGTAACACCCGACAGGAGTGCAGCCATAACACCTGCCGAGCAGGAAGTCAGAGGACCCGTAAGAGCACCGATAAGCCCTTGTTCTTCGATTGCTTTTTTTGTACCTTCAACAAGAGTGTAGCCGAAGCCTGTAAGCGGTACTGTTGCGCCTGCACCTGCAAACTCCTTGATAGGTTCGTAAAGTCCTATGGCGGAAATTATAACACCCGTAACAACATAACCCACCAGAATTTTACCCGGAGTGAGCTTTGTGTTATCTATAAGCACTTGTCCTATAACACAGATAAGTCCGCCCACAAGAAAAGCTTTAAGAAAATCCATTTTCAACACCTCATAAACAGTTTTTGCCGTTGATTGGATTTTATACAGAAAAAGGAGCTGAGAAAATGCTTATTTGTCCCGTATGCAGAAATAAACTTATAAAAAATGAACGTGCATATATATGCGAAAAAAATCACAGTTTTGATATGGCAAAAGAGGGTTATGTGAATCTTCTTACAGGTAAGCATAAGGCTGGTGAGCTTATCGGTGACAACCGTGATATGGCTCGTGCAAGACGCACTTTTCTCGAAAAAGGTTACTATGATTTTCTTGCCGATGAACTTTCTAAATATATAAGTCAGGATGATAAACTTCTCGACATATCATGCGGAGAGGGATATTATACCGATTATATGAGAAGAAAAACAGGTGCTGATGTATCGGGTTTTGATATTTCAAAGGAAATGATACGGCTTGCGGCAAAAAAATACAAAGATGTAAACTTTTTCGTTGCCAACATTGCAAAAATTCCGGTGAAAAGTGAAAGTATTGATGTTGCTGTGCAGATATGTGCTCCGTTTTCGGAAAAAGAATTTGCAAGAATCCTGAAAAAAGAAGGAATATTGCTTTCCGTAGTGCCGGGAAAAAGACATCTGTGGGGACTTAAAGAGCTTCTGTATGAAAATCCCTATGAAAACAATGAAGATAATACAGAGTATGAGAGCCTTAAAAAAATTGACAGCATTACAATCAATACAAAAGTAACACTTTCGGGACAGGAAGAAATAATGAGCCTTTTTGCCATGACACCGTACTATTATAAGACGTCAGAAAAAGACAGACAGAAACTTGAAAATACGGATTCGCTTACAACTGAATTGGAATTTGTAATAAGAAAATTTATAATATCTGAATAATATAAAAACGGTACTGTGTTTGCAGTACCGCTTTTGCTTATTCTGAGGTTTGTAATCTTTTGATAGCTTCAAAAGTTTCGTCGCTTAAGATGTGCTCTATTTTGCAGGCATCTTCCGATGCTGTTTCTTCACTTACACCGATGGATGTGAGCACGGATGTGAGAATTCTGTGACGTTCAAAAATTTTGTCTGCATGGTTTTTTCCCGATTCTGTAAGAGTGATGTGACCGTTACCGTCAACGGAAATAAAACCGCCGTTTCTGAGAAGTCCGACAGCACGACTTACACTGGGTTTTGAATAGCCCATGTATTCGCCGATATCAATGGCTCTTACGTGTTCGAGTCTTTTTGATAAAATCAGAATCGTTTCAAGATACATTTCGCCCGATTCCTGTATATGCATAATAATCACCTGTTTTTATAATATCACAGATTGATATTTTTTTCAAGTTATTATTCAACGGTTACGGATTTTGCAAGATTTCTCGGTTTGTCTATATCTCTTCCCATTTCAAGTGCTGTGTAATATGCAAGCAGCTGTATTGCAGTTGCCGCAGAAAAGGGGTGACAGTAAGACGGTTCTGACGGAAGTGTGATTACGCAATCCGATATTTCTTTTATGATGTCTGCATCTTCACAGCAAACGGAAATGATAACGGCACCTCTTGATTTTACTTCTTCTATATTGCTTCTCATTTTTTCAAAAAACTTTTTGTCAGTTGCAATTGCAATTACCGGTGTACCGTCTTCAATCAGGGAAATTGTGCCGTGTTTCAGTTCACTTGCGGCATATGCTTCCGAGTGGATGTAGGTTATTTCCTTGAGCTTCAGAGATGCCTCCTGCCCTAAATAATTATCATAGCCTCTGCCGATAAAAAACGCATTATTGCATTCTGAGAGGATTTTTGCAGCCTTTTCAAATGGTGCGGTGTTCTTCAGAATGGAGGGAATGGAATTGCTGAAAACCGTGCTGAAAGAATGCAGAATATTTTTTGTTTCATCACTTGTGAGCGTATTCTTTACAAGTGCGATTTTCAGTGCAAGGATAAACAGAACTTCACACTGAACATTGAATGCCTTTGTTGAGGCAACGGCAATTTCCCGTCCTGCAAGGGTATAAATGACCTTTTCGGATTCTTCGGCAATCGTTGAGCCTTGTGTATTTACAACCGACAATGTCCGTATATTCTTTTCATTCAGCATTCGCAAAGCAGCAAGTGAATCTGCAGTTTCACCCGATTGTGAAATTATTATTGCCATATCGTTAGCTCTGAGTATCGGTTCAGAGTATCGGAATTCACCTGCAGTTTCTGTTGTCACAGGTGTTTTTGCAAGTTTTTCAATGAAATATTTGCCCATAAGTCCTGCATGAAGTGCAGTTCCGCAGGCTACGATATGAATTGTTCCGATATCTGCAAAAAATGAATCATCAGATATAGTTTCCGAAAAATCAGGCAGAAAATCCTTTGTTATGCTGCTGAAAGTATCTTTCATTACATCCGGTTCTTCAAAAATTTCTTTCAGCATGAAGTGACTGAAACCACCTTTCTGAATTTCATCAGCATTTCTTTGGGCAGTTTCATGTTTCACCGATTTTTCATTTCCGTCAGTATCAAAAATACGCACGGAATCCTTTGTTATCATTGCAGTATCTCCGTCTTCAAGACGTATATATTTGTTTGTATGTTTTAAAAATGCCGAAATATCCGATGCTATGAACATACCGTTTTCTCCCGTGCCGATAAGTAACGGGCTGTCTTTTCTCAAAGCAAAAACGGTGCCCGGAATGTCGGAAAATATAATTCCCAGTGCGTATGAGCCTTTCAGACGTTTGTGTGTGTTTATTATTGATTTTATCGGATCATGTGTTTCTTCATATTCTTTATCGAGTATTTTTGCAATAACTTCTGTGTCCGTGTCGGAATAAAAAAGTGAATCGTCAAATTCTTTTTTCAGTTCTTTGTAATTTTCAATGATTCCGTTGTGCACTATCATCACGTTGTCTGTACCATGAGGATGCGCATTTGTTTCGGAGGGTTTTCCGTGGGTAGCCCAACGTGTGTGACCTATTCCGCAGAAAGTATTTTCGGGAAAATGTACCGATGCTTTCTTCCTGAGTTCGGAAACTCTGCCCTGTGTTTTTACCGTTGAAATTCCGTTGTCTGTAAACAAACTCATTCCTGCCGAATCGTATCCTCTGTATTCAAGAGCGCTGAGTGAGTTTATTATAATTTCTTTTGCATTGTCATTTCCCGTGTAACCGATAATTCCGCACATAATAAGACCCCTTTAAAAATTATTCCATAATAGATTATGCCCGTATTTCCGTTTTTAAAACGAAACAGCACCCGATTTACACCGGATGCTGTTTCTTGAAGGAGTATATTATGAAAAACGTTAGAAGAAATCATAATTATCTGACATATTTAATTGCTCTGTCTTACATATATATGTATAGCACAATTCTTATATAAAGTCAATAGTTTTGTTGAGTATTGTGCAGAAAAATACATAATGTCCGGGGTGATTTAATGGAAATTCTGAGAAGAGGCAGTCGTGGTTCGCTTGTGAGTATGGCTCAGCTTGCATTGAAGAGAGCAGGTTTTTATACGGGCGCACTTGACGGCATTTTCGGTATAAAAACAGAATCGTCAGTAAGATATTTTCAGTATCTTAACCGACTGGGGACTGATGGGATAGTAGGAACTGCAACATGGAATCTGTTGGAAAAATACATCAAAGGGTATTTCAGATATTCATTGAAAAGAGGCGATACATACTGGCTTCTAGCCAATAAATACGGAACAAGTGTCAGAGCGATAATGCTTGCAAATCCCGATATCAATGAAAACTTTTTAAGAGTGGGACAAATAATAAATATTCCTTTCGGTTTTAATGTAGTGCCTTCCGATATCCCGTATTCATCATATCTTACACAGCTTGTTATTCAGGGGCTGATAACAAGGTATCCTTTTATGGAATTGTCCGTTTGCGGAAAAAGTGTTATGGGGAAGGATATTTACTGCATAAAAACAGGAACAGGCAGAAAGGAAGTATTTTACAATGCGGCTCATCATGCAAATGAATGGATAACCGTGCCGGTCCTTCTGAAATTTCTGGAGCAATATGCTTCTGCATATGCATTCGGCGGCCGTATAAACGGTGAAAACGTATCACAGCTTTATAATGAAACAACGCTTTATACCGTTCCTCTTGTGAATCCTGACGGTATTGATCTTGTGACAGGTGCACTGACAAGCGGTGATTATTATGACAGCGCTGTGAGAATTTCCGAAAATTATCCTTCCATAAGTTTTCCTGACGGATGGAAAGCAAATATTTCGGGAACAGACCTGAATCTCAATTATCCTGCTAACTGGGAAAGGGCAAGGGAGCTTAAATTTGAACAAGGATTTGTTTCACCTGCGCCGAGAGATTATGTGGGAGACACACCGTTGTCTGAACCTGAAAGCAGAGCTATGTATGATTTCACGCTGGAACATGATTTCAGACTTATTCTTGCATATCACACGCAGGGAGAAATTATTTTCTGGAAATATCTTGATTATGATCCTCCGAGATCGGAGGAAATCGGAAATATCATGAGTGAAAAAAGCGGTTATTCTCTGGAAATAACACCCGAATATTCTTCTTTTGCAGGATATAAAGACTGGTTTATTCAAACTTATAACCGACCGGGATATACAATTGAGGCAGGACTTGGTGAAAATCCGTTGCCTCTTTCGCAGTTTGATAAGATTTACCGTGACAATGTGGGAATCCTTGTGACAGGTCTTGCCGAAGTGTGAAAATTTGTACCTTATTTTAAGAATATGTTTGACTTTTTTAGTTTTATGTAGTAAAATAAGATGAATATATTGCTTAAAAGGGTGAAGAAAAAATGAAAAACACTGCTGTAAAAAAAATTTCGGCAGTATTGCTCACTTTTATACTGATGTTTGCTTTTGCTTCAAATGCATTTGCGGAAACTATTCAGGACAGACTCGAACAACAGCTTGGCAATCTCGGTGAACAGTATGAATCTTCAGATTCTGAGACACAGGAATCAATGCAGGATCAGTTATCTTCGCTGCTTGAAGGCGCAGGACTCGGAAATATTGACCTTGGCAGTCTTGGTGATATGGATATCGGCGCACTTCTCGGCGGAATGGGTGATAATCTTGCCCTTGACAGTGTTCTCGGACTTGTTACAGACGCATTTTCGAGTGGTATGGGTATGATTGAAGACGCAATCGGCGGCGGTCTCGGCACATCAGATGGCTCAAACACAGCCACAACAAAGCCTTCAGCAGGCGGTTCTCCCAATGTTATTATCGCAAACACCAACCCCGTCAGTTCAACGGTTGCTGTGGGTGTTCCTCAGGAAAATATGCCTGTAACAAATGCTCCCACTACATATAACCCGGGTTCAACAACTGCTGAGAATATTGTCGGTGCAGGAGTAACAACAGCCGGCACAACAGCTCCTTCAGTTTTGGTTGATGATACCATGAGTTCATCTTCTGTTGCTGTTCTTGTGGGCTTGTCCGTTGCAACAATTGCGGTTATTGTTGCCATTGTAATTTTCTTCGTGCTGAAAAAGAAATAATTTTAATTTAATATTGACTTTTTTTTATGCTGGTACTAAAATTAGTATCAGCATTTATTTTTTGAGAGGAAGAAACTTATGGAAATAAGAATAGAAAAAACACAGACCCCTAAAGTAAAACCTGCCGATGAAAGCAAACTCGGTTTCGGTAATTATTATACAGACCACATGTTTATCATGAATTATGACGAGGGACAGGGCTGGCATGATCCCAGAATCGTTCCTTACGGTCCTATTGAACTTGATCCCGCCGCAATGTGTCTTCATTACGGTCAGGAGGTTTTTGAAGGTCTTAAGGCATACCGTTGCGAAAACGGCGATATCAGACTTTTCAGACCTGACAGAAACATGGCAAGACTCAATATATCAAATGAGCGTCTCTGTATCCCTCAGATTGACGAAGAATTTGCAGTCGAAGCAATCAAGACTCTTGTAAAGGTTGATGAAGACTGGATTCCTTCAGCAGAGGGCACATCACTTTATATCCGTCCCTTTATTTTTGCTGTTGATGCACACCTCGGTGTTCATGCTGCAAAGCATCTTCTCTTCGTGATTATCCTTTCACCTGTCGGTGCTTACTATCCCGAAGGACTCAATCCCGTTAAAATCTATGTTGAGAATAACTATGTCCGTGCCGTCAAAGGCGGTATGGGTGCAGCTAAGACAGGCGGTAACTATGCTGCAGGTCTCAAGGCTCAGGATGATGCTGATAAGGTAGGCTATGCTCAGGTTCTCTGGCTTGACGGTGTTGAGAGAAAGTATATTGAAGAAGTCGGTGCAATGAACGTTTTCTTTGTTCTTGACGGTGAAGTTGTTACACCCGATTTCCAGGGTGCAATTCTCAGCGGTATCACAAGAATGTCATGTATCGAAATCATGAAGTCATGGGGCATGAATGTTTCTGAGAGAAGACTTTCAATTGACGAACTTGCAAAGGCTTATGACGACGGCAGACTTCTTGAAGCTTTCGGCAGCGGTACAGCAGCAGTTATTTCTCCAATCGGTGAACTCAAATGGGGCGACAAGATCATGACAATCAATAACGGCGAAATCGGTGAAGTTTCACAGAAGCTTTACGACACACTTACAGGTATCCAGTGGGGCAAGATTGAAGGTCCCGAAGGCTGGAGTGTTAAAATCTGATTTTTACGGGGCTGTATTCCGCAGCCCTGAATTTTTTATAAACAATAATTTATCGTGCTGTGCCCGACAATAGTTAGGAGTGAGGAGTGAGAAGTTAGGAGTTTATGAAGGGGCTTTGCCCCTTACCCCATTATAATGCAGTTTGTTTGCAAATGGCGGTATATCGCAAAAATTTCTTTTTCACTAATAGAGCGATAGCGGAACAAGTGCGCAGCACTTCCGA
>JAFXLD010000036.1 GCA_017531385.1 Clostridia bacterium
AAGATTGCACTTGTAAAGGTTAAAGACCTTGAAAAAGTGCCCACTGGGTTTGCTTTTAATCAGAGAAATTCATATCCTAAAGGCTTGTCTTTGCCAAAAAACTACAAAGGTCCTGTTGCTGACTCCTTTGTTAAAATACCCCTCATCTCCGTTGCAAAAGCAATGGGCGTTAAGGCGGTTATCTGCATATGGGAAGGTATGAGCGATGAAATGGTAAAGGGACAGTATCTTCCCTTTATTATGGATTATCAGGGTATTCCTGCCCTTTGGGTTGGTGAGGAATCAGGTGAAAAGCTCAAAAAGGCTGCAAAGGAACGGAAGAAAGTCAACCTTGTGCTTACTGCCGAAAAAGAGAAAAACGCTAAAACGGAATCTTTTTATACCGTTCTTGAGGGCAAAAACAAAAAAGAAGCCATTATCATTAACACTCATACCGACGGCATAAACTGCGTTGAGGAAAACGGTCCTATTGCAATGCTTGAAATGATGCGACACTTAAAGGATGCAGAACTTGACAGAACACTTATTTTTGTTTTTGCAACTGGGCATTTCAGGCTTCCTGATTTTAAGGAGCACGATATTCAGGCAACGTCAAAGTGGCTTAAAAATCACCGTGATATGTGGGATGGGAAAAAAGGGCATATCAAGGCTGTTGCGAGCCTTGGTGTTGAGCATTTAGGCTGTACAGAATGGAAAGACAAAGACGAAAAATATCAATGCTCCAATCCCATTGATGTTGAACTTGTATATACTGCAAACAAAGCTATGGACAAGGTTTATTATGATGCTCTTGAAGACAGAACAATGGTCAGAACAGTAACAGTAAAGGGACATAATTTCCTTCATTTTGGCGAAGGTCAGCCACCGAGAAATGTGGGTATTCCTGATATTTCGCTTGTAACTGCACCCGATTATCTGACGGCAACAAACGAAACTCATCAGATGGAAAAGTTCAGCCTTGACCTTATGTGTGAGCAGATTGAAACATTCCTTAAAATGACACTTGCACTCGATAAAATGAGTACGAATGAAATCGGTAAGCCTGAGCCTTATTCGCTTATATTGGGCAAGATAAAATAATTTTTGTAGAAAGGATTTTATGCTATGAAAAAGTTTTTTTATAAAGTATTGTCGCTTGTTTTGTGTGTTACTATGCTCTTTACTATGGGTTGTGTGAGCTTTGCTCATTCTGAAATTGAAGATGAGTATAATTATGTTACAGAAGAAAATGTGATTCCCAAAGATGAAACGCAGGTCAAAAACTGTTCAATCGGTTTTATACTGTTGAAAATGCAAGAACATCAACAGGTCTTGGGCTTTCTATCGCCCGTACACTTGCAGAAAGAATGAACGGAGATATATCAGCTACATATAGCAACAAAAAACTGACTATTACAATTAATTTTAATTACGTACATTAAAATTAGTGCCAAAGGAGTGAACGATATGATAAGCAAAACTAAATACCCTGTTACAAATGAACAAATTAAAAAACTTTTCAACAAAGCAGGCTTTAAAGACATAGACAACATTGCACCTTTAGGTGACGGCGAATACAATGCTGTTTATTCCGTCACTGCCGATAGCAAAGATTATGCAATAAAAATTGCACCTGCACCTGACTGTGAAGTGCTTACCTACGAAAAAAACATGATGAATGCGGAGCTTTATTGGTATGAACAAATTGCAAAAACAGAAATCAACGCCCCTGCAATAATTTACAGCGATTTTTCAAGAGATACAATAGGAACAGATTGGTTTATAATGGAGAAAATTAACGGCAATGCATTAAGTCACTGCAAACTTATCGATGCAGAAAAACAAGAAAGTGAAAATGCAATACTTGATGTTGCGGCTCAGATGCACAAGATATATCACAACGAATTCGGCTATGCCGCAGGAGAAAAGTTCAGCACATGGTATGATGCATTAAAACACATTATAACTAG
>JAFXLD010000037.1 GCA_017531385.1 Clostridia bacterium
AGTACCATAGCAAATCATAAATGACGCCAATGAGATTGACGGATTAAATTTGCTGATACCGTCACCCTTTTTCTCCCACCATATTGCATGCGGATAATCCTTGTTGCTGTCTATTGCAAACAGCCAACGCTTTTTATCTTCGTCAAAAGAATCGTGAGATGCCAAATATCTTACTATTCCTTTTACTATATCAGAATCTCTGTCAAGTGCATTCACACGGCAAAGAGTGATTATTGCATCGTTAGTTGCAATAGGACTTGAATTGGAATTAAAGAAATCAGGCTCAAGGGCATGTCCGAATCCGCCGTCAGCATTCTGAAACTTTGCAAGCTCATCAATAACAGCTTGGTTTGATTTATTCTCAAAGAAGTATTTATAAATAGCCAGTTCAAGAGGACGTGCATTTTCTAAAATATATTGTATTGCTTTATTTCTATCCACTATCATCACCACTTTTTGGTTATTAAGACTTGTGTATTATTTCAGCTTTTTGCTAAGACACCATTCTGTCCATTTTTCTTCATTATAGAATTTGCCTGACATTGAATGCCCGTATTTATCCCAACGAGTGTATTTTACATCTGCTCCGAGTTTTTGAAGTTCATCAAAACAGTAGTCATCACTGTCTATTGTAACATTATTATCATCTGATGAGTGAGCAATCCATAACGAAGTTGTAGCCAATCTTTCAACATCATAACAACTGAAATCATTGTCAAAAAACAATTTACCCATAACGGGTATTCCAGCGGCAAAAAAGTCCGGAAACAGATATGAAATATGCCATACACAACAACCACCGAAAGATGTGCCGACAATATAGATACGATTTCTGTCAAAATCAATCGGAAGTTCATCAACAAGTTTTTTCACCGATTTTATGTAGCTCTGAATTAAATCATAACCCCTGTTTGAGCCGTAGGGAGCTTGGGGAAAAAGAATATTGCAATCCTCTTTTGATATCTGACGATATAGCGGTATATTATCAAACATCTGCTTTATATTGTCGTGACCCAATGCCCCTGCACCGTGAAAAAGAACAAACAATGGTCTGTTCTTTTCTTTTGCTTCAGACAGACGGAACGGAATGCTCATTTTGTTGACTTTATCAGTATATTTATAAGAGCTGAATTTGACGCCGTGGATTTTTCTTATACCGTCATTATTGTTTTGTAGTTCATTGTTGATGTGTTTATAGGCTCTCAACTGCTTTTTCTTGTAGCTTTTATAATATCTGTAAGCCTTCATTATAGAATGGGGCATTTTTTCTTTCTTTTCGAGAGATGTTTGTGACATTATGTAAAGATAATCATCAGTTCCTACAAGCTGAATTTTATCAAGATATGTTTCTTGTCCTTTATGAACATTATCCTTGAAAAGCGTACGGATTATATCAACTTCGGTTTCATCAAAGGATATAAGTATTAAACCTGAATCAATAGTACCTTTTTCTATATATGATTCAAAAGGTGCAATACCACACAAATAACTGTCAATAAGACAGCGAAATCTTAAATTGCTCACAAAAACACCTCACAAGAATACGATAAGATAATTATACTCTTTCAAAAACAAAAAATCAATCAGAATGGAAAATGAATTGACGGCAGAGATTTCAAGCTCTACCGCCGTTTTCTTTAATATTATCAACGAGTTCTCTTGTTTTACTGCTTCAGGCATATCCTGAAACTGCGATTTTCATTGATATCACCTGTAACAAAAAACATATTGACATTATAGTATAATTTATATATAATTTAATTAGAATAATACTACAAGGAGTTGATTTTTATGACTATACGCCCATCAGCAGCAATCAGACAGAATTACAATGAAATTTCAGAACTCTGCAAAAAATCCGGAGAACCGGTTTATCTTACCAAAAACGGTGAGGGCGATTTGGTTGTTATGAATATCGAAGCCTTCACAAGACGTGAAAAAATGCTTGCACTTCGTGAAGAACTTCTTTCTGTTGAAGAAGCAAGAATGAACGGTGAAACAGGTTACTCCGTTGATGATGTTGCATCCGCTATGAAAGCAGCAATTTCGGAGGCCTCTAATGGATAATGATTGTTATTCTGTAATTGTATCCGAAAAAGCTAAGAAAATGCTTGTTTCACACGCTGCATTTTTAGCAAAAGTCAGTCCTGATGCGGCTGAGCGACTTGTTGACGATTTTCAGGAAACAGCATCATCGTTAGAATCTATGCCCAACAGATGTCCCTGGTTCTCAGGTGCATATATCCCTAAACATCAATACAGATATATCGTATTCAGCAAACGGTATATGTTAATATATCAGATTGTTGATAAAACAGTTTATGTTGATTACTGTATTGATTGCCGTCAGGATTACCATTGGTTGCTTAAATAATCACTTTTTTACCTCTGCCCATTCAGGGTGGAGGTTTTTTTATATCCTCTTCATTAATTAAGATTTTCTACCCAACACCCCCTCGAATTAACTGCATGCGATATTCAAGAAGATGCAAACAAAATAATGTAACTTTAATAGCAAATACAATATCTTTTTCTTCGGTATTATAACCATTTCCGTGAATGCATTCATTTCTTATTCCTAATCCGTTTTCAGCAAACAATGCAAAGTGAATAAATATATAATCACTTACATATGAAATTTTCCCTATTTCATCATAAAGCAACTGTATTATTTTTGTTAAAACACTTGAGGGTTCTTTTAGTTTATAGTATTTGTCCTTATTTTCACAAATTGAAGCAATGCCAAACAATTCACCCACCTCACGAATTTTGTTCTCTACAATAGGAAAAAGTTGCGTTAGATGTGCCAATGATAATTCTTTTGAATATTCAATCAATTTATACTTTGGATTTTCTTTAATTACAATATTATAAAGCCTTTCAGTTTCGTTAAATAATGAAAAATAGACTTGAAATTGTTCTTTAATACTTTGATATAAACCTGACATATGTTTTTCTATGGAAAAACTATTTCTAAACTTATAGCGATTATCGTTATGTAATTTTTCAAGCACCTGCATTAAAAGCAAATCAACACGATGGTCCTTATCTATTATCATTTTTGACCTATAAGGAAAATCTTCACATATTATTATATTATCCACCAAAATGAGCAGTGGATTGTCGGCTGTTCTTTCCATACACTTTATTAGACGTTCATCTTTTAGCAACATACAATTGCAAGCGCATAAAAATGGATTATCTATTATATTTAAATTGTGTTGTTCAATTGCATCTTTTGTAATATCAAATGGTGCATTAAAACACCTAACAGCTTTACTGCAAATTTTAAAATATATATCTTGCCATAAACTTCTTATAAATATAATTTCTGACGATATTTCAGAGGAAATTATATTTCTGTTATTTTTAATTTTTATTAGGAATAGTAAATAGTCCATAAAAATTGAAGCAATAAGTACAGAATCTTTTTCTATAACATTTTCTATAACCTCTTCAAACTTATCAGATACTTTATAAAAAATGTTTTTATCAACAACAGAAACTATATCAGCATTGTTTATGTATGAATGAAAAGCTCTTATTTCATTGATATTATCAATCTCAGAAGCTTCATTAAGAACATATTCTTTTAAAATTTTAATAATATTCTTGCCAATAGGAGCATTTCGTTTTTTTAGATATGAAAAATATTTTATATTATTAATTTTAGATATAGCAATATTAAATACAGATTTCTTATCATCTGTATTTACATTACTATCAGCAAAAAATGACAATACAAATTCCAAACTTGAACATTTTAAATAAATAAATCCTTTATCGTCACTATAATCTTCAATATTGGATTGTAGCAGCTTAAAGTGCTTATTTATTGTTTCCTGACTTGGGATGCTTTTTCTCAAACCATAATCAATAGTCTCAACTAAAAATTCAACATCTGTATTTTTGTAATACTGTTTAATCTTTGCAACGATATCAGGTGTATAAACATTAAAATCAGGCAAAATAGACCCATCAGTAAATTGTATTTCAGGTATAAATTTACCATCAGAATATTCAGCTGATAAAAATCTTAACAAATATTTTTCTTCCCATGCTAATACACCTGACATGTCAAAAGAATTTCGAAATGAAAAAGCATCAGGATTGGAACAAACTGCTAATAACTGTTCGCTAACCTTTCCACACGAATGATGTATTGTATTCAAATTATCATTAAAAATACCCTTTTCTTTTGAAAAATCTATTTTTAGCGAATCAATTAATTGAAATATTATATCACTTTCATATGAAAAATCGGTCATATCTATAATTTCAAAAATATTGTAACTATTAAAAATATCTGTATATATAAGATATTTTAATTCAGATTTTTCATTAATGATTTTTGCTGAAAAAACATATAAAACAAGCAATTGAATAAAATCGTTATTGAGCACTAATTCACTATAATCAATAAGCCCTACATAATACCGAGATACCATATCAATGTCTTTTAACCAACCTTGATTTATTTTAATATCATCAACTATCTCATGTATTTTATTTAAGTGAACAAAAACATCTTTAACTTCACGGAAAACATTGAAAAAATCAGCACAATTTGAAATTGTACAATCCACCTCAAAATTTTCTTCTAAATAATCAACAAACCAATCCCAATTTGCACTCTTACTTAAAAGATTTTCAACATATTTAACTTGTGTTTCGTGTTCAAAATAGTTCTTAGACATTAATTATTCTCCTTTCATGTGCATTGTTAGTATAGGATTCTTCATTTTGCTTTAAATCGCGTAAAAAAAATATATAAAAATCATATCAAATTAAAAAATTATACCCTATGGTATAATTATAATATTGTTATTTCTTTCTTGACTGCATCCATTTCAATTTCAGCACCAATCGGCAAAGTGATTATCGGAACAGTATGACCGCAATCCACATCAGCTAAAACAGGAAATCTTGGGTTGCCTATAACTTCAAACAAAATATCAATCTCGCTTTTACCACTGCCTATATCTTTATATCCTTTTGGTTTACCCAAAATCAGTCCTGATATCTTATCAAATATACCGTGTATATAAAGACTGGAAATAGCTCTTTCAAAAAAGTCAGCTTCTTCATCGATGTTCTCAAGAAACAGAATGTCACCATTCTGAACTTCAGAACAATAAGGATTTCCGTAAAGCAGAGTAAAATTATCGGTATTACCACCAATCAATCTGCCTTTTGCAACTCCTGGAAAAACAGTTTTCCATTCGTTTAAAATAGCTTTTTCATTTTTAAGATTTTCATTAAATATATCTTCGGGCGTGTACCAATCAGTAGATTCATCTGTGTAATATTCAGGTTTTAAAATTGTGTACGATTCAGAATGATTTATAATATCGATAAAACTATTGAGAGCACAATCCTGATAATACTTTTCGTGTGCAAATGATGTAACGAAATTTGGTCCGTAAAAAGTCGGGAACCCGCACTTTTCATTGATTGCTAACAAAATCGAAGTAACATCTGAATGACCAACTATAACTTTTGGATGTTTCTTCAGATACTCATAATCTATATAAGGCAACATTGAAACCGAAACATATCCACCTGCAGCAGCCATAATGCAATCGACCTTATCGTTATGTATCAGCTCGTTAAGTTCTTCTGCACGGTCTTTTATTGTACCTGAACGATAACAAGAATCTATTTTTCCATACAAGTTACCCTTGACTATTTTAAAGCCTTTGCCATTAAGAAACTTCTCTGCAATCTCTGTAGGATAAGGCGCATCATGGGTTATAGGGCATGACGGCGACATTATTCCGATTGTACTGCCTATATCAAGTTTTGGTAGTTTATATTTTTCAAAATAATTGTTCATATCTTAAATCTCCTAAAAAACAGATTTTTAAAACAAAAATGCGTCTCTGACTGTGAAATCAGAAACGCATAAATCCGTATAAAAGAAGTATTATTTGCAAACGGACAAAACGGCAGCTGACTTCACTAAGCAAATTCTTTTTATCATTTTGTCCACCTGCCTTTTAGTAATGTTGATTTGAGTATAACACTCAATGCAAAAAATGTCAATTAAAATGTAAGAATACAAAGAAATATTAATTTTACCGGAATCTGTCATAATTATTGTGTCACCGAGAACAGGAATTAATTGTTCCGGGAACACACTGTATCAGTCAATCATTTTGTCAAATATAGTATTGTTAAATTCTTGTTTATCGGTGTGAAACAGTGTGTCCTTGGAACAATAAAACTATTATTTATATTTTTATTTTATTTATATAAATAAATATCATAATTAAATCAGCAAGCGACGTCTGGATAAAACAGACTTCGCTTAATTTTTTTATAAGGAGTTAAAAACTAATGGACAAAACCATACGCAGGATTAAACTTTCAACAGAGAAAGATGAACACGGTTCATTTTACAGTATTATTTTTGAGAACAAAAATGCTTTCGTCAGATTTTATGACGGACGAACAGGCACTCAGCGGTACATACATCAGAGCTTCCCAAAAGGACTTGAAAATCTTGCGGAGATTTTCAACGAAATCGATGACTTCGAAACAAAGGATGCCTATTTTCAGGAGGACAAATAACAAATGGAAGCAATAATCGTTGACACCAATGAAATAAAAACAAGTGTCGGCACATTCAAAAGAACCATCGAAATTTCAAGACTTAATGACTTCGGCTGCGGTGTAGCTACAACATTATACTTCGATGGCATTGAATATGATGATGTAAAAGAACTGAAATTCTTTCTTGGCGATGAAGCATTTAATAAAATGAAAAGCGAGGTAGAAGATTACTCATCGGTATTAGACTTTTTCATGCAAGCATTTCCGAGTATGAGGACGCTTTAAGTTTAAAGGCGACAGAATAATCTGCCGCCTTTTTTACATGACATCATTGAATTCAATTTGCTCTGCAATAATATTATTTAATGCACTCTTCCTTGATATTCTGTAAAAACCCATAAGAAGAGAACTGTCAAGAACAGATATCTTTGTACAGCGATTTGCAGAACTTTTTGAAATAAGTTCTGCTTTTATCAGATGCTTAACAGCAGTCCTTACTTTGCTGATTGTCAGATTGCATATTTCAGCAAGTTTTCGCATAGTAATTCTCAACGAGAATCCCTGTGATTCTGATAATTCCTTTAAAATATGATACATTACAACTATATCATTGTGCTTTAATGAGGTTTTCATAAGCAAGACCTCCTTTCATAATATTTGAAGTTTAACCTTCAGAGTAATTATGAAAGGAGATTTTTTGTAGTTTTTTATATATAAAATAACAATAACAAACATTTTCTTGTATAGCAAAAATATATCATCAAACAGTAATACCAACACCCTCATCAACAATTCTCTTTCGTAAGCAATAAAAAAGACTGCTTTGCAGTCGTCAAAATAAAAAATTTTCTTTCTTTTCTAAGATGACAGGGCTTTTTTGAATGTGCCCTGTCATAATTAGTTTGTTATGAAAGAAGCGGTTTTCATAAAGAAAACCGGACATAAGAAATAAAGTACAGAGTCAAAAATGAGAAATGGCTATATATAAAGCTTTTTGAAGGTTTAAAAATGTCCGTTTTCATAATTACATACCGACATTTTCATAACAGAATAATTTCAAAGGAGAAAAGAAATAAAATGAAGAAAAATAATACTTCTATATGCATTACGAAAAATACAATAGCTTATGACGAAGAAACAGGAGAGGTTTTTTCTGTTGAAACAAAATACTCCACTATTGATGTGAATTGGGTAAAGGTGTGGATTGAGCCACTGTTTGAAACGCTTACACAACTTAGCCCGTCTCAATTGAAGGTTGCCTGCTTTGTTCTCAGCAATACTCGTCAGAAATCGAATATGTTTTTTTATTCAGCCAGAGAGATATCAGACTACCTGAAAGTGAGCGAGGATGTTGTTAATGAAGCATTGCGGATTCTCAGAAAAAACGATTTCATTAGAAAGATTGATATTTCAAGATATATGCTTAACCCTATGCTTGTTTATTACGGTAAAGACAACAAGGAGTTAGCAAAAAATTTCTACAAAATAAAAAATACATACGGAAAGAAAGTAGCTTATCATCCCTATGCATGGCGAAAGATATGGATAAAAAACTTCTTCCCGAAGATTCAGAATCTTTCGGGGAAAAATCTGCTTGTGGTGTTGTGTCTGCTGAGGCATACAAATAACAGGAATGAAGTCAGAATTACTCAAAATGAAATTGCCGAAGAAACCGGACTTTGTATTCAGACTGTTAACCGTACTATGCAGAAATTGTTCAAAAATCAGTTCTTCGTAAAGCGTGAAGGGTATATTCTTCTTGACCCGAACAGCATAGCAAGAGTTAAATTAGATGACCGGATATATATTAAAGCGGATTTTGAGCAAAATAAACGTTATCTTTAAAACAGCCTGTCATAATTAAGATAGTTCTTGATATTTTGGATTCATTTTTTCTCCCCACTTCATTGTTTAATTAAATTATGCAGTAAAACAGCTCTCAAAAGAGGGCTGTTTTGCTTTTATCTTGCTTTGTAATAATCATAATTAAATCAGAGCTACTGATATATGGAATTCTCCTGTTTGTATCTGGGTTTTGATATTTGTTTTTCCCGGATGCTGACCCCGTAGAAACAGTCCTTGAAAAAGGGCTGTTTTTGCTTTTTATAAATCAACTGCAAATACATAATTAATATGAAAATTTGATGTAATGGAAATTTTCAAAATCAATAAAAGGAGTTAAAAAAATGGACAACACAGTAAAAGTAGTAAAAACAACAATCCCCACAGCATTTGGCACGACAACACGAAAGACAACTTATTTTTCTTTCCCTGTTAAAGTTGAAGGTGTTGTGTATATCAATGACAGGAGCTTTTTAGAAAATAATTATGTCCTTGATGAAATCACCGACCTGCTGATGAATGGTCAGACTTCTGCTGAAATTGAAATTGACGGTAAGAAAGTGTTCTATGATGTTCTTCTTAAATTTCTTGATGAATACGGCAGACCGATACTTCCGAAAAGAATGGAATCGCAGTATCTTCGTGAAATTATTCGTTCAGCAATTCTTGAAATTGATATTGATGAGTGCTTAGTAGGTCGGAAGGAGACTGAAATAATTATAAATAACAATAAGATATAACAAAAAAAACAGCTTCCCTGTTATCGGGAAGCTGTTTTAGCAATTTTACGGCCGAATTTGTTCTCGAGCACCTCATCAATTTTTACCGATGCAATAAAATTAAGAGTATCATCAATTGTTGCATCGCCTCTGAATGCCTTGATTGTGTTGAGCATTCTTCTTGTTTCCTCACTCAGATAAAAATTGTGCTGACTTTTTGTGGTACATGCCATAATAAATTTCTCCTTTATTCAAGTATTTGAAATAATTATGACAGTTTTTTCAGGATAAATTTTTCTGTACAGAATTTTTTAAAAAATTTTTTATGCAGATTCAATTTTCGGGAAATATTCATCATAAATTTCTGAAATAGCTGTTTCAATAGCTATACTTATTGACTTTGAATCCGTTAATGCTGCCAA
Organism: Clostridia bacterium; assembly: GCA_017531385.1. Taxonomy (GTDB): domain Bacteria; phylum Bacillota; class Clostridia; order Oscillospirales; family Acutalibacteraceae; genus UBA1081. The sequence continues at coordinate 9,539 of JAFXLD010000037.1, forward strand.
TGTCTGGATTTTACTGTTTGTTTCCGCTGATAATTTTACATGATATCTTAATTTGTTTGGCATTTGTGTTTTCCTTTCTTAAGCTGATTTTTTTGCATTTGCAAACATTTTGTTGTACACATCAATAATAGCTTCTTCCAGAGCATCGCTCACAGATTTTTCTGATGAATGCCTTGACATGATTTCAATGTTAGTGTATGTACTGTCCTTAAGATAAATGTGGTATGATTTGCCTTTTCGCATTTTATTTACAACCTTTCATCAATTAGTTGTACTAATTATGAAAGATTTTTTTATGTATTTTTTTATATATAAAATTTTTGTAATTTTTTTAAATTTTTTGAATATAAAATTTTCGGGATGTGTAGATGCATTTTCAAAGCTAAAATAAAACACATCCGGGGACGGATAAAAAATGCCTTTCCCGGATTAAAAACAATCACTTTACGCTAAAAAAGATATTTTGCTTATATATAAAATAAAGCAAAAAACAGACAGAACGGACATCCCCGGACGTGTATACGCTTAAAAAACACACTTTTTATTCAATAAATTCACACCGTTTTTACAACTTTTTTATATTTTTTTTAATGACTGAACACACCGTGAAACACACTTTTACATAAAAAAATTAGGATGCCCCAAAAATCGGAGCATCCTGACCGTGTTTTTATAAAGTGTCGCAATATAGCCGTTTTTAGTGTATTTTACGGCACATCACGGGACATAAAAATTAACCGAAATATCTCTTAAGAAGACCTTCGAGAGCCTTACCGTGTCTTGCTTCATCTCTTGCCATTTCATGCACTGTATCATGAATTGCATCGAGGTTATTCTTCTTTGCAACTGCAGCGAGGTCAAACTTACCGTTTGTTGCGCCGTATTCACAATCTACACGCCATGCAAGGTTTTCCTTTGTTGAAGCCTTCATCTTGGGTTCAAGAGCCTCACCGAGGAGCTCTGCAAACTTTGATGCATGTTCTGCCTCTTCGTAAGCAGCCTTTTCCCAGTAAAGACCGATTTCGGGATAGCCTTCTCTGTGAGCGATACGAGCCATGCAGAGGTACATACCTACTTCTGAGCATTCGCCGTTGAAGTTAGCCATTAACTGGTCAAAAATATACTTCTTGTCTTCTGCGCTGATGTCGGGGTTGTTTGCAACTGTCTTTTCATAGATGCCGTATTCATGCTCTGCTGCGAGTTTCATTTCGCCGACCTGCTCTTTGAATTTTTCTGCAGGAACCTTACATACGGGGCACTTTTCGGGTGCTGAATCGCCTTCATGAACATAACCACATACTGAACAAACAAACTTTTTCATTATAAATTACCTCCAAGTAATTGAATTTTTATTTTATATTTGAACGCATTTTGCGTTACTGACTTTATTCTGCGATGCAATCTCTGCATCTGCCGTGAAAAACAAGAGAGTGAAAATCAACTTTTCCGTCATAATGCGACTGAGCAAATTCATCAATCTCTGTATCGTGTGCGACAAAATGGAAATCGTCTATCTTACCGCATTTTTCACAGACGAAGTGTGAATGTTTTTTTACATTACCGTCGAATCTTTCTTTTCCGTCCCAGAAAGCTACTGACTGAACTTCACCGTTTTGTTTCATTTCGCCGAGATTTCTGTAAACGGTTGCGAGACTCAGGTCAGGTATCTGCGGCTTCAACTGATTATAAATCCATTCTGCAGTGGGGTGTGATTCGGTGCTCATAAGCACTTCCCTGATTGCTTCCCTCTTACGGCTGTAGCGTCTTGTCTTTTCTGCCATTTTATCGCCTCCTTAATGTTAATGATTATCGTTAGCATTATTATAGCCGACAAAAACCGATTTGTCAATAGTTTTTTTAAATTTTTTTGTAATCTTTTGTAACCAAATTGTTACTTGCTTTATATAATTGTATATGTTACTATGGAATCAGAAAGGAGCGATTAAAAATGAAGAAATACAAAATTACACTGCTTGTTTCGGTTATCGTGTCAATTGTTCTTGAAGCTCTTCCCTACGGCGCTGTATGCAACTTTGCCACACCGGAAAAAACAATCAGACAAACTTTTTCCTATTTCAGCCTGACTCCGTTCGGCTATGCGAATTTCGGACCGTTTATCACAGCATGTCTTACCTGCATACTTCTTTTTCTTTCTATTTTATTACTTACAAAATTTTCAGACAAAATTAAAAAAATTGCAACTGTCGTTTCGGGCATATCTGTTGTAACTTCATTTATGCCGCTCATGTTCGGCTTTAATTATTATTCAGTTGTGGGCGGTATTATTTCGGCAATGATGATAATTCAGTTTGTTATTATAATGTTTATAAAAAAGAGGGATAGCAATGAAGTTCAGTGACATCAACATAAGAGACCCGTTCATAGTGCCTGAAAACGGCAAGTATTATATGTACGGCACAAGAGGAAAAGGCTGTTGGGAAAGCAAAAAAACTCCGGGAATGGGGTTTGATGTTTATATAAGCGAAGACCTTGAAAACTGGAGCGAGCCGATTTCTGTTTTTGAACAGAGTGATGATTTCTGGGGTACTCATAATTTCTGGGCTCCTGAAGTACATAAATACAACGGAAAATTCTATATGTTTGCATCTTTTAAAAGTGAAGACAGAAACAGAGGCACACAGATTCTTGTTTCCGACACACCCGACGGAAAATTCACACCTATCACTGAATACCCTGTTACTCCCGAAGAATGGATGTGCCTTGACGGTACACTTTATGTTGACAAAAACGGAGATCCTCACATTGTTTTCTGCCACGAACACCTCCAGATAACAGACGGAACAATCTGTTCAATGAAGCTCAGCCGTGACCTGACAAAAGCCATAAGCGAGCCGAGAACACTTTTTAAAGCATCTGATCCTTACTGGGCAAGAAAAGAATGTGACCACTGGGTAACCGACGGTCCGTTTATGTACCGTGGTGAAAGCGGAAGACTTTATATGATCTGGTCAAGCTTTACAGATGACGGTTATGTCCAGGCTGTATGTTATTCCGACAACGGCGATATTGACGGCAACTTCAAGCACGATCTACCTCTTCTTGCGGAAAAAGACGGCGGTCACGGTATGATTTTCACAGGCTTTGACGGGAAGACATATCTTGTTCTTCACAGACCTAACAGTAATCCCGATGAAAGACCTGCTCTGACTCAGATTATTGAAAAAGACGGTCATCTTGAAACAGTATGAAACAAAAATCAGCAGTCACCCAAATGACTGCTGAAATTTTTTATGTGATTATTCTGTTGCTGCTGATTTCTGATTGATTTCAGCCTGAGCAATATGAGCATTTCTCTTTTCTGTAAGCTCTTCCTGAAGCTTTGCAAGGTTTTTCTTGTTGAGAGGATAAAGCAGGAAAAGAATGAAAATGATGAAATAGCCTACTGCCATAACTCTTGTGACCATCTTATACATACGGTCACCGACACCGGGAATATAGCCTACAACGCCTGAACTTTCAGGGTCATATTTTGCATATCTGTAAAGAAGCTGAAGTCCGCCTGAGTCTGCAACAGTCTGACCGACTTTTCTTGCAAATGTATAAACGGCATAAATAGCACTTTCGTTTTTGATGCCTGTGACATTTTCCTGATAGTCGATAACATCTGTAACAACAGCCCAGTTGAGAATCGAAACGAATGAATAACCTGCACCGACACCGAAATTGAGAATAAGATAAGGCACGGGATTTGCCTGAAGAGTTTCGTTAGGTCCGATAAAGCACATTACAAGGCTTGAAAGTGTTGCAAGAACAAGACCTGCTGTGCAAAGCTCTTTTTTACCGAATTTTGCAGCAAGTTTCGGGCAGAAGAGAATAAGAAGAACCATGGGTGCATATGTGGATATTGTAAGCCAGATGGAAAGGTTTGAGTTGCCGAAATAGTTCTTTGTGAGGTACTGGTTGAATGAACCGAACTGAAGAAGTCCGCTGATAACAAGACCTGCAATTGTAACTGTAAGGAAAGGACGGCTCTTGAAAAGAGTGCCGTATGTAAGTTTGAGGTTGACCTTTTTCTTTTCGGGAGAATAAAGAACGCGTTCTTTTGTTGTTTTGTAGCATGTCATGTAAGCTGCAATTGAGAGAGCTGAAAGCACACATACTGCCACAAAAGTCTTTTCGGGATTGAGCTTTGTGCCGTCATCATAGATGATTGACTGAGCAACAAGTGTAACAGCCGCACCGCCGACACCTGCACCGATTGAACGCATTGTTGAAAGCAGAGTTCTGCCGTTGGGGTCATCTGTGATAGCAGATGCAAGTGAACCGTAAGGAATGTTGATTGCAGTATAAAGCATACCGTAAACACAGTATGTGATATATGCAAATGCAAGAAGAAGAGCATAAGAAGAAATGTAATTCTGAACATTAAGGAAACACAACGCCGTTGACAATCCCAGAGGAACCGAAACAGTCATGAGATAAGGACGGAATTTACCGTTCTTTGTCGGTCTTCTCGTATCAACAATAATCCCCCACAACGGATCATTGATTGCATCCCACAGTCTGATAACAAGGAACAGAACCGTTAAATCTGTACTGATTTTTGTAGCAGATGCACCGTGACCCGGTAAAAGACAGTCTGTATAAAAAACCTTGAGATAGGTCGAAACAAACGTCAGAACAAAAAGATTACCCATATCACCGAAAAGATAGCCTATCGCTTCACTGATGGAAATCGCATTAGGATGCTTTACGGCATGAGGTGCTTTTGGAGTTGATTTTGCCATTTTTCTTTCCTCCGTTTTCTGGATTCTTATAAAACCAATTTTACAGCATTTAACAACCAATGTCAATGAAATACTTGATATATAAAATTTTTTTTGATAAAATAGATTTATTGTTAAAGAAAGGATTGATTTTATGTCCGATATGCCCATTTTTGCGATAATGTATGACTTTGACCGTACACTCAGTCCCCGTGATATGCAGGAATATCAGTTTATACCCAGTCTCGGAATGACTGCGCCTGAATTCTGGAGTGAAGCCAACACTTTCGGTGACAAAAATGATATGGATAAAATCCTTTCATATATGTACACAATGATAAAAAAGAGTGCCGAGCTTGATATCCCTCTTACAAGAAAAAGAGTCGTTGACTGCGGAAAAACAATTGAATTTTTCCCGGGTGTAACGGAATGGTTTGACCGGATGAACCGTTTTGGTATCGAAAACGGTGTTATTGTTGAGCATTATGTGCTTTCATCAGGTCTTGTGGAAATCATTGAGGGCTCCGAAATCGGCAGACACTTCAAAAAAATCTACGCAAGTGAATTTCTTTATGATGAAAATGACGTTGCCGTTTTCCCGAAATCAGCAGTCAACTACACTTCAAAAACACAATTCATTTACAGAATCAACAAAGGTGTTCTTGAGGTTGCAAATGACCGTGACCTGAACAAATCAACACCAGATAACGACAGACGTGTCCGTTTTCAGAATATGCTTTACATAGGCGACGGACTTTCCGACGTTCCCTGCATGAAAATGGTAAAAGCCTACGGCGGTTCATCAATTGCCGTTTACAAAGACGATTCAAACAGGCATCTTGTTGAAGATCTGCTTGCCCACGGCAGAGTTGATTTCATGTTCCAGGCTGATTACTCCGAAAACACAAACTTTGATATAACGGTAAAGAATTTAATAAAAAAGGCTGCCATTGAAGACAGCCTTATTACCGAGCATAACATTCAATTAGCCGATGCATCGGATAAACAGTATTCGATTTTTTACTGATTTATCATCACCGCGAACTCATCTTCACTTATAACCTTAATACCAAGTTCATTAGCTTTTCGAAGCTTACTGCCTGCGTCTTCACCTGCAAGGACGCAGGTTGTTTTTTTTGAAACGGAAGATGCTGTTTTTCCGCCGAATTCTTCGATTATTGCGCTCGCTTCACTTCTTGTGAATTTTGAAAGAGTACCCGTAAGGACAAAGGTCATGCCCTCAAAGCGTTTATCCTTGACTTCACGCAGAGACTTCATATTAAGTCCGAGTTCTTTAAGCTTAGCAATAATATCGTGAGTGCCCTCTCTCTGCATGAATTCATAAACACTTTCAGCCATTATCATGCCGAATCCGTCAATCGAAGCAATCTCTTCGATTGATGCTGACATTATGCCGTCCATGTCACCGAACTTATCGCAAAGAAGTTTTGCCGCTTTCTGACCGATATGACGGATACCGAGTGCATAAACTAACCTGTAAAGATCATTCTGCTTTGATTTTTCGGCCGCAGAAATCAGATTGTCTGCAGATTTTTCACCCATACGGTCAATGACTGCAATTTCTTCTCTTTTCAGAGTGAAAATATCGGGAGTTGTTTTGATAAGCCCTTTTTCAACAAAAGTTTCGAGCACTGCTTCGCCCATTCCCTCAATATCCATCGCATCACGGGAACAGAAATGAATGAGATTGCGAAGAAGCTGTGCAGGACATTCAGGGTTAATACATCGGACTGCGGCTTCACCCTCTTCACGGACAGTCTTACTTCCGCATGACGGACAGGAATCGGGCAATTTATAGACCGTACCGTTTTCACAGTGCTTCACAACACGCACAACCTCGGGAATTATATCCCCTGCTTTGCTGATTATACATCTGTCGCCGATGCCGAGTTTCTTTTCATTTATGAAATCTTCGTTATGAAGTGTTGCACGGCTGACGGTTGTTCCCGCAAGAATGACAGGCTCAAAAACACCCGTAGGTGTCAGCACACCCGTTCTTCCCACATTTACTTCAACATCAATAAGTGTTGTTTCTTTTTCTTCGGGAGGATATTTGAACGCTGCTGCCCATTTCGGGAATTTTGCGGTACTGCCGAGCAAAGCACGGTGAGAAAAATCATTCACCTTTACAACCGCACCGTCAATATCAAAGGGCAGAGAATCCCTGACACTGCCGATTCGTCTGATTTCTCCGATAACATCGTCAATATTGTCAAAAAGTGTATAGAACGGAACTGTTCTGAATCCCAGTTCTTTGATAAAATCAAGAGACTGCTTGTGGGAAGTTATTTCTGTGCCTTCAACACGCTGAATATTGAAACAGAAAATATCAAGCTGTCTTTGCGCTGTTATTTCAGGTTTTTTCTGTCTCAGACTTCCTGCTGCCGCATTTCTCGGATTTTTAAAGGGCTTTTCGCCGTTCATATCCTGTTCAGCAGCAAGTTTTGCAAAAGTTTCACGGGACATGTACACTTCACCTCTTACTTCAATAAGAGGCAGTTCTTTTTTTATTTTAAGAGGAATTGAACGGACAGTTCTCAGGTTCGCAGTTACATTTTCACCCACATCACCGTCACCTCTTGTTGAGCCGATTGTGAATATGCCGTCACGGTATTCCAGTGACACGGAAAGACCGTCAATTTTCGGTTCGACAACATACTGCGCATCGGGACAGACTTCTTTCACACGGCGGTCAAAGTCAAGCAGTTCATCTTCGGAAAAAGCATCCTGCAGACTTTCCATACGGACTTCATGCACAACGCTTTCAAACTGTCCTTCTGCACTGCCGCCTACTCTGTGAGTGGGAGAATCGGCTGTGAGAAGTTCGGGAAATTCTGTTTCAATAACCTGTAATTCCCTCATCATCATATCATAATCATAGTCAGAAATCTCATTTGTGTTTTCAACATAATACTTGTAAATATGATAGTTGAGCGTATCTCTGAGCTCCTGTGCTTTCAGTTGTGCTGTTTTGAAATCCATGTTAATTCCTCCGTAAATGATTACATTTTATTATATCACAAGCCTGTCAGATTTTCAATTATTTTATTCATATCCCATCAGATTCTGCCACAGGTCGCTTGACCCGTCTGAATAAATTTCAGGCACTTGTCCGACTATTACGGTTTCCGCTACAACAATACTGTTTGAGATTTCTGCTGAAATATTACCGCTTTGCATAATGGCATATATTTTCGTATCAACATGGAGTATCATCTGATGTCTTGTCTGATTGATTCCTGCAGTGTGAAAATCGTTATCAATTTTTGTTATTGCAGAGCCTGAAAGTGTTATTCCAATATCAAGCCTTGGACCTCTGCCCGAAAGAACATCAACTCCCGTAAGTGACCCGACAGGAATTGAAACTGTTTTTTCTCCCAGATTATTGAGTGTATCCGTTATAATACCTCTGATTTCAGCACAAAGCTGATTGATTTTAACGCTGTCTACAGTAACCGCCATTATTGAACCCGATTCATTTTTCGTCAGCTCAACAAGATTTTCATATCTGAGATTCTTTTCACAAAGCACCTTACGGACAGCATCATTGACAGCTTCAGATGCAATATTTTTGGCTCTTGATTCTGCCATGGCTGACAGCACAGGTTGTATTCTTAAATCGATCACAAAAAATGCAACAGCAAACAATATTATAAACGCAATCAGCAGAAGAACTGTCTTTCGCCTTCGTTTGATTTTTTTAGAATAAGGCATAATATCACCCGTTAACATAATATGCCCGTAAAAACAATTTGTCCTTGACATTTATCGGTTTTATATTTACTATATAAGCAGGTGATTCCTTTGAAAAAACTTTTTGAAAAAATCAGACTGCCGTTTTCTATATTGTTTATGGCAATGTTTATAATATCTGTTCCGGCAGTGGCGGTTTCCGTATACACCGGAAGAGAAAGTGCAATTTCTGCGATAAATGAACAGTTTTCCGAGATCAATGAAAATTCGGAAGTAACCGTTTATGATATATTGCTGGATTCGGATTCTCTTTGTATGCCCGAAAAATATCTGACAGAAAAAGCAGAAACCCTGCACACCGTAACACGGAAAAAATACACGGAATACAATATCGCAACAACAAACGGCTCTGTTACGGTAAGAAATTACAACTATGCGTATCTGACAGAAGACGAACCCGTAAAAATTCCCGATGATGCAAAAAAAATCACATGGGATAATATCGAAATCTTCATCTGGCAGGATAAAGACAATACCGCAACGGCACTTTATTATAACGGTCTTTCACGATACATAATAAAAGAAAACTGCTCTGCTATGGAGCTTGAAAAGATTTTCAACAAGCAGCCTTAAAAGGCTGTTTTTTTGCTTGCGAAATACGCTGCGATATGATATAATAATTTTTTAGGATGTGATTTAATGTCTGCAAAAACAAATGAAATTGATCTTGAACTTTATATAATCCGTCACGGTCAGACCTACGGTAATCTCGGACAGAGCATGGACGGTTTCTCAGACCTTGACAGAAACGATGTGCCTCTTACAGAAAAAGGTCAGCGTCAGGCTGAGCTTCTGGGTAAAAGATTCAGAAATTACCCCTTTGATGCGATTTTTGCAAGCGGTCTGAGAAGAGCTATGCACACAGCAACTTTTGTTGCAGAAAATCAGCCCGAAAACGGTGCTCACAATATTATTCTTCATCCTCTGCTTTCCGAAAACGGCGGAAAAGAAGAAGATTATCCCGGACTCACTTTTGCCGAAGCTAAAGAGATGTTTCCCCGTATAATTCTTGCAGACGGTTACACTGAAAATGACCGTATGATAAGCTTCACAAGCGGTTGGGACGATTACAGACAGCTTGAAAGAGCTGAAAAAGTGCTCCGACATATCAGAAGCCGTTATAAAGACGGTGCAAAAGTCGCAGTTGTGGCACATGCGGCGTTTAACACATTTCTGTTTCATTCAGCACTGGGACTTGACCCGACAAAACTTATTTTTGACCCGCATTTTCTTAACACGGGTGTCACAAAAATTGTGTTTTTCAAAAAAGGCACGGGCAGATACGATATGGATGTTCAGCTTGTTTATCAGAACGACTTTTCACATCTTTATGCCGACTATCCCGACTATGGTCTTGAACCTTGTTACTTTTAACAAATTACAACCCGATACATAAGATGTAATGATATACAAATAATCATTACAAGGAGTTGATACAATTGGAAATATATCTTGACAACAGTGCAACCACAAAAGTCTGCCGTGAAGCCGCAGATGCAATGATGAAAATGCTCACGGAAAACTACGGCAATCCTTCATCACTGCACAGCAAAGGCGTTGAAGCTTCAAAGGCTATCGAAAACGCAAGGCAGAATCTTGCAGATGCACTGTCCTGTTCAAAAGACGAAATATTCTTTACAACAAGCGGTACAACCGCAAACAATACAGCAATTTTCGGTGCTGTCAATGCAAACAAACGAAAAGGCAACAGAATAATCACAACTTCGCTTGAGCATCCGAGCGTTAGTGAATGTATGAAAAAGCTCGAGGAGCAGGGTTTTGAAATCATAAGACTCAAACCTGATATGAACGGTGCATTCTCCCCCATGGAGCTTATGAATGCCATAAACTCAAAAACCATTCTCATAAGCATTATGGCAGTCAACAACGAAATCGGAACAATCAATCCCATAAATCAGATAAAAACTGCCGTAAAAAGAGCCTCATCAGATGCACTCATTCATGTTGATGCTGTTCAGGGATTCGGAAAAATCCCTCTGAATCCGTCAAAAGCAGGTATAGACCTTATGACGGTTAGCTCCCATAAAATCCACGGTCCTAAAGGTGCAGGAGCACTTTACATCAGAAAAGGTGTAAAAATTCAGCCTCATGTTGTTGGCGGAGGTCAGGAAAAAGGCATTTTCTCGGGTACGGAAGCCATGCCTGCAATCGTTGGTTTTGGTACTGCCGTAAAATCATTACCGAACATTACACAAGAGCTTGCAGATACAAAAACCATCCGTGATTATTTTGTCCGTGAAGTTACAAAAATCGGCGGTGTTCATATAAATTCACCCGATGACGCACTTCCCTATATAATCAATCTTTCCGTTCTGGGTGTGCCCTCACAGACCATCGTGAATTCACTTTCAGAACAGGGTATTTATGTTTCGGCAGGTTCAGCCTGTAAAAAAGGTCACAGAAGCGAAGTTCTGACTGCAATCGGTCTTGACGGAAAAAGAATTGACTCTGCAATCAGAATCAGCCTTTCAAGATATACAACAAAGCGTGACATGGATGAAGTTGTGAAAGCACTCGACAAAATCGTTATGCGAATAAGAAGATAAAATGGAGATACAAAAAAAATGAAGGAAATTATACTTTTAAAAGACGGCGAACTTGCTCTAAAAGGGCTTAACAGAAGAACATTTGAAGATATTCTTATGAAAAATATCAGACAGCGGCTTCGTCATGCTGTCGGCGAATTCAAATTCACACGTTCACAGTCAACCTGTGTTATTGCACCGGTGGATGAAAACATTGATTTTGACAAAGCAGTTGATATTATTCAGCATTGTTTCGGTGTCGTAGGAATTTCACGTGCAGCACAGTGCGAAAAAGATATTGACGTTATCAAAAATACGGCACTTGAATATTTAAGGGACGAGCTTTCCTTTGCAAGAACTTTCAAAGTTGAAGCAAAACGTTCAGACAAAAAATTCCCCTACAATTCTCCTCAGATATGCAACGAAGTGGGCGGTTTCCTGCTGTCACATCTGCACCATCTGAAAGTTGATGTTCATAATCCCGATGTCAAGGTTACCGTTGAAGTAAGAGATAATCATGCTTTCATTCACGGTAATCAGCTCAAGGGTGCAGGCGGTATGCCCACAGGTACAGGCGGTAAAGCCTGTGTACTTATTTCAGGCGGTATTGACAGCCCCGTTGCAGCATGGATGATGGCAAAAAGAGGACTCCAGCTCACAGCCGTGCATTTTGCATCACCTCCCTACACTTCCGAAAGAGCAGAGATGAAAGTGCATGAACTTCTTAAAAAAGTTGCACGCTACAGCGGAAGAATCGACCTTTACACAGTTCATTTTACTGAAATTCAGGAAGCAATCAGAGATAATTCTCCCGAGGATATGTTCACAATCACCATGAGAAGAATCATGATGAAGATTGCCACAAGAATCGCAGAAAGCAAGGACTGCGGAGCACTCATAACTGGTGAAAGCGTTGGTCAGGTCGCATCGCAGACAATGTGGGCACTGCGTTGTACCGATGCCGCTGCAGGACTTCCCGTATTCAGACCTTGTATCGGCATGGATAAAAATGAAATCATCGAAATTTCAAGAAAAATCGACACATTCGATATTTCAATCGAGCCTTTCGAGGATTGCTGTACAGTTTTTACACCAAAACATCCCAGAACAAAACCCACACCGCAGATGGCAGAAGAAGCCGAAAATGCAGCGTGGGATGATGAATTGGTCAACAAGGCTATCGAAACAGCAAAGCATATGGCTATTCATTGACGCTGACTACCCGTAAGGCAGTATTTGTTTCTCGAACAAAATTCCCTGTATTTTTGCCAAAAGCCTCGCAAGGCGACAGCCTTGCTGCATTTTTGGCTTCAATACAAGAAATTTTCTGTTCTTACGAAACTGCGAAGCACTTTAAAATATAAATTTTGGATACAAGAAAAGGCCAAACTCCCCGATAATGCTGACGCATATCGGGGAGTTTTAACGCATTATTGTGCCAAAAGTTCATATTTTAAAGAAATACTTCCTTATGGGTAGTCAGCGAACAGCACAGACGGTATTTTTAATCACAATTCCGAATGCAAAAACCGCAATGATAAATTTCAGAACAGTAAGAATTTTTATAATTTTTACAGCCTTTGCGGCAACACAAAGATTTTTAACGATCAGCATAAAACAACACCTCCGAAATTTTTCTTCGGAGGTATTTTTTGCGTTTGATTAAAATTTATGCATTATCTGATATTATCATTGATAAGCCAGGGATAACTTTTTCTGAGTCTGCAATGATATTCGTACAAATCTGAGTATGTATGACCGATTCCTGCGCTGCATCTGAGAATTTCTCTTGCATCAGCGGCAGTGATTTCGGGATTATCCTTTGCCGCATTTGCAGCATCAGCCTCTGCTTCATCCATTGATTTTGTATCAAGCTTTGCAGAATACCTGAGAACTTTTCTGGCATCTGAGGCAGTAATTTTTGCATCACCGTTCACATCGCCGATGAGAACAAAATTCGTAACAAACACACTCACACCGTTATACAGAACAACAAGTCTTGCACCTGTGGGAACCATATATTCATCAGGAAGTCTTTCGCCCTTATCATTCACAACAATTATTTCACATTCTCCGCCGGTCACCTGCACAACCGATACGGCTTCGCTGACTGTCATCGGTCGTGAAAGCACTGATGTCACATAATTGCTTGAACCGTAATGATATGAAAGAGTTTTTTCAAAATTAAGCTTTACTGCGGGAATTTCGTCTGAAGAAAGGCTTTTGACAGGGACTCTGTCCGTATTGACTTTAGCATCGTAGCTGTTTCCGCCGCAATCAGTGAGAATTATATTCTTCACGGCAATATCCGTATCACCCGTTGACTTCACATTAAAGCCGAGACTTACATAAAAATACTGTTTTTTGATATTATCATTTCCCTTTACGGTAACATGCAGTTTTCCGTCTGATATCTTTTCTGCAGTTGCAACAGGAGTTTCATCAGGAACAGCACCAATCATTTCAGGCACAATAACCTCATACATATGAACCTGAACAAATTCAAAAACATCACTGTTGTATATAACATCAAACTCACATAAATCGAGTGTTTCGATACCGTTAAGTGCGAACCTGATACTGCATATTCTGCCTGCCGTGAAATAATCGGGGAACACATACTTATCCGCAAGTTCATGGTCATAAAGCCAGTTGGGTGTGCTTTTTACATACATTTCAGCTGTTTTGTTTTCAGCCGAAACAGGAACCGCAAATGCAGAAAGCACCATTATTAAAGAAAGAATTATTGTTGTTATCTTTTTCATAAATTATCACCTCTTAAGCTCGGAGCCCATATAGTCATTCCATTGAACAAAAGAACCGTAGTATACTTCATATTTGTCTTCCAGTCCTGCCGCTGTGCGAAGAATAAGCCTTGCATCGGCAGAATTGATTTCATTGTCAAAATTCATATCAGCACAGAAATAGAAACGTTTGTCTGCTTCCACCTTTTCAAGACCTGCTGAATATCTTAAAACAAACCTTGCATCTGCGGCAGACACTTTTTTCAGCGGTTTGTTCAGAGACGGATCTTCATAATAAGTTTCTGTTTCTGCACCAATAACATTTCCCAGAGTGTATGTCCCGACCATTGCAGGATACACCCCGATGTCTGAAAAGAATGCATCACCGATAAATGCAAGCTCTTCAATTTCCCTGATGATATCCTTATTATCTTTGTCAATACAAACTGCTGCGGCAAATACAGTATCGCCAACATAAAGAATTTCTTCTTTATCAAAATACTTTTCCAGTACAGAAATATTATAATCTCTTATCGCACCCTCTTCGTCAGGCAATCCTATCTGATTATTAAAAATAAGCGTCACATAATTTTCATCTTTATCAAAATAGTTTTCAGCAAAATATGCGATGTAATCCATATCGCCCATATAATCCGCAAACTGCTTATAAATTGCATTGCTGTATTCAAGCAGTTCGTTATAAAATGTCTGATAATAGGGGTTTCTGAGCATATTTGATCCGTTTGCAATGTAGTTTTCATTATCAGGGCTTACCCAAGGGATATATTCCCCTGTGTAAAATCCTATATCCTGAGCACTTTCGGGAAAGAACGGAAGTCTGTAATCAAGACGGTCAATATATGCCTTTTTTACATAGTTATTTGCTGACATCTGCTTATAAAGCTCAACCACATTTTTCTTTGAGGGATCTTTAAGATATAAGTCAAGATGCAGTTCCCATGTGGTTTCATCATAATATTTATTATCAGGATCAAATTCATCAGCAACAATCTCACTTATCAGATCTGATCCCAGTTTTTCCGGTGTAAATTCTTCAAAGGAATATTCATTTTTAATTATAACATAAATGCACTTAAAAGAAAATCCTGCCGCATATTCCTCATCAGAATATTTTTCGGGAACATATGTGGTTTCTTGAGCAAAAACGGAAAATGCCAATACCCCCAAAAGCATAACAACAACTAAAAATAACGATAATGTCTTTTTCATAAAATGACCTCCCTTTATAATTTTAAATCAATTTTGCCGACATTTTTAATGCAACTCTTGCATCTGCAGCGGTAATCGTGCCGTTCTTATTTATATCGCAAATCTTTTTCTGTTCATTACTGAATTTCTGAAGCTTTGCAGAAAAACGCAGAATCATACGAGCATCATTCGATGTGATTATTCCGTCAGAATTTGCATCACCCATTAAAATATTTTCATTATATTCATAAACGGAACTCAGCTTCATTTTTTCTCCTGCAACATTGAATCTGACCGTTACTCTGTATTCCCCGCTGCCGTCCACGGGCACGGAATAAGAACCTGACAAATACTTTTTATCTGTTTTTTGCTGATATTCATCTCCGATATTCACCCAGAAGAGCCCCAGCGTTTTCTTTTCAAAAACAGCATTAACCGATATGTCGTTTACATTTGCAGCACAAAAATATGAAACATGTGATTTTCCGTTTGAAACAAAAAATGTAATACTGATATTCTGAGTAGAGCTTGTCTGAGGAATATCAACTCCGGTTGTAGGCTCAACAATTGAGGGTTTTTCACTTACGGTTTCTTGTGCATTTGCCGTCACACAAGCTGAAAATATCAGAGTTAAGATTAAGAATAAACAAACAATTTTTTTCATTTCACAACACCTATAAAAACTAAGCTGTGCTGAATTTTACCACAACTGAGTATCATACCCCATAGGATCATACCACATATCGGAATATCCGAAGCAGATTTCATATGTCTGTTCAAGCCCTGCAGCTGTACGCAACGCAAGTCTTGCATCTGCCGAATTGATTACACCGTCAAAGTTCATGTCTGCACAGTAAAAGAATCTTTTTGGCTCTTTCTCAATCTTTTCAAGACCTGCCGAATATCTGAGAATAAGCCTTGCATCTGCAGCGGTGATTTTTTCTGTATCAACGGTCATTACATCTTTTTCACCATGTACATTTCCAAGATTATACTGTCCTGTGACGCAAAGCTGCCCTCCGGAACTCTGTTTAAAGAACGCATCACCGATAAATGCAAGTTCTTCGATTTCCTTGATGACATCCTTTTTCTCTTTGCTGATTTCTACCACGGCTGTAAGATCAACGTCACTGACATAAAGGATTTCTTCTTCATCAAAGTATTTTGAGAGAACGGATATGTTATAATCTCTTACCGCACCTTCTTCGTCAGGCAAGCCTATCTGATTATTAAAAATAAGCGTTAAATAATTTATATCTTCGTTCATATAGTTCTCGGCAAAATATGATATGTAATCCACATCACCCATATAATCTGCAAACTGCTCATAAACAGAAACACTGTGTGCAAGCAGTTCATTATAATATGTCTGGTAATAGGGATTACGAATCATAGTCTTTCCTGCGGCAATATATGCTTCATTTTCAGGCGAAACAGAAGGTCTGTACTGTCCCGAATAATAACCTATCTCTTCAGGTGAATCGGGATAAATGGGAAGATATGTATAAATAAATCCAAGCTCGAGTGCTGAAACAAATTTGCTTTCTTTCATCTCATTATACAACTTTATAACATTTTCCTTTGTCTGTTCTTTCAGATAAACTATCAGCAAAAGTTCCCATCTGTCCTTATCGTAGCTTTCGTTATCGGGTTCGAACGGATACGGACCTTCAATTCTGTCTACAAGTTCGGCGCTGAGCATTTCAGGTGTAAATTCCTGAAATGAATACTCATTTTTAATTACAACATAAATATACTTGAATGAAAAACCTGCCGCATATTCCTCATCGGAATATTGTTCGGGAGCATATTTATCCTTATCTTCTGCAAAAGCAGAAAATGAAACAGCACCAAAAAGCATAACAACTGCCAAAATCATTGATAATGTTTTTTTCATAAAAATAACCTCCTTACAATCCCAATGTTGAAATTTTCAGAATCAGTCTTGCATCTGCCGATGTTATTTGTCCGTCACGGTTGACATCTCCGTTTATTTCAATATTCAGAGAATAGCTTTCAAGTTTTGCGGCATAACGCAGAACTTTTCGTGCATCAGCAGCGGTGATTCTTCCGTCAGCAATTACATCACCGAGCATCTGTCCTTTTTCATAGTCAAATGAAGCAGAAGTTTTGAATTTGTCCTTGCCTGCAGTAACATTCATCGTCACTCTGTAAAGACCGCTTTCTTTGACATTTGCGGTAAAAGACTGCACATGATATCTTTCCGTAAAAGTATCCTTCCACTGTATATTCAGTCTTTGCCAGAAAGGTCCGAGAATATGTTTTTCAAGATAAATCTCAGCAGTTGCACTTTTTGCATTGCTCGACCTGAGTGAAATTGTATATGTAACATTTACTTTTCCCGTACCTGATATATAAAACGCCATAGAGGTGTTATTTGTGTTCACATAGTCGGGACTTGCTCCGACAGAACCGTTTGTATGACCTGACCCGACAATATAATCAAAAAGCATATCACCAAACCATTTGTCATCCACAACAATTTCCGCATATGCTCCCACAGAAAATGTCAGAAGCAACAGCAATACCGCAAAAACGGAAACTATCCTTTTCATTCAATCCTCTCCTCAGACCAGCTTTGCTGACATTCTAAGCACTATTCTTGCATCAGCGGCAGTAATATAATCGTTTTTATCTATATCGCAAATTAATTTCTGATTATTATTATACTTCTGAAGCTTTGCAGAAAAACGCAGTATCTGTCTTGCATCATTTGCATGGATAACACCGTCAGAATTTGCATCTCCCATGAGGATTTTATGGTCATAATCAAATGCCGATGTTTTCGTAACCTTTTCACCGTTACACTTTACTTCAACAGACATACGATATATTCCGCTTTCACTGACAGGCACGGAATAAGAGCCTGATAAATATTTTTTGTCTGTTTTTTCCTGTTTACCGTCACCTATATCAACCCAGATAAAACCGAGAGTTCTTTTCTCGATTTTGACAGAAACGGTTACACTGTTTTTTTTGGAAGATACAGCATAAGTAGCGTATGCCCGTCCGTTTGCCACATAAAAAGTAATATTTATACTGTTGATATTTTTGTATTCCGGTTGAAGATTTGCAATAGGCGCTGTTGTTGACGGAACAACCACAAAGGTTTCCGTATCTGAACAACTTTCGGCAAAAACATTTAACTGACAGCCGAAAACTGTTACTATACATATCAGTAATGCGACAAATCTTTTCATTTTTCTTCCCCCGTCAGGCTCTCTGCCAGTTTTATTATTTCTTCACCGTTCATTTTTCCGTAGTAATCGATGCTGAATGTATATTCGGATGTGTTCCACAGAATCAGAATATAATCTTCCTCTGTGTAAAACTCATAAACAATACCGTTTGACACCGTTTCGGACTTTTTCAGCCTTTCAACATCAACACTGCGTTTTGTGATTCCGTCACCCTGTGATAAAATGATTGAATCGCCGTTTTCCTTTTCCCAGACAGTTATAACGGAGTGGTCATTCTCGGTGACACTTATCTGCTCAAAACCGTCGGGAAGAGATGAAAATGTATAAACCGTGTTTATTCCGTTACCGATAACAATATCACCCGGCTCATCAATGCCGTATTCCAGATCAAAATGTGTATAATAATATTCTTTGAAGAAATTGATTACATTTTCCCGCACACTTGCAAAGGAGAAAACTGTCATAACGGAAATAAGGAAGATGACTGCCGCAACAAGCAACACTTTTCTTGTCTTTACAAAACGGCGTTTCTTCGCCTGCCTCAAAAGGTTTTCCATCTGAGTACAAAACTGTTCAGAGGGTTCCCATAAATCCGTTTCACAAGATTTTTCTATATTCAAATACTCCTCATGTGCCGACGCCAGAAGCGCCTTTTTCAACATTTCACTTGCCATTTGCAGTCATCACCTCCTCCGAAAGGGCAGAAATCAACATTTTTTTACCTCGCACCAGTTGTTGTTTGACAGTTGATTCCTTTCTGCCAAGCACCTGAGCGATTTTTTTAACGGGCATATCCATAACATATCTGAGATAAAGCACATCACGGTAGACATCATCCATATTTCTGATAACATGGAGCACATCTTCATACTCACATTTATCAATCAGCTCTTCAAATGAACGTTCATCAGCCACATCATACATATCTTCAATGCTCACGACACTGTCTGTGTGGCTGTTTTTGCGTGCAATATTCAAAGCCGCATTCTTTGCAGCCTTTATGCAGTAACATCTGCCCTGGTTTTCATCTGCAGAAAGCAACACGTCAATGTGCTTTGAAATTCCGAGAAATGCGTTATGTACAGCGTCTTCAGCATCCGAATCGTTATGCAGAACTGATTTTGCCGCAATAAACATCTGACGGCGATATGTTACATAATAATATTCAAATGTCCGTTTCCCGTCATCATTGCTGATGGCATTAAGGTAAAATAAAAGCATAAATTTTTCCTGCCTTCATAATATAGACACATCAGAATCAAAAAAGGTTACAATAAATTTTAACATTTTTATTTTTTCTTTTCAATATGTTGACCGGATAGTCAAAATCTGTTAATATACTCACAAGGAAGTGAAAAAATGCAATATAAATATGAGCTTCATTGTCACACAAAGGAAACAAGTCTTTGCGGACAGGTTCCTGCCGGTGAAATTGTAAAAATGTATAAAGAAGCAGGCTACAACGGAATTGTCATCACAGACCACTATTCGCCCATGACATTCAAGCCGTCACGGGTATGGAGACCTCAGACGGATATTGATTTTTATTTAAGCGGTTACAAAGAAGCACTGAAATGTGCAGATGAAAATTTTTCTGTTCTTCTCGGAATGGAAATCCGTTATTACGCAACGGCAAACGACTATCTTGTTTACGGTGTAACTGAAGAATTCTTAAGAAACAACGGCAATCTTATGAAGCTTTATCCGAAAAAGTTCTACAGTCTTGCAAAAGAAAATAACATGTTGGTAGTTCAGGCTCATCCTTTCAGAAAAATGATGATAAGAATAAATCCCGCTTACCTCGACGGCGCTGAAGTCCACAATGGCAAATCAGACGTCGAAAGCAATTTTAAAGCGGCACAGTGGGCTGATAAAAACAACATGGCAATACGTGTCAGCGGCAGTGATTTCCACAGACCGCATAATCTTGCAACAGGCGGAATCATCACAGATGAACCGATAAAAACAAACGATGATCTTTTAAGAATCCTCAGAAGCGGAAAATATGAAATGATCGGTGAAGAATTCAATAATGTATAAACTGGCGCAGTCACGAATGTGACTGTGTTTTTTTGCAAGCACAAACGCCGCCGGAAAAATTTCCGACGGCGGATGTGAAAATATTTGTTTGGATGGAAATTTTTTATTATTCCTCTTCTGCGTTCTTCTGTGCTTCCTCAATAACTTTCTGAGCTACGCTCATGGGAGCTTCTTCGTAACGGCAGAATTCAAAGTCAAAATAACCTCTACCGATTGTTACACTGCGGAGAACTGTTGCGAAATCGCCCATTTCAGCCATGGGAACTTCAGCTTCGAGCATCTGCATCTTGGGTTCTTCTGCAGGTCCCATACCGAGCACACGGCCACGACGCTTTGTGATATCACCCATGATGTCACCGAGATTGTCATCAGGCATAAATGCTTTAAGAGTTCCGATGGGTTCAAGAATTACGGGCTGAGCATCGGGATTGAGCTTCTTGAATGCGAGTGAAGCTGCAGTCTTGAATGCCATTTCAGAAGAGTCAACAGGATGATATGAACCGTCATAAAGAGTTGCTTTGATGCCAACTACGGGATAGCCTGCAACAAGACCTCTCTGAACGCTTTCACGAAGTCCCTTTTCAACTGCAGGGAAGAAGTTCTTGGGAACTGAGCCGCCGAATACTTCTTCTGCAAATACAAGGTCTTCACCTTCACAGGGTTCAAATCTGATCCATACATCACCGAACTGACCGTGACCGCCGGACTGTTTCTTATGTCTGCCCTGTACTTCAACCTTTTTCTTGATTGTTTCTCTGTATGCAACCTTTGCGGGAGTGAGATCAACTTCAACGCCGAACTTAGCTTTAAGCTTTGATACTATAATATCAAGATGCTGTTCGCCGATACCTGCAAGGATCATTTCCTTTGTTTCTTCATTTGTATAGAAATCAATTGTGGGATCTTCTGTCATAAGTTTCTTAAGACCTGAAGCAACCTTATCTTCTTCGCCCTTTTTGCGAACTTTGACTGCCATTGAAAGGCAGGGCTTCGGGAAGCTTACGCCTTTAAGCTCAACGACTTTCTTTTCTGAGCAGAGTGTATCACCTGTGCGGACGCCTGAAAGCTTTGTTGCAACACCGATGTCACCTGCTGTGATGCAAGTTGCTTCTTCCTGCTTACCGCCTTTGATTGTAAGGAGCTTACCAACCTTGATTGTTTCGCCTGTTCTGGCATTTACAGCACTACGGTCGGGAGTCAGCTTACCTGAAACAACCTTGAAGAATGACATCTTACCGACGAATGGGTCAGCAACTGACTTGAAACAGATAGCTGCAAGATGACCGTCGGGATCGCACTTGAAGTCGCCTTCGCCTGTCTTTGCAGCAGCAGAGGGCGCAAAATTTGCGATTGAATCAAGGATAAGATCAACAGCTTCTGTTGTGTAACCTGAGCAAGCAAATATGGGGTAAACCGTACCGTCTGTGATACCTGCAGAAAGACCGTTGTAGATTTCTTCCTGTGTGAATTCTTCACCGCCGAAGAATTTTTCCATAAGCTCATCGTCAGTTGTTGCAACTGCTTCGAGAAGCTCATTTCTCATTCTTTCGATCTTTTCACCTTCGGGAACGGGAACTTCCGTCTTCTTGCCGCCGTCATACTTGAATGCCTTGCCTGTTGCGAAATCTATGTAACAGTCAACTTTACCGTCAACAATATGAGGAACAACAACGGGACAGCAGGGTGTTCCGTAAACTTCCTTGAGAGAATCGAATGTCTGGAAGAAATGACCGTTTTCATCGTCACACTTTGAAACTACAAACATGATTGATTTGCCGTGTTTGATAGCAGTCTTATATGCCTTTTCCGCACCAACGTCAACACCGCCGCCTGACTGGAGAACAATAAGAGCTGTACCTGCTGCACGCATACCTTCAGCAACACCGCCAGCAAAGTCAAAAGAACCGGGAGTGTCAAGAAGATTGATCTTGGCATCAAGCCATTCAATGGGAGCAACTGCTGTCTGAACAGAAGACTTTCTTCTCTTTTCTTCTGCATCGAAGTCCATTACTGTATTTCCGTCAAGAACACGGCCGAGTCTGTCTGTTGCACCTGCAAGATAAAGCATTGCTTCTGCAAGAGTTGTCTTACCTCTGCCGCCACGGCCTGCTATAACAATGTTACGAATTTTGTCTGAACTGTAAGTTTTCAATGTATTTGCCTCCTATATGCTTGTTGTCAAAATACACAATTTTTTTGACTTCAGCATAGTTTTTTTATTGCAATGAAAGTATTGTAACATACTTCGGCAGAAATTTCAATCACTTTTTTATCTTTTTAACCAAAATTAATCAAAATTGATGTAAAAAATTGTTGCTATTTTTTATACAATATGTTTTATTTGCTTTTGTTTTATGTTATAATACATAAAAAAGTAACAGGAGAATAAATATGGTTAAAATTGAAATGGAAAATGGTGGAGTTATTGAGCTTGAACTTTATCCCGAAACAGCACCGATCACAGTCAAGAATTTTGAGAAGCTCGTGTCAGAAGGCTTTTATGACGGTCTTATTTTCCACAGAGTTATCAGCGGATTTATGATTCAGGGCGGTGACCCCACAGGCACAGGCTATCACGGTTCAGACGAAAACATCAAAGGGGAATTCCTTGCTAACGGTGTTATGAACAAGCTTTCACACACACGTGGTGTTATCTCTATGGCCCGTTCACAGCATCCCGATTCAGCATCATCACAGTTCTTCATCTGCCACGAAGATGCAGTTTTCCTTGACGGAAACTACGCTGCTTTCGGTAAAGTTACCAAAGGTATGGATGTTGTTGATGCTATTGCAGAAGTGGACACTGACGGCAGAGATAAGCCTTATGAAGATCAGATTATGAAAAAAGTTACACTTGTATAAACAATAATTTAGCGGAGCTAAATTATTGTTTAGTGAGGAGTGAGGAATGAGAAGTGAGGAGTTTATGAAGGGGCTTTGCCCCTTACCCCATTTGTATTATATAGAGCGTATCGGAACAAGTGCGTCAGCACTTCCGACACTCCTAACTCCTAACTTCTAACTCCTAACTCTTCAATAAATTATTGTTTACAAAAAGCAGAGAGTACGCAAACTCTCTGCTTTACTTTTCCAATATAATATTAATTGCTTCATCGAAATTTGATTCACTGTTGTCGGAATTGCGAATGAGAAGAATCAACTTTTTCTCTTTCGGAGAAAGATCTGTTATTTTCAGTTTTACCATCTGTTTTATTTCTTCCGTTGCAAACAAGCCATCATCAATTTCCTGACGAACAGAATATTTGGATGAATCCGTTATGCCGTAGAGCAAATCATTCACTTCCACATTAAAAAGCTTTGCAAGTTTCTCTGCATCTTTTTCTGATGGTTCAATTTCTCCGAGTTCGATTTTTTTATATCTCGAAAGTGGAATACCTGTTACTTCTGAAACCATTTCCGGAGTAAGCTCACAGTATAACCGAAAAATTCTTATAGATTCATGTACCATACATTACTCCTAATCAAAAAAACCACCCCGAAAGGTGGTTTTCTATATTTTTTAATTTATGCTGCAATTTCTGATGTAACTTCTTCAGGACATTCGGGAATCTCGGGTAAGAAATCATCAGGATTGGGAATCAAAGTTGCAAAGAATCCAAGGAACTGGTTGTAAATAGCACGAAGTGAAGTGAGAATTGAATCAATAACTTCAAAAAAGAAAGTCGGAATAAAAAGACCGGGAGAAATTTCAGTCCAGATTATTTCGCCATCTTCATCTGTTTTGTCATCAATAAAATCTTCAGGAGTCTGATGTTCATCATCAACTACTTCTGCTGCAGCAAAAGATACAACGGGAAGTGCAAATGTTGAAATAAGAAGAACAGAAAGGATAATTGCAATTAACTTTTTAAAATTTTTCATTTCGGTTTCTACCTCCAATATTATTTTACAGTAATTATAATCGAAAACGCAGAATAAATCAATAGTTTTCGGAAATTTTTTCACAATTTATTGATATGCACAAAAAAACGTGATAAAATTTAGTAACATAATTAATTAAAGGTGGGATTTTTGTGATGGAAATTACAAATTTTTCTATAATTTTTAATTCAGAAGAAGAAAAAAAGGCTGCAACAATTCTCTCTGAAGAAACCGAAAAGCGTTTTTCATTCAGACCTGTGCTGAATATGCCTGCAGATTTCACCGTCACATTCAGAACATCCGAATTTGCAAACCGTGACTGCTATTCAATTGATATAAACGAAAACGGAATAATAATTTCAGCCGTCGGCATAAGAGGTTTCATGTACGGCATGGGACTTCTGCTGAGAAAAACAGAATTCAGAATGGGCAGAATTTTCCTTACAGAAGATATCAGCGGTGAATATTCTCCGTATATGCTCATAAGAGGTCATCAGCTCGGCTGGCGTACTACTGCAAACTCTTATGAAGCATGGACAATTGACGAATATATACAATATATAAAAGAGCTTATGTTTTTCGGATGCAATATTTTTGAGCATACGGTTTTTGATGACATCCCCGAAAACAGAAACATGCTCATGAAATATTCACAGAAGGATTTTACAAGGGAAATCTGCCAAAAAGCAGAAGAACTGGATATAGATGTTTCCTTCTGGTATCCGAATGATGAAAAAGAACTCAGCAACAGCATAAAAGACAGAGTTGATTTTTTCAGCAATCTGACAAATGCACAGGTTTATTTCCCTCCCGGAGGTGACCCGGGTGAATTTGAAGCAGATGAATTCATAAACAGAACCAAGGAAATTTCCAAAGCGATCAAAAAAATCCATCCTGAATTAAAAGTCTACCCCTCTGCACAGTCACCACACGGATTCGGCACATGGGGCGATGTATTCATAAATGAAATGAAAAAACTGCCCGATGAAATTGACGGTGTTATCACAGGACCAAACTGCGCAATGCCTCTCCATGAGCTGAGAAAACGTCTGCCGATGAAATACCCTATAAGGCTTTACCCCGATATCACACACAATGTAAGATGCGAATATCCCGTGCATTTTGACCGTGACGACTGGCATTATTCACTCACATCAACACTCAGCCGTGAAGCAATAAATCCCAGACCTACAGAATACAGAACAATTCACCGCATGACAAGGCAGTATATCATCGGCAGTGTTTCATACTCAGAAGGCATAAGCGACGACATAAACAAAATGGTATGGAGCGACATGGATTTCTTCCCGGATGCTGAACTTTCGGACACTCTTGCTGATTACGCAAGACTTTTCTTCCCGGGAGCAGATACAAAAAAGGCTGTCAGCGGCATTCTCGGTCTTGAAAAGAACTGGGAAGGCGATCCTGCCGAGAATCCGCATATAGAAAACACACTTTCATTTTTTGAGAGCATGGCAGAGGAAAATCCCGAACTCCTCGAAAACGCAAGATTTCTCATGTGTCTTTTCAGAGCAAAGTGCGATATGCTTGTAAAATCAAGACGTGTCACAGAACTTGAGCTTATAAAAAAGGCTAAAAAAGCAATGCGCAATATGAAGCTGAGTGACGCTGAAAATATACTTTCCATGCCATTTGACGATAACTATAACAAGCTCCGTGATGAGATTTTCACAATCGGCAGAACGCTGTTTGAGAAAGTAGGACTTCAGCTTGATGTTGAGAACTACTGTGCAAACGGATGGGAGCGTGGTGCAACTCTTGACACAATAGACAATCCCGTAACGGACAGACTTTATCTTCTGAACAGACTTGAGTACGCAAAGGGACTCGGTACTGAGGAAAAGCATCGCTTTATCACTTCCCTGCTTGACAGAAACAAGACAAACAGTGATGAATATTATTATTCCTTTGCAGAAAACGGATTTACAGAGCTTGGCATACCGCAGGAGCCGTTTTTCTATATGGATTTTCAGGGTGACAGACCGAATGTAAATAACGGTAGTATTCCGATGTCCATGCTGAAAGTTTTTGACCATTACAGTTTCCGCATGAAAACAGGCGGTCTTACAGGCAAAAATTATGACCTGATACTCAACATAAAACCACGATACAGAGATGAAGTCACAGATTTTACAATAAAAATCAACGGCAATATTCTTTATCAGGGCAAGCAGTACGGCGGTGAAAGAGATGAACAGATGGAAAAAGAACTCTCTGCACCCGGATTTGAAATGCAGGTCTATCATATTCCCGATGAATTTATCGAAAACGGGTGTATCGAGCTTGAAATAACCGAACCGAAAGTGGGTATAATGCTCAGCGAAATTTTCATAAAACAGAACAACACTAAGTAAAAAAAATCAAGTCGATGCGTTTCAGCATCGGCTTAATTTTTTTATGCAATCTTCAAATGTACCTTTTATGATTTCGGCAGATTCCGAAAGCATCAGATTCAGAGGATAACCGAAATCCTCTACAATTCTTCCCTTTTCATCCTCTGTGCCGTACTTGTCCACAAGCGAACGGACATCGTCCATATAAATATAAATTTTCTTGCCTTTTGCAGCAGCGTAACCGACTTCAAAAGCTGTACCTACGTCCATTTCGCCTCTGAATTCGTTTCCGTTTGCAACAACTGCATCAGCTTCATTTATAAGTGAAACATTACCGAGATATATCTCTTCAGACGAATCACATTCATTGTCAAGAGGATAAAGTCCTGTATGATCGTATTTTTTGCAGATTTCTTTATATTTTTCTCCGATTTCCTTTGCGTTTTTCTCAAAAACATCAGGTCCTGCGATATAAATTTTCATTTTCTCACCCTAGGGTGACGGGAATAAAACGAACCCGTTTTTTACAGGCTGATTTCCGTCAATCCTTTGTTAAAATACTCGCAAATCCGTCAGGATTTGCTGCGTTTTTGCCTTGTCTTGCCAAAAATCCCCACTGTAAAAAATCTTCGACCTTAAAACGAGAGATTTTTATTGGATTTTTGGTATTGAGGATGCAGGAAGGCTGTCGCCTTTCAAATCCGAAATGCCAAAAAGACTTAAAAATAGCCGTTTTTAAGGCGGATTCGGATTATTCCCGTCACCCTAGTAGAATGTCGCAACAGTTTCTTCGGGAGGATTTGTTTTTGCAACTTCAATTGCAGTCAGAACAGGGCCTTTTCTGCCGTAAAGCTTATTGAAACGGATTTCAACGGATGCTGTCAGCCATACCCAATCTGCATTGTTGAGCGTATTACTGCCGTCCCATTTTACAAGCATACCGCAATATGTTATATCATCTGCACAGCAGGTCATAATGTGTCTGCCGCAGACAAAAGTGTTTGCGGGAAATTTCGGATTGACTGCACATATACCCTTGAATTTAATCTTTTTGCCGTTATACTGTTTCATGTTTTCCATGATATCACGGTAAAGCAGAGCAAAATCCCTGTCTTCAACTTTTATAATATCAGCATCAACATCAAAAGGCAACGGATCTTCGATATCGTCAAATTCACTTGTACCGTCTTCATAATCATAAACGATTTCGCAACGCCTTGAAATACCTCGTACAATCTGATGATAAGGCATTTTGTCTGCACCTTTTTTGAAACGGTTGAAGGCAACAAGCTCACAGACGTTGAGTTTATCAAAAACAAGTGAACGCATATTTGCATTGTATGACATAAAAGTGGTTGCATCGGCAAGGCAAATCAACTGATAAACAGACCAGTTTTCGGGCATAGCTTCAAAAAATTCGTTGATAAGCCACATTCCGTTGTACTCAACAAGCACTCTCTCAGCATGAATCTGTTTTGCCCATTTATCAAGGTTTTCCTGAGTCAATTCTTCTTTGTCATCAAGAATTTTTATATGAACATTCTGACCGTAAAAAGCTGAGGGATCATATTCTTCCTCACCCTCTTCACAGACCAGAAGCAAAGTTTTTTCACCGGTATTGAAACGGCTGTCTTCAAGTGTTTCCTGAATGAATTTTGTCTTACCGCTTTCAAGGAAACCTGTAAACACATAAACGGGAATTTCTTTTGTTTTCATATTTTACACCCCGAACAATTCTTTCAAAGCATCTTCGTTGATTTCTGATCCGATAACGCAAAGTCTGCCTGTTACGGAAGCTGTACCGAATCTTATATCTGATTCATCGGGTACATAGTCAAAATGAATCCATCTGCCGTCTTCTGCAGCAACAATACCCTTTGCACGCAGTACCATTCCGTATCTGTGAATATCTTCAAAGGCTTCAAGACAGTTTCTGATTTCATCTTCAGTGAATTTCTTTGCAGTTTCAACACCCCAGCTTGCAAAAACTTCATCTGCGTGGTGGTGATGATGTTCATGGTCGTGGCAACCGCAGTCACAGTCTTCATCGTGGTCATGGTGATGGTGATGATGTTCATGGTCGTGGCAACCGCAGTCGCAGTCTTCATCGTGATCATGGTAATGGTGATGATGCTCGTGATCATGACAACCGCAGTCGCAGTCTTCATCGTGTTCATGATGATGGTGATGATGTTCATGATCGTGACAACCACAGTCACAGTCTTCATCATGCTCATGGTGATGATGGTGGTGATGCTCTTCCATAAGTTTCTGCAATTCTGCCGAAAGAGTATCTTTTCTTGAAATTGCATCGGCAATCTGCTTGCCGTCAAGCTGTTCCCAGGGAGTTGTTATGATAACAGCTTTGTCATTGTGCTGTCTTAAAAGCTCAAGACAGACCCCAAGTTTTACTTCGGAAACATCACCCGAACGGCTGAGAACAATGGTACCTGCGTGCTCTATCTGATCGTTGAAGAACTCGCCGAAATTTTTCATATACATTTTGCATTTTCCCGCATCGACAACAGCAGTGAATCCGTCAAGCTCAATATCATCTGACTCAATATTCATAACAGCTCTGATAACATCGCTGAGTTTTCCGACACCCGAAGGTTCAATAAGAATTCTGTCCGGAGCATAATCTTCAAGCACTTTTTCAAGAGCTTTACCGAAGTCACCGACAAGTGAACAGCAGATACAGCCCGAATTCATCTCTGTTATCTCAACACCTGCATCCTGCAGAAATCCGCCGTCGATACCGATTTCACCGAATTCATTTTCGATAAGCACCAGTTTTTCACCGGCATAGGCTTCTTTTATGAGTTTTTTTATAAGAGTGGTTTTACCTGCACCGAGAAAACCTGAAAAAATATCAATTTTTGTCACTTTTTTCGCCTTCCTTTAACTTTAATACAACATAAATATATTATATCACGCTTGTCAAGAGGGTATTTTATATATTTACATTTTGCATAAAAATGACAAAAAATATTTTATTCCGGGATTTTGAAATAGTATTGACAAGGCTTGTCTTTTAAAGTATAATAATGATGCATAATGATTTCCATAAGGAGGAAAATTCATGAAAAAGACAATTGCTATTTTAGTGGCATGTATCATGCTTATCGCAAGCATACCCTTTACTGTATCAGCAGAGAACATTACAATAGATACTGATACAAATTATACCGAGGCAATAACAGTCAAGGCAGGTGATACTGTTGAAATCAAGGCAAATGTAACAGTATCGACAAAACTTGAAAACTATGGTACAATTATCATCTATAATGGTGGATCTCTCACTGTTATAAGTGGTGGTCAACTTGAAAACCATGGTAACATTGAAGTCAGAACCGGTGGCAAGCTTGATGTCATCAACGGTGGTTCTCTTAACAACTATGTTACAATCCCCGCTTCTTTCTCCAGAACATACGACTGGAAAGAAACATGGAACAGAGAGTATCTTACAGTTCAGTTCGACGTTGCTTATTATATGTATCAGCAGGGCGATACAGATGATGCATACGCAGACTTCGATAATTACAAAAACATCCTTTCAGCTGAAGAAACAGTTCCTGTACCTTACGGTGAAGAATTGTTTGTTATGGTAATCCCCAGACTCGGTCCCACTCAGGATGGCGAATGGGTTGGTGCTGAAAGAATGAAGCTCAAAGTCGGCTCATCAACTATCGGCGTTACAACAGTTCTTGAAACAGACAGCGAATATGTCCGTTTACCCGAATACGGTGCAGTATTTACAGTTGTTCCTTCAAATGCATTCAAAATTGAAGTTGCATCAACAGAATACAAAGACCTTGTTAAAATCTTTGATATTGCTCTTCCCAGAACAGAAGGTTACTATGTAATCACAGACAAAAACGATGTTGACAATGTTAAAGTTGAATTCGGCGATACTCTTTCATTCCGTGTTGTTCTTGAACCCGATTACGACAAATCAGACGAAGTCCATGTATATGTAAACACAGTTCACATGGAGCCTCACGATTTCGGTTACTACCGTGTTGCAGGTCCTATGCAATCAGAAGGTTTTGCAACAGCAGGCGGTGTTCAGGATCACCTTACAATCACAGTTATGGGTGTTGTATCTAATGAGAGTCAAGAACAGATGAGCAGCCTTGTATTGATGCTTCAGGAAATCTTCTCAATCATTCAGGAAATCTTCTCATATTTCATGGATCTTTTCACAGGCTTCGGTGCTCTTGGTGGCGGCGCTACAGCATAATTTAAAATAACAATCTGACCGTCGGTTTTTCCGACGGTCTTTTTTTTGCATAGTAAAACCCCGATTTTTTATCGGGGTTAGTCTTTATACATCATTTTTAATGATGTCTTCGTATGTTTCACGCTTGATTATTGTTCTCACATTTCCGTCTTTAACCATAAGAACGGCAGGTCTTGGCACTCTGTTATAATTTGATGACATTGAATAATTATATGCACCGGTTGTAAGAACAGCAAGAATGTCGCCTTTTTCCACAGTCTGAATCATTGTATTTTCCTGTATAAGGTCGCCGCTTTCACAGCACTTTCCTGCTATTGTGACCTTCATATCCTTCGGCTGATCTGCTTTGTTTGCACAAAGAGCAGTATATTCAGCCTGATACAGAATATATCTCGGGTTATCAGTCATTCCGCCGTCAATCGCAACATAAGTACGGACATCGGGGATATTCTTGACATTGCCCACAGTGTAAAGAGTAACAGCCTCTGCACCTGCAATACTTCTGCCCGGCTCAATGAGAACAAACGGTACGGGAATATCATTCGCAGCTGCAACTTCTTTGATTTTCTCTGAAACAGGTTTCATATATGAATCAAAGCTCACAGGGCTGTCATTTTCGGAATATTTGATACCGAAACCACCGCCAAGGTCAAGTTCGCTGATAACAGTGCCTGTTTCCTTTTTTATTTCAGCAATAAAGTTCATCATAACTTCTGCCGCAAGCACAAAGGGATCAATATCGAAAATCTGTGAGCCGATATGACAATGAAGTCCCACAAGATTTACATTTTCTGCACCGAGAGCAAGCTTTACACATTCCATTGCTTCGCCTGTTTCAAGTGCAAAACCGAACTTGCAGTCAATCTGACCGGTTTTTATAAAATCATGTGTATGTGCATCAATACCGGGCTTAATTCTCATATAGATATTTGCCGTGATGCCTGACTCTTTTGCAATTTCACTTATTGTCTGAAGCTCATCGGGATTATCAACGATAATTCTGCCGATACCGTTCTCAAGTGCATATTTCAGCTCAGCATAAGACTTGTTGTT
The DNA here is from genome assembly GCA_017531385.1 of Clostridia bacterium. Taxonomy (GTDB): domain Bacteria; phylum Bacillota; class Clostridia; order Oscillospirales; family Acutalibacteraceae; genus UBA1081. The sequence goes on from JAFXLD010000037.1 coordinate 41,332, forward strand.
ACCGTGGAAGTACAGCTTGTCTGCAGGGAAACCTGCTTTCAGCGCTGTGTAGATTTCACCACCGGACACAACATCAAGTCCCATTTTTTCTTCATTTGAAATACGGCACATTTCGAGGCACGAAAAAGCTTTATTTGCATAAAGCACTCTGCCGTGACCGTCATAATATTCATCAACGGAATTAACAAAAGCTCTGCAATTCTTCCTGATTGCATCCTCATCATACACAATAACAGGTGTACCGTATTCCTTTGCAATTCCGACGGTGTCAACACCGCCTATTGTAAGATGTCCTTCACTATTTACATTAAGACAATCCGAAACAAACATATTTTACATCTCCTCAATTAGAGCATTTTCAATTGCTGTTTTTACAGCATCACAGCCTTCGCCTGTCTGTGCTGAAAACTCAATCACAGTGCAATCTCCCGCAAACTTCAGTTCTTCGGCAAAAGCTTCTCTGCGTTTTGCACGTTCAGTCTTGTTAAGCTTATCACATTTTGTAAGCACAATGATAAACGGATAACCCGCATCACGGATAAATTCAATCATCGTGACATCGTCCTTGGATGGAGCATGACGCATATCCACAAGCTGAACAACCAGTTTCAGGTTGCGTCCCATCTGAAAATAACCTTCCATAAGGTCTGCCCAACGTCGCATTTCATCGGCTGAACGCTTTGCATATCCATAACCGGGCAAATCAGCAAAACGGACATCTTCAACTCTGAAAAAGTTCACAGTTGTTGTTTTCCCCGGCATTGAGCTGACTCTTGCAAGGCTTTTTCTGCCGAAAATTTTATTTATAAGTGAGGACTTACCAACATTTGATCTGCCTGAAAACGCAATTTCAGGAATTTCCGAAACAGGCAACTGTCTTGATGTTCCGTAAGATGCCTCATATTCAACTTTATTGTAATTCAAGAAAATCACCTCAGTTGTAAACACCTGTCTGAGTTTTCTGCTGTTTCTGAGCGATCACATTCACCTTTTCACTCTTTGTTTCTCTTTTCAGAGCCACAGCAAAAACTTCATCAATCGTTTTTACAGGTATAAATTTAATCTGTGCCTTGACTGCATCGTCAATTTCTGCAAGGTCAGAAGCATTGTCCCAGGGAATGATAACCTTTGTCATACCCTGTCTGTATGCAGCCATTGACTTCTCTTTAAGTCCACCGATGGGAAGAACTCTGCCGCGAAGCGTAATTTCGCCTGTCATTGCGACATTTCCTCTGACAGCAATACCGCTGAGTGCGGAAGTAAGGGCTGTAGTCATTGTGATACCTGCAGAAGGACCGTCTTTCGGAACAGCACCCTCGGGCACATGGATATGTATATCCTTATTCTTATAAAAATCCTTGTCGATGCCGAACTGTTCTGCACGGCTTCTTACAAGACTTACTGCAGTTTTTGCAGATTCTTTCATAACATCACCGAGTGAGCCTGTGAGTTCCAGTTTTCCTGTACCTTCAAGTACGGACACTTCGATTCTGAGCATTTCACCGCCAACGGAAGTCCATGCAAGTCCGTTTACAAGACCGACTTCATCTTTTATGGAGATTTCATCGGGTCTGAACTTGACCTGACCGAGGAAATCGGCAAGATTTTTATCTGTTACATTTATGTTTTCTGTTTCACCGTCAACAATCTTCACGGCAGATTTTCTGCAGACTTTCGCAACAAGTCTTTCAAGCTGTCTGACACCTGCTTCTCTTGTGTAGCCGTCAATCATAAGTCTTAATGCTTTGTCTGTAATTTTAAGCTGTTTTTTATCAATATTGTGTTCTTTCAGCTGTTTGGGAACAAGATGCTTTTTTGCAATATTGAATTTTTCCTCATGTGTATAACTGCTCAGATCAATAATTTCCATTCTGTCCCTCAAAGGTTCCGGAATGGCGTATTTGTCGTTTGCAGTTGTGATAAACAGAACTTTGCTCAGATCAAATGGTAATTCAATGAAGTGATCGCAGAAAGTATTGTTCTGCTCACCGTCAAGCACTTCAAGCAGTGCGGCAGCAGGATCGCCCTTGAAATCACCGCCGAGCTTGTCTATTTCATCAAGAAGAATAAGAGGATTTGAGCTTTTTGCATCAATCATCGCATTGATTATTCTGCCCGGAATTGCTCCGATATATGTTCTTCTGTGACCTCTGATTTCAGCCTCATCACGGACACCGCCGAGAGAAATTCTCACATAATTCTTATTGACTGCCTTTGCAACGGATTTTGCAACGGAAGTTTTACCAACACCGGGAGGTCCTGCAAGGCATATAATCTGTCCCTTGATGTCAGGTGACAAAGCTCTTGCAGCAAGAGTTTCAACAATTCTTTCCTTGACATCTTTCAAGCCGTAATGGTCTTTATCAAGCTGTTTTCTTGCGGCAGAAAGCTTGAGATTGTCCTTTGTATAAATTCCCCAGGGAAGTGCAAGGCATTTATCGAGATAAGTTCTGATAACATTTGCATCGGGTGAACCTGATGACATTTTTCCGAGTCTTTTACATTCGCTGAGAAGCTTTTTCTTCGATTCTTCGGGCATTTTACTGCTTTTTATAAGTGCAGTATATTTATCAACTTCTTCGGGAACATCTTCGCCTTCGCCAAGCTCGTCGTAAATAGCCCTGAGCTGTTCTCTCAGGTAATAATCACGCTGATTCTTGTCCATCTGATCCTGAACACGGGCATTGATCTCATCTTCAAGCATAAGAAGTTCGATTTCCTGTGCAAGCGTAACACTGAGCATTTCCAGTCTGCGTAAAGGATTCAGTTCATTAAGAAGTCTCTGTTTTTCTTCAACAGGCATAAAAACATTACCTGCGATTTTATCTGCAAGTGTGCCTGAATCTGTTTCACTCATCACATCAACAATAATTTCCTGGCTTGTCTTTGTTGAAATATCACAGTAGTTACCGAAAAGCTCTTTGACATTTCTGATAAGCGCTGTTTCATAGTCAAGTGCATTGTCGGGAACCAAAGTTTCTTTTCTTTCTTTGACAAGACCTCTGAGGAAAGGTTTCATGCTGATAAGTTCAGCAATCGATGCTCTTTTGATGCCTTCAACAACAACTCTGAGTGTTTTTCCGTTTTCAGAAGCTCTGAGAACCTGCTTGACAGATGCAATAACACCCATTGTGTAAAGCCCTGTAAGCATCGGTTCTTCTTCATTGATATCACGCTGAGTTACAAGAAATATATTTTCATTCTGAGAAAGAGCATATTTAAGAGCAGCGATGGATGCAGGTCTGCCCACATCAAAATGAAGTGTCATATCGGGAAACAACACTAATCCTCTGAGTGCAAGCACCGGCATGGAAATAAGTTCTTCGTGCTTTTCCATCATTATTTTCTCAACTCCATAAAGTAATATTATCCGATTATAGACTATCATTATATAATAAAACAAAGAATCTTGCAAGAGAAAATCAAAAAAAAGGGGATGTAAAAAAAGTAAAAACCACCGGTTTGTTTCAACCGATGGTTCTGATTTAAATTTTTTACTTATTTATACCGTCACGGATAGCTTTAAGCTTTTCTTCCAGTTCCTTAACTGATTCAAGGTCACCCTCTGAAGCGGCAATTGATTTTTCTTTTCTTCTTTCAAGAAGTTCAGAGTACATAAGCTCTTTCTTTTTGCCGTGCAGGTCATAGAAGAGCATCGGGAAAATACCGAATGAACCTGTGAGTGCGGGAATGATTGTGAACATTGCAAACAGATAGAACTTAACGCTGTCAGGCTGTTCTGTACCTGCTGTGTAAGCACTCTGGTCGTAGCCGACGAGCTTCTTGAGGAATGTTGTGATAACCTGGCTGACAGAAGTTGAAACTTTTGCAGCAAGTCCCTTTGCAACAGAGGTCATAGCCTCGGTACGATAGCCGTTTTTCCATTCGCAGTAGTCCATTGATTCGTTGTAAAGCTCTGTACCGATAACCTGCATAAGACCGAAGAAACAGGTCCAGATAAGCTCCCATGATGCCATGATGAAAAACATTGCGAGTTTGCTTCTGTAAAGACCGCCCTTCTTTGTTTTCCAGTCCATACCGATACAACCAAAGATGAACACAAAAACATGAAGGAAGTTTGAAATATTTCGGCTGACAATATAAAGGAAACGGCTGGAGAATCTGCGTCTGAACCAAGGAACAAAGGAGTATGAAATAGGTGACAGCGGTGCTGCAGGAAGACCTGCAACAAGTGTCATCGATGCAAAGTGAAGAACGTCTATGTAATAGTCCTGTTTACTGCCCGAAATACCGAAACCTGCAAGGAAGTCAGACAATGTCATAAGCAGGACAGGTTTGTTGTTCATAATGGATTTGAGAGAATCTTTAATGCTGGGAGTCTTGACAGACTGCATAACTCTTTCTTTTGAGTTTGCAAAGTACCAGAATGACATACCGCTGGAAATGAGTGTTGTTGCAGCACCCATACCGACGAAAGCACCCATAAGCTGTTGCTGAACTGATGAGCCGTTTTTGAAAACCTTGTTGTCGATAAGGTCAAGCAGAATTGTCATTGCGTGTTCGGGCAATTTCTCACCGAAGAAGCCCGAGGCAAAGTTGGCAACTGTAATAAGCCTCGTTCGGTCAACAGGGTGCGGCGTTATGGTTGCCATCATACCCGTTCTTGCGATAGACTGGAATGTTCCTACACCTTCACGGAGAATCTCAAGAGAAATATAGAAAACGAATTTACTTACAGACATTGCCGGCTGACCTGCAAAAATAATCGGCATAAACCAATAAAGCAAGGTAGCAATACAACCGGGGATTGCAAGTCCCATAAGATAGGGTCTGAATTTACCCCAACGTGTACGTGTTTTTTCAACAATTGCAGCGGTAAAGACATCGTTTACAATATCCCATATACTGTTGATTGTTTTTGCAATCGTCTGATAACCAAGGTCGATTTTAACAATGTTTGTAATAAATCGTGTTGAATATGTGTTTATGTTAAGACTCTGTGCCGCATCCCAGAGAACGAAACCTATAGTTTCTTTCTTGCCGACATAACGCCTGTTTTCATAAACATACCCTTAATTTTCATCAACATAACTTTGTGTGTCAACTTGTTTATCTGCCAATGCAATCCCTCCCACCTTTTTTTATCTGTAATATATTTAATATTAACATACATTTTTCTTTTTTACAAGAGAATAACAAAAAAATATAATAATTTTAATAACTTTTTATGAAAAACAAACAACAGAGCAAAAAAAAACCGTGTCTTGCTCGCATTGCAAAACACGGTTTTTCGATAGTCTGAAGAAACCACAAAAATGTGGCTTCCTTTGTAAAATTTTCTGTTTATTCTGAACGGAGTGCCGTAACAGGATCTTTGTTTGATGCCATCTTTGCGGGAATCATACCACCAATGAGAGTCAGCACAACGCTGATTGCAACAAGCCCCAACGCATAAAGAGGATTGAGCACAGCAACGTTGGGAAGCTCTGTCAGATGATAGATGATCATATTGATGGGTATTGTGAGCAGATACGCAATCGCAATACCAAGGCTTCCCGAGCAGATGCCGATGATAAATGTTTCAGCATTGAATACTCGTGTGATATCCTTCTTTCTTGCACCGAGTGCCCTGAGAATACCGATCTCCTTGATTCTTTCAAGAACGGAAATATAGGTGATAATCGCAATCATGATAAGTGAAACAACAAGTGAAATTGAGGCAAAAGCAATAAGCACAAGTGTTACAGCTTTCATGATGCCGTTTGTCATTTCAGTTATAGCTGCAGAAGCATCTGTGTAGTAAACCTTTTCGCCGTCTGCCGCTTTTTCATTGTAAGCGTCAAGATATCCGATAAGAAGTTCTTTTTCCTCAAAATTTGTGGGATAAAGGAAAATTGCAAAAGGTGTACTGCTGCCGCCGTATTTAAGAAGAAGACTTGTTCTTGCTGAATCGTCAACTGCAGTCATGGGATTTGACGGTGTGACATCAATATCACTTGTCTGGATATCCTTAACCATCTGAGAAGACATATTCATATCAATAACTTCCTGAACAAGATCATCGCTGTATGCGATACCTGCACCGAGAAGTCCGATTGACTGATTTGTTTTAAGACGGACTACACCGGAAATCTTAATGGTGATATTTTTGGGATTACCGTACATTGCGGCATAATCGGTGTTCTGAATATAAATGCCGTACTCGGATTTTGTGTAAAATACATCGTTTCCTACAAGCTGATATTCAGTACCGACAATATCTTTGAACTTAATTTCCTCTTTTGCCGGATCAAAACCGAGTGCTGCCATGATATCACGGTTTATTGTGTTATCCGTATTGACAACAAGAACAACTTCGTGGGAATTTTGAGGGTAACTGCCTTCAAGAACATCATAATAATATTCAAGATAAGTCTGGGCACCTTTATCAAGCGTTTCGGGATATGAAGACAAGCCGATACCTGTCATATTGAATCCTGACATACCGCCTGAAGCAGACATGCTGTCCATCATAGCACTGATACCTGATGAAAGTGTATGCCATGTAACATTTCCGTCAGCATTTTTCTTTATGACATTCATTGAAACAGCTCTTGTATAGCCTATACTGCTGCAGATTGCAGGGTCTACACTTTCAAGATAATTTATATATTCATCCGTCAACGGATTGATATAAACCGAGCTGTCAGCTTTGACTTCTTCAAGAATGACATAGTCTGTATCAACATCTTCTCTTGTGCCTGTAACGAAGCTCTCCATCTGCTCCTGATTTTCCTTGATGGTTTCTTCGTCAATGATCGTTACCTGCTGTGAGATAAACAACGGGAATTCATTGAGCGCATCACTCTGATATTTGTCAATCTGAATCTGCAGACCGTCTGAAAGGCTGAGAATCAGTGCAATACCGATAATACCGATACTTGAAGCAAGAGCTGTAAGAATAGTTCTGCCTTTTTTCGTTGAAATATTTCTGCCGGAAAGCTTGAGAGCTGTGCGGAAATTCATACTTGTCTTTTTAAGAGAATAGGATGAATCGTGCTCAACTTCATCATAAGGATTTGTGTCATCAATAACCTTACCGTCTTCAAACTTAACTATTCTGTCTGCATATTCCTCTGCAAGTGCAGGGTTATGAGTAACCATGATAACAAGCTTGTCATCAGCAATTTCCTTGATAAGATCCATTATCTGACGGCTTGTTTTCTTGTCAAGAGCACCTGTGGGCTCATCGGCAAGAATGATATCGGGGTCATTTGCCAGTGCACGGGCAATAGCAACTCTCTGCATCTGACCGCCCGAAAGCTGATTGGGCTTTTTGTGAACGTGATCTTTAAGTCCGACTCTTTCAAGAGCATCAAGAGCTTTCTGATGTTTTTCGGCATCTGAAACACCTGAAAGTGTCATACCCATTTCAACGTTATCGAGAATATTGAGGTGAGTGATAAGATTGTAGCTCTGGAAAATAAATCCGATACTGTTGTTTCTGTAGGAATCCCATTCTGAATCTGCAAAATCCTTTGTTGATCTGCCGTTTATGATAAGATCACCACTGTCATACTTATCAAGACCACCGATAACATTCAGAAATGTTGTTTTACCCGAACCGCTGGGACCGAGAATTGCCACAAATTCATTCTTACGGAAACTGACACTTACACCGTCAAGTGCTTTCTGTGTAAAATCCCCTGTTGTGTAGCTTTTTGCTACATCTTTTATCTGAAGCATAAGTCTGTTCCTTTCCAAATTATTCATATTTACAGTATCGTATAATACAGTATATTTTTAAACTGAATATAAACAATTATTTATATAAAAAAAGCCGCTACGGCAAAAAACCGAAGCGGCACAAAAATTACATATCAGAATTTTTATTTATCAAAAGTGTCAATCTTTGCACTTACACGAAGGATCAGACGAGCATCGGAAGCATTGATCTTTCCGTCTTTTGTTACGTCAGCAAGAGCTTTCTGATTTTCATCAAGTGTATCAAGTTTTGCACTTGCACGGAGAACTTTACGTGCATCAGATGCAGTGATCTTTCCGTCGCCTGTCATATCACCCAGCATACCTGCAGGTTTAACAGGATCAGTTGAGGGGTCAGTTGAAGGATCTGTAGAAGGATCAGTTGAGGGGTCTGTTGAGGGATCTGTAGAAGGATCTGTTGCACCTGTTGCAGGAGTAACTGTTACATCAACATAGTGACCGTTTGCCTTACAATATGTGCCCTTATAACCATCGTGAGTTGCAGTTGCAGCCTTTTCAAAGTTACCTCTGCTGCCGCACTCATGCTCAAAGATTGAGAAGAGAAGATTATCAACAAAACCGAGAACAGAAGCGATAAGAGGCTGATTCATGGGGTTTTCATCCTTGTCATTTGTTGCAAAAACATCAGCAAATGCTGCGAAATCACAGTCATAGAAACTGGGAACGATCTTACCCATTACTGCATTGTAAACATCAAATGTGAATGTTTCATCACCGCAGCCGTTGATAAATGCGAGGGGGAACAGTTCGTTAAGAACAACATTGAGCTTATACCATGCACCGTTGCCGTCTGCTACGCCTCTTTCAAATTCGAGTTCATCAGCAACTGCAGGGATACCCTTGATATAGTTAAGAGCCCAGTCAACGATTTCTTCAAAGAAATCTTCCCAAGTCCAGCCCTTAGCCTTGAGAGCATCAACATCAGCCTGAGTCATGCCGAAGTTTGTAGCATCGTTAAGCCAGTAGATAGCTACATCCATACCCATTTCGCCGAGTACGTTGTTCCACTGATTCTGAGAAATGTCTCTTACTTTACCATTTGAGAAGACAAGATTCTTGTAATCCTTATCGAAATCAACTTCATCGCTGTTAACCATGAACTTGTCGATTGCTACGTATGCAGTGTAACCTGCAAGCTGTTCGAGAGAAGTAACTTCTGCGGGAAGTTCAACCTGAAGAAGAGTGGGATAGAAGAGACCTACAACAGCAACAAGCATATCTTCAAGGCTCTTATTAGCAATCTTATCTGCTGTGAAGCCGCTGAAATCGAATGAGTAAGGAGTACCGTCAATTGTGAATTCAAGCTTACCGCCGTTGTTAGCAGCGAGAGTCTTGAGGATGTATGCAAATACAGATGTAAGGTTAGCAGTAATGTTTTCATTGCCGCCCTTCTTGAGACCGAGTTCTGCATAAACAGCAGGCTGAAGAATAACTTCAACTATGTTGCAAACAAGGTCATTAAGGTTTTCAAAGAGACCGTCCTTTGCCATCTGAGCAAAGTTGAAAGAATCTGCCTTGAATTCATAGTTAAGATTGATGATGTTTTTAAGAACATCAAGCTGAGGATCAACAGCGATAAGATCGCCCAGAGCTGTCTTGAGATCGTTGTTAAGAGGCTCAAGAGCAAACTGAGCAATAGCTGCATCTGCATATGTACCGATGATCTCATAGAGAGTCATGCCTGCGAGCTTTTCAGCGTCTGCCTTGGAAACATCTTCATCTGTCATAAGCTTGAGAAGAGCAGCAGCAAGGAGTGCATCACTGGAGAAATCTTTATAAACTGAATCAGCAAGAGCAGGATCACCTTCACCGGCGATAAGATTATCATAAAGAAGCTCATTAATCATGATAACAAGATTTTCGCCCATTATATCGTTTACTGTTGCTTCAAGATCCAGATCTGCAACCATCTTGATAGTACCATTCATATTACCAAGATCTACTTTACCATTTACAACAGCCTGGAAAACTTTGATATTATTCTTTGCTGAAAGGAAATTGAAAAGTCCGTAAACTATATCAAGACCTGATGTATTCTTTGTGGAAATAGCAGTATTCTTTTTGCTGTCAAATACAAGAGGAGAAACGTCAAGTGATGCGAGAGTTCCCCACATTGCTGTTTTTCCTTTAACAATTTTGCCTACATCAGCAAGAACCTGAAGAATGGAATCAACTGAGCTGAGATCAAGATTCTTGATTCCGATAATAGGAACTATTGATGCCACAACAGAGGGAAGCTGAGAATTGAGGTCAGCCTCTGCAAGCATCTCATCAACATAAACGAGAAGCAGATCTGCAAGTTCTTTTGTACTTGCTTCAGCAACAACAACATCGTTTTCTTCTGCAGTTTCTCTGAGTGCATCAATGACCTCAAAGCAAATGCTCAGAACAGTGGGAACAATTTCTTCTTTTCTGTCACTGAGTGCGGTAAGAAGGTCTTCAACAACAGCGCTGAGGTTATCTGTAGACAGATATGCTTCAAGAGAATCTGTATCTCTTGCAAAAGATGTCATCGGAATACATGTGACAACCATAAGCAATGCCATGAAGACACTAAGAATTTTAGTGAACTTTTTCATGAAAAATCATGTCCTTTCTTTGTGGCTCCTGCCACGAGTTTTTAAGCATATTATTATCAGTTATGCCTATAAATAGAATAATATAATTCAAATCAAATGTCAAGTTTGAATAAACTGTAAAATGTTTCTTTAACATTTTTTGGCAATTAGCACAAAACAATAATTGTTTTTTTGTTGTTTCTACCGATACATATTTCCGATAAAAAATTCATACAGTATTGAATTACAATTTTGCAAAAGGTATAATGTAAAAAAATAATCCCCGTACAAAAAACGGGGATTATTCATGAAAATTATAAAAAATAAATTTAACCTGCTAATCCGAGAAGCTGTCCCAATTTTGAAAAAATATTTACAATCATCATAATAAAGTTATAAAATGAAATGTACATTCTGCATACCTCCGACTGAAAATTCCTTGCTGATTGTAATTTTATCTTAACACACACTTTTACAGCACTTGTTAAGTAATTTTGAACAGCAATTTAATATTTTATTAACAAAATTCTTTCAGAATCTTGTCTGATATGTGTTTTTTATAAAAGCAAATATAACAGTGCGTATGTTGTAAAATAGTCATTACTTTCTGTTGATAAAACAGCAATCAACGAAAGTATCAGCAATGCATCCTTGTCACGTGTAAGAAAATCCAGAATCCCCGAAGACAAATCTTTTTTTTCAGCAATTTCGTCATTTACTGACTCATCATTGACGGAATCTTCTATCTCAACCGGGTATGATATATGTTTTACTTCGTCGGGCAACTGAATTTTCTTGGGAGTCGGCTCCGGTTCATCATCCATTGCAAGTGCTGCTCTTTTTTTCATTTCCCTGACACGGTAAGCTGCTTCTTCCTGCATCCTGAGCATATCCTGATAAGTATAATCCCGCATATGCACCTCCTAAAACAGTCCGTTCAGAAGCCCGCTTTCACGCAAAAGAGGCAGAAGTTGAATAATTTTAAGAATTTTTATTGCTTCGTCTGCCTTTTGCTGTCTTTGCTCACTGAGCATGGGTTTCAGAGCTTTCAACAAAGCTGTCCGTTGATCATCTCCTGACACAGCATTACTTATTTTTCCCAGATTTCCGAGCATATCTGAGTTAAAAATATTATTTTGCTGTGACTGTTGCTGTTCTTTTTTTGATTCGGTCTGCCCTGATCCCATCAGAGAAGCTGCAACATTTTTAAGCTGTTCCATATCCTCAGGTGTAAGTGAAGACAGAATCTCATTGATGTCCATGTTTATCACCGCCGAATTTTTTCATAAGATTTTTTGCCTGATCCGAATCCAGTATTTTTTTTACAAGCTCTTTGTTTGACAGCAGTTGCTGTAATGATGCGGACTGACTTTCGGAAAGCCCTTTTTTCAGTTCTTCAGCAAGTTTTTTATTTTCTTCGTTACTGTTGCTTTTTATTTTACTTATAATATCGTCAATATTTTCAGCCATAAATTTTCCTCCTGTCTAAAATATATTATGTATGAAAGGTGATTATGATGCGGTTACTTGTACTTTCCGACTCACACGGAGACATTCCGTCCCTTGAACTTGCGATTAAAAACACAGCCAATGTGGATGCAGTTGTTTTCCTCGGAGACGGTCTTGCTGATTTTGAATATGTATCACGTTTGCTTATGGGTAAAAAGATTGCCGCTGTCCGGGGTAATTGTGACGGTGGATTCAATAATTATCCGATAAGAACCATAGAAATTTTCGATGAAAAAAAAGTCTACTGCACACACGGTTTCAGTGAGCAAGTGAAATTCGGACTTGACAAACTGAAAACAGCGGCATTATATTCAGATGCAACAATCGCTCTTTTCGGGCACACACATATTCCCTGTACATTATATGAAAACGGCCTTTATCTGATGAATCCGGGCTCTGTCAGACAGAATTCATGCGGAGTTGTTGATATAACCCCGCAGGGAATCATGTGTTTTACAAAAAAGATTGCCCTCTAATATTGACATAATATATAAAATTATGTAAAATTCTATTATATTAAAATAAAAGGTAGTGATACTATGGATTTTAAAAGTTCACCTGTACTGTATCTTATTGCAGGTGCAGTAATTCTTTTTGTTCTTGCACAATCCGTATTTTTCCTTGTCAAGGCTTGGAAGCGAGGAAAAGAACTGGGAATTGACAAGAAAAAACTTCGTGATTCCGTTACTTCAAGTGCAATTTTCACCATTCCGTCTGCACTTTCTGTTCTTGCAACGGTTATTGCACTTGCGCCGGCAATCGGTCTTGTTGTGCCCTGGGTAAGACTTTCCGTACTGGGCAATATTACATATGAAACGGTAGCAGCAACAGAGGCTATCAATGCATTCGGCATCACAACAGGTATTTCAGAAGCCATCACAGACCCTGAAGTCTTTGCAGGCGTCGCATGGGTTATGACAATCGGCATCTGTTTCTCACTTGTCATTCTGCCCTTTGTTGCAAAGCCCCTTCACAAGAAATTCCTGAATGCAGGCAAAAAGAAGGAAGAAACTGAAACAGCTGTTATCGCAGAAGAAAAAGAAGAAACAACAGACAGTAAAAAGAAAAAGAGAAGCTTTGCAGGCTTCATGGATCATGTTACTCCTGCACTTTTCATCGGTCTTATCGGTGCATTCATTTCAAACTCAATCCTCGGTGCAGGTAAAAAAGATGTTGATCTTGACGGTGCAGGCATACTCTCAGTAATCACACTTGCAACAGCAGTCATATCATCCGTCATTCTGGAAATTATCACAAAGAAATTCAAACTCACATGGCTTGAGCCTTTCATCATGCCAATCGGTATGATAATGGGTATGGTGGCCGCAATCGTTGCTTACAATGTGCTTCCGCCTGAAATTGCAATGCTTGAATGGAGGGGTTAATCATGGCAAAGAATACAACAAAATCTGCAAAAACATACTATGACAAAGTACATACATGGGGCAGAATCTCAACAGTCACAGCTCTCTGCGTACTCCTGATGTTCCCCATGGCAATCTGTCTGTATCTCGGTGTATTTCCTCCCTTTGAAAAGATTTTCCAGGGACTTCTCAAGGTTATCCCCCTTTACTGGGCAGTTGCCGTAGTTGAAGTTATTTTCTACACTCCGATGCTCGGTGCAGGCGGTACATACCTTTCATTCGTAACAGGTAACATCGTTAATCTCAAGCTCCCCTGTGCAATCAGCGCAATGGAAAGTGCAAAGGTAAAGTCAAATACAGAAGAAGGCGAAGTTATTTCAACAATCGCAATCGCAACATCATCAATCGTCACAACGGTCATTCTTGCAATCGGTGTTCTTGCATTTGCACCTTTCCTTGAAACATTCACAAGCAGTGCTCTTCTTATGCCTGCATTCAAGCAGGTTATCCCAGCACTCTTCGGTGCTCTCGGTGCAGGATATTTCGTCAAGAACTGGAAAATATCCTTTGCTCCCATTATCATTATGCTTATCATTCTTGTTTTTGTTCCCACAATCGGTGCATCAACACTTATCTTCCCCGGTATCGTTGCATCAGTTGTATGTGCATTCATTATGTACAGAGTCGGTTTCCTTGATAAGAAAAACGGTTAATTTCTGAATACAATTATGTCCATTTACAAAAAATTAACACATCTGCAATCAGGACTTCACACCATTGCAATGATTTTAAAATAAAACTGTTGATTTATACGTGTTGTAATGGTATAATTTTCTTGGAAATCAAGTCAGATAAACAGATTTCAATTAAAAATTCAATAAAAGGAGCCAATCAGCATGTTCAAAGATAATTTTGATTTTGTAGCATTTATTACCTGGTTTGAAAGTCTCATTGATTATATTATCAAGTTAATATCAGGAATAAAAGAAAAAATCCCAACAACAACTACCACAACAGAAGCTGCAGAAGAAGTTGTTTGATTTTTTACAGTCAAATATTGACGCAAATTTGTCGTATTTATTAAATAATATGTAACAATCACAAAAACACTTGCAGAAGATACATATTTATGCTAAAATCGGCGTATAATTTTTCACATTAAGGAGGTCGTATAATGGCAAAATTCACAGATTTTATAAATTTCATAATGCACATAATCGACCTGATTAAAAACTTTTTCAATAAAGTCAACAACGATTTTGAGCAATAGTGTCATTAATATTTATTGTGTGAAATTAAAGGCAGTCGTAACAGACTGCCTTTTTTATGTAAAAAAATATTTAACCGCAAGTGATGCGGAAACAAAACTCACAATATCACCTATCAGAGCACAGGGAATTACTGCGCCGCTTTTTTTTATGCCGACAGAGCCGAGATACACAGCTACTGCATAAAATGTTGTTTCTGTTGACCCTGCAATCACAGATGCAATACGGCCTTCAACTGAATCAGGACCGAATGTATTGATAATCGACTCAAAAACCGTCAAAGATCCGCTGCCTGACACAGGACTGAGAATACACAAAGGTATAACCTCTTCAGGTATACCGACAAGTGAAAACAACGGCGACAATAGTTTTGTGCATAAATTCACTGCACCGGAAGCAGTAAACATTGAAATTGCAACCACAAGTCCCGTTAAAACAGGCAACAGTGAAACAACAGTTTCTATTCCCTGTTTTGCACCGTTTATAAAACAATCAAAAACATCAATTTTTTTAACGAAACCGAAAACAACTATAAAAACTACCGTCAACGGCAATATCAAAGAAGCAAAATTCATTTTTTCATAAATCTCCCGATAATTTTTACAGCCACTACCGCTGATATGACCGCAAATGCCGAGCTTATCCACACACAGAATATTATATCCATAGGGTTCTGTGCACCTGCGGCTTCTCTCAATGCAGCCACGGTGGACGGTATTATTTTCAGAGCTGCAGTATTTATCACAACAAAAGTCATCATGTCCGGTGATACGGACGTTTTATCGGGATTGAGCCTCTGAATATTTTTTACAGCTTTGATTCCCAGAGGTGTTGCTGCATTTCCTAATCCGAAAAGATTAGCCGTTACATTCATTGAGATAGCATTCATCACTTCCTTATCGTTGCAAACTCCCGGGAAAAGCCGTTTCAGAACAGGTCTGAGAATTTTTGCAACAACATTGCAAAGTCCCGATTTTTCTGCAATATTCATAAGACCACTCCAAAAGCACATAACACCAAGCAGTTTAAGACAAAGTGAAACGGCATCGGCACAGCCCTCAAACACGGATGATGATAATTCCGCTGCAGTACCGTTAAAAACTGAACAGACAAAAGAAATCGATATTAAAAACAACCATATATAATTCAACATATTAAATATATATGAGCAGAAACAAAAAATATAACCAACAAAATTCCCCCAATTACTGCCAAATAATATTACAATTATCAAAATTTTCCATTTTTCTATTGACAAAATATTCCTTTTATGTTACCATATTGTCAAGCAATAAACTAAATAATAAAAAAGGAATCGAGGTTTATTTATGAAATCAACAGGTATTGTAAGAACAGTTGACAGTGTCGGAAGATTTGTTATCCCCATGGAACTGAGAAGAACACTTAATATTATAGATAATGAAGATGCTCTTGAGGTATTTGTAGATGATGATAAAATCATTCTCAGAAAGTATTCTCCCTCTTGCCTTTTCTGTAAAAGTCTTGATGATATTGTTGAATATAACGATCAGAAGATATGCAGAAGCTGTGTAGAAAAGCTTTACGCTTCAGTTAACGATACAGAGTAACAATGTAATAATGATATAATGCAAAATAACACAGAGTCGTTATGGCTCTGTGTTTTAATATATAAGTAAAAAAACAGGGCACCCGAAGGTACCCTGTCATTAATTGAGTTAATTATTTATAAGCAACGTTGTTGATTGTCATCTTGTTTGTAAGTGTTGCATAACCGGCAACATTCATGAATGCAAGAGCCTTTGCATCAACGTCGATGTAGTAGTTCATGATCTGCTCAAGTGATTCAACCTTGCCTGAAGCAGTGTCAAATACAAGAGTTGCAGTACAGTCTTTACCTGTAAGTTCGAATTTATTTACTGTAACAACTGCGGAGAACTGAGAAATGATATCGTCGATCTGTGCCTGGTCAAGAGGATTAAACATTGCACCGACTGCACTGTCACATGATGTTGCACCTTCTGCTGCGGGAAGAGGATGCTTTTCATCGTTCAGAACGATAACGATAGTTGTCTTGCCGCCGCTTTCAGTCATTGTTGCGCTCTTGATCTTGCTTACATCTGTAAGAAGACAACCCTTCTTATTCTTGATGATGGGAATCTGTTCCATATCAGATCTGTTCTGAAGCTCAGCTTCATCTTCTGTTGTCATAAGATTCTGTGCAATAGGAAGAACAAGGTTACCTATTGTACCGAGATCATAGTCATCCTGAAGAGTCTGGAATTCTTTCTTATCGTATGTAGCTACGCCACCTTTAAGCTGGTCCATAACTTCTGTGTACTTCTTGAGAACTTCTTCCTTTGAAGGACCTGCAGGTTCAGCAGCCTGGTTGTCATCACTTGCGGGAGCATCTGCATCGGGAGTTGAAGGTGTACCGGGATTTGAAGGTGTTGAAGGTGTGCTAGGAGTTGAAGGTGTTGAAGGTGTGCCGGGAGTCTGTTCATTGCCCTGCTGAGGTGCAGCAACACCTGTTGACATAGTTGAAACCTTTGATGCTGTTACGATGCAGCAGATTGAGCATACGCAGATAGCAAGAACAGTAACAACTGAAACGAGTTTGGAAAGTACGGGAGAATCGTACTCATGGCTTTTTTTCATGTTTAGAGTTACCCCTTTCATGGATTACATCATAAATTAACCCAACATTATTCTTTTTGGCGCAGAATACATGCACCGATATAATAAATTTACATCAAACAAACAAAAAAGTCAAGATGTAATTTTATATTTTATTGATATTTTGAAAAATTTATCGAAAATTGCATATAAATAATTACGGTTTATTCGGTTTTTCCGGAAATACAGTCTGCAATATCCCTGAATACAGGTGCACAGTCGGTTGAAGACGAATTTCCGTCCTCTCTGAAAATCACTATAACATACTCAGGGTTTTCTGCCGGATAAAACCCTGCAAACCATGTGTTTACGATTTTTTTGTTCCCATCGTTACGGCCTGTTTCTGCCGTTGCAGTTTTTCCTGCAGCATCACCAACCATCGGAGAAGCAAGCTTTCCGCTGCCGTTTTTTACTGTTTCCGCAAGCATTTCCGAAATTTCTTCACACACGCTGTCAGGCAGAACTTTATTATTTATTTCATTTTTATAATATGCTGTGATTTCTCCGTTATAGCCTATCATATTTTTAAGCACATACGGCTCTCTGTAGTATCCGCCGTTTGCAAAGGCACAATATGCCGCAGCAATCTGCAGTGGTGTTGCAAGCAAAGCTCCCTGACCGAATGACAGATTTGCAAGTGCAGGTAAGGAATCAATATTATCCGTATCAGGCAGATTTCCCATATCAGAAATGATTGAATCGCAAAGAACAATCTCCTTTCCGAATCCCAATGAATAAGCCGATAAAATAATATCATCAGCTCCCACAGCCTGACCGAGATTTATAAAATATGAATTACATGAAACAGACATGGCGTCAAGCATATCATTCATGCCGTGACCCGTTCTTTTATGACAATTAAAACGCACACCCGAAACCTCAGAGCAACCGTCACAGTTAAAAATAACATCAGTATTTATGCCGTTTTCAAGTGCAGCAACAGCAACAACAGGCTTGAACACAGACCCCACGGCATACGATTCCAACGCTCTGTTAAGGAACGGAGAATCATCATTTCTGAGAGCCACTGAAAGATTTTCTCTGTCAAAAACAGGTGTACTTGCCATTGCAAGAATTTCCGATGTAGCTACATCAAGAACAACCACCGCACCCTTTTCAAGATTATTCCATTTCATCGAATTTTCACATATACGCTGAATTTCACTGTCTATGGTGAGAACAATACCGCCACGGGAATCATAATTGTTATTTACTGTTTCAAGTCCCATACCGCTGAGAGTTTTTCCCGAAGCATCTGCATTGTAACGGACGGAAAAAGTTCCCGAATGCTCTTTCAGCAGGCTGTCAAAAGCTTTTTCAACTCCGCTTATGCCGTTACCCTCGGAATCAAGATATCCGATAAGATGCACGGCTGTGTCGTTTCCGGAATATCTGTCATAGACAATAACATTTTTAATGTCTTCACATTCACCATTATAGGTATCACACCTGAGTAAAAACGGTCTGCCTGCTTTTGCATTTTCCTGTGCTGTGGCATATTCATCGGGTTGCAGCTGTTCTTCAAGCACGGTCATCGCTTCTGCCGTAGGATTGACAACCAGAACCGTGTACATTTCACGGTTCACAAGCGGTTTCATATTCCTGTCATAAATCATGCCTCTTGTATGACCGACAGTCATCAGTCTTGAACTTTTCTGTGAACCTGCCTGTGCAGAAAGAGTATCGGAAATATACGCAATCCGAAACAGCATTGCCGAAAAAAGTAATGTAACAATAAAAAAAGAAACAACAGACCTCTTTGCCAAAGTAATCACCAGAGGTTATTGTTTCCGATATGTATTAAAAAATGCAGGAACAATAATCTATCGGGATAAACCCGATAAAATTTCGCAATTGGAAATTCGCAATTCGCAATTGTGGAAAGGGCTTCTCCCTTTGACCCATTTTTATAATTCAAGCCCGAAGGGCTTCCGATAATTACGAATTGAGCATTGAGAATTGAGAATTGAAACAATAATTCAGCTTCGCTGAATTATTGTTTCTTTCTTCTCTCCATGAGCATCTCAACAATCTTTATATCTTCAGGATATGTTACTTTGTAATTATCCGTATAACCGAAGTAACGGTATTCCTTTGTATCAAGAGGAAGCTGATGAGCAGGATGACAGAGCTTTGAGTTTTCGTCGAAATATTTATAAAGCAGAGGAAATCTGTAGGCATCGGGTGCCTGAATAAGATAAAACTCCTCTCTGTCGGCAATTCTGTCCTTGTATGAACCGAGTGCATCGGTGATTTTGTATGCCGTATTGACAAAATCATAATCATCAAGAAGATTTATAAACTCATCAATCAGTTCGGGAGTAATCATCGGGCATGCAGCATTATTCTCGATTATTCTTTCACAATCGGGATAATTTTCTGCTATGTAGTCAAGGGCATTCTTGAATGAGCCGTTACGGCTGGCACCGCCCTCAACGGTCTTTACACCATATTCGGATGCAATTCTGCCCTTTTCCATTTCTGTTTTATCTACGATGACAATAAAATCATCAATCGTCTCTGCTTTTCTGAAAGCATCAATGGAGTACCATATCATTTCCTTTCCGAAAACGGTGCAATACTGCTTGGGTCTGTCTGCGCCGAAACGGGAGCCGATTCCCCCTGCAAGGATTATGCCTATATTTTTACTCATAACAATCTCCTTTTATCTGTATACAACGCAGTTTGAAGGCTTTTTATCATTAAGCCAATCAGTAAGACTTGCAACCACCATATTTGTGCCCTGAACCTGAACATCATATGATGAACCTGCGATATGCGGTGTGATTATAAGATTCTTAGCATTGAGCAAAGGACAGTCGGATGCAATAGGTTCTACGGCAGTAACATCAATTGCCGCACCTGCAATTTCATCACTGTTCAGAGCATCAATAAGGTCTGCCTCATTAACAAGTTCTCCTCTTGCTGTATTGATAAAATAAGCTGTATTTTTCATTTTCTTAAACTCAGCTGCCTTAAAAAGATGCTTTGTCTGAGGTGTGACAACACAATGAAGGCTGACCACATCGGACTCACTCAGAAGTCTGTCAAACTTCACAAGCTCAATATCATCAGGCACTGAAGCGGGGTCGATATATGGGTCATAGGCAATGACTTTCATGTCGAATGCCTGTGCCTTTTTTGCCACAAGTCTGCCTGCATGACCGAACCCTACAAGACCTAGTGTCATATGATTCACACTCTGACCTCTGAAACGGATAAAGGGTGAATTATTGTCAAGTCCCCATACTGTATCACGGTATTCATCGGGCTTTGACTTCACATCTGTTGTGATAACCCTGCCATGAATAAGATTGTCCGTAAGAGTGATATTTCTTGTTAGATCAAGAATATATGCCATTGTCATATCAGATACGGCATTTGCATTTCTGCCGCCGTTATTACACACAATAACGCCTTTTTCCATTGCCTTGTCAAGGTCAATAACAGTCTTTACACCGCCTCGGCAACAGACGATAAATTTGAGATTATCCGCACAGTCAAAAATTTCGGCATCAATCGTGTCATATTCGCAAACAAGGATGTCGATATCACGTACACGCTGTTTCAGCTCTTCTCTGGGCATGACATCGTGGTCGATGTTGTATCCCGCATATTCGAATTCAATTCTGTCGCTGAGTGTTTCAAGAATGGGCTTGATAACCTCGGCTGTGACAAGTGCTTTGAGTTTTTCCATATATTTTTCCTCCGTATCAGAGTACATCAAGTTCTTTTAGATAAGCTACAGTTCTCTTTGTTCCTTCAATGTGATTATACAATGATTTCCAACCGAGGGCTTCAAGTTTTTTCACGCTGAGAACAGCTCTTGTGACTTTTGAATAACCTGCCTTTGCAAGGTCTGTCGAAAGATCAAAAACGACATCTTTTCCGCTTGCAGCAGCCGCAGCAGCTGCAAAATCACGGAGCATTATTCCGCCCTCACAGTCGGCAACATTGTATACACTGCCCTTTTCACCGTGAGAGAGCATTTTCAGCATACCTGTCGCACAGTCACCCACATAGCCAAATGAAAAGACCTGTGTACCGGGACTTTTGAGAACGATGTCCTCGTTTCTGACTGCATTACCGATAAACTGAGTAGGAGCTTTTGTGTCTTCGGGAATGACCGTTGCACCGTAGATTCTTCCGATTCTCGCATTGACAAAATCAATGCCGTATTCACTCATATAGGCATTACACATGGCCTCAGAGGCTCTTTTGCCAGACGGATAACCGGCTCTTACGGTATTGCAGTCAACATATCCGCTGTAAAGTTCATCAAATTCATCAATATCGTCACTTCCCGTGCCGTATGCTTCAACAGAAGAACAGAACATGAATCTTTTTGTGTTATATTTTCTCACACACTCAAGAAGATTATGCGTTGCAATTATGTTTGTACAGATAGTATCAACCGGCTTATTTGCATAGTCAAGAGGTGATGTGTTACTTGCCGCATGAATGACATAATCGGGTTTGTTTTCACAAAAAATCTTTTCACAGAAAGTAGTATCATTCACATCACCGATAACGGGAACAAAATTCTCTTTATAATCACCGAAACGGATATTCATTCTTTCTTCATTTCTGTCGATGGCAACAACCTTTATATTGCCCTTTGCCATAAGCAGATCAACAATATAATTGCCGATAAGACCTGCCGCACCGGTTATGAGAACAGTGCTGTCAGCAAGTGTTTCAAAGACATCTGAGAACTTTGAAAGATAAATTTCAAGCTCTTTTTTGTAGTCAGGTGATTTTATATACATAATTTATTTCTCCTGTATGAATTTTGATTTTATAACTTTTTTAGCATAAACATAAACTGCCGATGCGATAAGGGTAATAACAAAAACAATAACAGGCATAACTGCACTGAGTTTTTCACCGACAGGGACAAAAACTCCGATTGAAAGAATTTTGCCGATAACATTCTTGACCATGATATGAAAAATATAAACATAGAGCGAATATTCGGCACCGAACACAGCCAGTTTTCCTGTACTTACCGCACCTTCTTTTTTCAGAACAAAAATAAACAGAGCGCTCACAGCAAAAAACGTGCCGATATAGAGGCTTTTCTGTGTATGCAATAATTCAACTGCAACAGCTTCGGCAGTAAAAATAAGCATAATCACTATCAGTGAGATATCAGAAAATCTATTTTTCAGTTTTTCTTCATTTGCTCTTATCCAATGACCGAACATAAAAAACGGAAGTCCTATAAACAGCCAGTTTCTGTAAAGATATGCTTTTGTCATAATTTCCGGAGGATTCTCTGTAAATTCGAGAAGCTCACGAAGTATAACACCTGCAAGAAACAACACCGGAATAAGAAAATACATTTTTTTTGTAATGCCTTTTTTCTCAAAGAAAAAGAAAACGACAGTAGCATAAACAAGAGCAAGAAGGAACCATAGCGGCTCCATAACACGGGGATGATTGAAAACAAAAAATTCAATAATTGCATCAATCGAAAATTTGTTGGTCAGATAATTCATCAATGATCCGTTCATGATATGAGCAAATGAATCATATGCCAGATACAACAGAAAACTTCCTGCAAAAATTGTACACAAATGTCTGATTTTCCGTTTATATTTAACATTCAATACTTCTTTATTCTCATAGAAACTGAAAAAGCCGGAAACCATAAAGAAAAACGGAACGGCAAAACGTGCAACAGCAATTATTCCCTTTCCGAAATTCCCCGGAAAATGAACATGTATTGCTACAACAAAAAATGCAGCAATAATTTTCAGAGCATTCAGAAGTTCATACTGTTTCTTTTTTACTTCCATCTTTTTTCTCCTTCTCAAGAAGTGTACGAAGTGTTTTTTCAAAGTCTTTATTCTGTTCTTTTGTCCTTTTTGAGGGACCTTTTGTTCTGCCGCCTGCCATACGGATTTTCTTTGAAACAAACCTCGTATAGAGCAGCTTTTCTATGTTTTCATTTGTGAAAATCAGTCCGTTCTGATTGATGGGAATTGCCTCTTTTGCAAGACACATTGCGGCAAGACCGTAATCCTGAGTGACGGTAATATCGCCTTTTTCAACCAGATTCACAAGCCTGAAATCAACGCTGTCCGCACCTTTTTCAGCTGTGATTGTTTCTGCATTTTCACGGACAATGTAATGTGCCGTATCGCAGATAATAATACATTTTTTGCCATATTCCGAAGCGAGTTTTACCGTTATATCAACCACGGGACAGGCATCGGCATCAATGAGAATTTTCATAATAAACCCTTTTTACCTATATTCCGTTTGATTATATCACACTTTTATCAAAAGGTCAATTGACAATGATAAGAAAGTGGAATATAATAAACTATAATTTGTCTGCAAAGGAGTAAAAATATGGGTACAATAATGGCAATCGGCGGCGGAAGATACGACAACGGAGAGATTCTGCCTGTTTTAAAGCATCTTGTTTCACTTTCGGGAAAGGCTGAACCGAACGTTCTCTATGTTCCCACTGCAGGCTTTGACTATATAATCGGTGACGAAGTTATTTTTGATTCATTCCGTCAGTTCGGATGCAAAGTCGGAACTTTGTTTCTGACCGATTTTTCGCTTACACCTGCCGATATCGAAAGAAAAATCATGTCCGCAGACATCGTTTATGTAGGCGGCGGAAACCTGAAATTCCTGATGGACACATGGAAAATGACAGGTGCAGACAAAATTTTCAGAAAAGCTTACGACAAAGGTATAATTCTCTCGGGTTACAGCTCAGGTGCAATGTGCTGGTGTAAAGAGGGCTGGGATGACTGCGGTGAAGACCACGCATTCATGTTCATCGACGGCATTGACATTCTCCCCTACTGCTGTGCACCTCACTATGACAGTGACTACTGGCATGTTTTCAAAGATGCCATAAAGACAAGAACAATTCAGGGGCTTGCAATCGATAATGGTGCCGCAATCGTTTTCAAAGGCGATGAAATCTATACTCTCTGCGGTGATGACGGCGGAAAAGTCTGGTATCTCGATAATGAGGGAAATGAGACGGAAGTTGAATAATTTTTTTCGGTCACGGTTTGTGGCCGATTTTTTATAAACAATAATTTATCGGGCTGTGCCCGAAAAAATTCGCAATTGGAAATTCGCAATTCGCAATTTAAGAAGGGCTTCGCCCTTACCCATTATAATTCAAGCCCGAAGGGCTTCCGATAATTGCGAACTGAGCATTGAGAATTGAGAATTTAAACAATAATTTCGCTCCGCTAAATTATTGTTTATTTGTCTTGACAAAAATATATTGTATTGCTATAATGTATACTGTATGTATATATTTAAAATAAATAATAATTATATAGGAGATTCCTTATGTTACAATACGAAGAACTCAGACTGAAACTCAGAAAAACAGATGCACCCATAAAGGAACTTGCAGAAGCTCTCGGTCTGAAAGCAATGACAAAAGAAATTGAAGAACTTGAGCTCAAGGCTGCTCAGGAAGAATTCTGGAATGATATAGAAAACAGCCAGAAAGTTCTCCAGAGAACAGCAATGCTCAAAGGCAAAGTTGAAAAATACAACAAACTGTGCGAAGATTACGAAGACACAATGACACTCATCGACCTTGCAGACGACGAAGGTGATGAATCAATGATTGACGAATGTACAGAGGCTGTTGAAAGAATCATTGCAGAACTCGATTCACAGACACTTTCAACTCTTCTCACAGGTGAATATGACAGCAAGAATGCTATTCTCACATTCCATGCAGGTTCAGGCGGAACAGAAGCTCAGGACTGGGCTATGATGCTGTTCAGAATGTACCACAGATGGGGTGAACGTCACGGTTTCAAGACAACAACAGTTGATTATCTTGACGGCGACGAAGCAGGTATAAAATCCGCAACAATCCTCGTTGAGGGTGAAAACGCATACGGCTACCTCAAAGGCGAAATGGGTGTTCACAGACTTATCCGTGTTTCTCCGTTCGATGCATCAGGCAGAAGACACACTTCTTTCGCATCCCTTGAAGTAATGCCTGAAATTGACGACACAGTTGAAGTTGACATCAACCCTGCAGACATCAAGATGGATGTTTACCGTGCAAGCGGTGCAGGCGGTCAGAAGGTTAACAAGACATCATCTGCCGTACGTCTTACACATATCCCTACAGGTATCGTTGTAGCCAGCCAGGTTGAACGAAGCCAGTTCCAGAACCGTGATGTGGCTATGCGTATGCTCAAATCAAAGCTTATAGAAATCAAAGAGAGAGAAAATCTCGAAAAAATCGAAGACATCAAGGGCGAACAGAGAGAAATCACATGGGGCAGCCAGATCCGTTCATACGTATTCATGCCCTATACCCTTGCAAAAGACACAAGAACAGGCTTTGAAAACGGTAACATCAATGCTGTTATGGACGGCGACATCGACGGCTTCATCACAGCATATCTCAAGATGCAGGCTAACGAAAAACTCAGCAACGGATAAGGGTGAAGAGAATTGAAAAAAATCTTCATTTTCATATTGAGCATTGTTCTCATTGTCACGGTTTTTTCTTCATGCAAAGCTCCTGAAACAACTCCCGACAACGGAAAAACAACTGTTATCACCACAATTTTTCCCGTTTATGACTGGACACGCAATGTTGCGGGAGATAACTGCAATGTGATTTATCTCGACGAAAGCGGAACGGACATGCACTCATTTGAGCCTACCGCAAAGGATATTCTGACTATTGCAGATGCTGATGTATTTATTCACATCGGCGGTGTCTCGGATGAATGGGTAGACGGTGCGATTGAATCGGCAAAGAATCCCGATCTCATTACTCTTTCACTCATAAACGTTACAGGAGTGCTTGAAGAAGAAATCACCCCGGGCATGGAGCATGACCATGACCATGATGTAACGAAATATGATGAACATATCTGGCTTTCACTCAGAAAGGCACAATCGGCCGTATCGGCAATTGCAGATACTCTTGCAAAAGCTGACGATGCAAACAAAGAAAAATACAAAGCAAATGCAGAAAGCTATAATGCAAAGCTTAGTGCGCTTGACGGAAAATATTCAGACTGTGTAAACAATGCAAAGAGAAAAACACTTCTTTTTGCAGACAGATTCCCTTTCAGATATCTGACCGAAGACTACGGAATCGAATATTTTGCCGCATTCCCCGGTTGCTCGGCAGAATCGGAAGCAAGCTTTGACACAATGACTTTCCTTATCGAAAAAACAAAAGAATTATCACTTCCCTGCATTCTCACAATCGAAAATTCAAACAGCAAAATCGCCGGCACAATCAGTAACGAAACAGGAGCAAAAATTCTTTCACTCAATTCCTGTCAGTCCGTTACAAAAGACGATATTGACGGCGGTATCACATATTTTTCTGCAATGGAAAACAATTTGCAGATCATCACGGAGGCACTTAGCTAATGGCGCTTATTTCCTGCGAAAGCGTATCTCTCGCATACGAAGGTAACACAATAGTCAAAGACTTGACTTTTACGGTAAATTCAGGTGACTATTTATGTATAGTCGGTGAAAACGGATCGGGCAAAAGCACTCTTATGAAAGCTTTGCTCGGTCTTAAAAGCCCTTCTGAGGGAAAAATATTCTTCGGTGAAGGTCTTCACAAAAAAAATATCGGTTATCTTCCGCAGCAGACTGCTGTTCAGCGTGACTTCCCTGCATCAGTAAAAGAAATCGTGCTTTCGGGCTGTCTTGCAAACGGCAAATTCAAGCCTTTTTACAGTAAAAAGGACAAGCAGACAGCAATCGACAACATGAAAAAGCTCGGAATAGAAAATCTTTCAGATAAATGCTACCGAGAGCTTTCAGGCGGTCAGCAGCAGAGAGTTCTTCTTGCAAGAGCTTTATGCGCTGCCGAAAAACTTATCATTCTTGACGAACCTGCAACAGGTCTTGATCCCGTTGCAGCGGCAGAAATGTATGACATCGTCAGGACACTCAACCAAAATGACAATCTGACCGTAATTATGGTCTCTCATGATATAGAACACGCTGTAAATGAAGCATCACACATTCTTCACATCGGTAACACACCTCTGTTTTTCGGTAAAAAACAGGAATATCTGTTTTCGGATGCTTATAATCAGCTTTCGGGAAAAGGAGATACGCAATGAGTATTTTTGAAAATATCGCATACTACTTCTCCTTTGACTTTATAAAATATGCACTCATCGCAGGTGTGCTTGTGTCACTTTGCGCAGCACTTCTCGGTGTAAGCCTTGTGCTAAAACGCTATTCCATGATCGGTGACGGACTTTCACATGTGGCATTCGGAGCCATCGCAATTGCTGCAGTGCTTGACATAGCGCCCATGTATTTTACGCTTCCCGTTACAATTATTGTCGCAATAATTCTTCTGAGAATGGGACAGAACTCAAAAATCAAAGGTGATGCGGCAATTGCAATGCTGTCTGTGGGTGCACTGGCAATGGGTTATCTTCTGATGAATGTTTTTTCTACAAATGCAAACATCAGCGGTGATGTCTGCACAACACTTTTCGGCTCTACATCAATACTTACACTTTCCAAGCAGGATGTATATACCTGCATAATTCTTGCGGCAGTTGTAATTCTGGCGTATATACTTTTCTACAACCGACTTTTCTCGGTCACATTCGATGAAAATTTTGCATCTGCAACAGGCACACATTCTGCGGTCTACAATCTTTCTCTTGCTGTTATCACGGCTGTAGTCATTGTAATTGCAATGAATCTTGTTGGTGCACTTCTCATTTCAGCGCTGATAATTTTCCCTGCACTTTCCGCAATGAGAGTTTTCAAAAGCTTCAGAAGTGTTACCGTGTGCTCTGCGATAATTGCCGTTGTATGTTCGCTTGCGGGAATACTTATTTCCATACTTTGCAACACACCCGTCGGTGCCACAATCGTCGCTGCAGATATTGCCGTGTTTGCACTTTTTGCACTTATCGGCAAATTAAAAAAAGCATAAAAAAATGTATTTTTTGCTCTCTTTTGAAAAAGCTATAAAAAAATGTTTTCAAGGAGAACACATATGAATAACAATAATTTTGATCCTTACGGTTTTACTTTTCCGTCACCTTTTTCATCAGAAGACAATCAGAATGCAACAAGCAACGCATCACCCGAAAAGCAGGACAATTCCTGTGACGGAAGTGTTACGATAAACAAAAACGGGCATTACATCCACTGCCTTACAATCATCGGTCAGATTGAAGGTCATTATCTTCTGCCCACAGGCACAAAAGCCACAAAATATGAGCACGTTATTCCTCAGCTTGTGGCAATTGAAGAAAGTGAAGATATTGACGGGCTTATCGTGATTCTAAACACGGTCGGAGGAGATATTGAGGCAGGACTTGCCCTTGCAGAGCTTATTGCAGGCATGAAAAAACCTGTCGTTTCATTGGTGCTCGGCGGAGGTCATTCAATCGGCGTACCCCTTGCAGTTTCTGCAAAACACTCTTTTATCGTACCCTCTGCAACAATGACAATTCATCCCGTAAGAACAAACGGACTTGTTCTCGGCGTTCCTCAGACACTCAATTATTTTGAAAATATGCAGGAACGTATAGTCCGCTTCGTCTGCGAAAACTCAAATATAGACCCGGACAGATTCCGTACACTTATGCACGCCACAGGCGGTGAACTTGTCACCGATGTCGGCACCGTTCTCGGCGGTGAAAATGCAGTAAAAGAAGGACTTATCGACTCCGTGGGTAACCTCGGAGATGCACTTGAATATCTATATAATTTAATAACCTCAGAAGAAGGAGTTTCAAATGGCTGAAAAATCAAAAAATCAGACAGCAAAAAAGAATACAGAACAAAAGAAGAAACGCCCGACAAAGGCAGAGCTTGAACAGCTTCGCATGGAGGAAGAAATCCGCCGTGCCGAGTACATAAAAAAACGTAATCAGACTGCTGCACTCATCATTTTTGCAGTATCTCTGGTATTTTTCAGCATCGTTCTCATTCCTGCAGCTCAGGGCACTCTCTGGCATGGTGTAAGAGGATTTATATTCGGTCTTCTCGGATATTCTGCGTTCATTCTTCCTTGCGTTCTCATATATACCGCAATAATGATGACAATGGAAAAAATGAAACAATCCGTCGGCATAAAAATTTCCGAGGGTGTTATTCTCGTTTTACTTATCAGTGCGCTTATGTATGTTATCTGCCACAACGGTGAACTTTCTTTCGGAAAAGATATTGCCGAAGAATATCTCAAGTACTTTGACCACAGCAAAATCGGCTGGGGTGTATTCGGTGCGATAATCGGCGAAGCACTTATGCTTGTCGGTTCATCAAAAGCACCTGCTGTGGCTATTCTTATTATTCTTATCTTCCTTGCATTTATGTTCCTGACAGGATTTACACTTATAAGACTTTACAAAGGAATTGAAAAACCTGCAAAAAAAGTCGGTGAAAAAATTGAACAGGCAAAGCAGGAAAGACTCATAGAAGAAGAAAACGAAGAAGATGAGCTTGACGAAAAACCCCGCAAAAAAAGAGGTCATCTTTTTGTTTACAATGATGAAGATCTTATTTCAGCAAACAACAACTCTGCAACGACAGAAGAAGTTACACAAGAAGACGCAAAAGAGCCTGTAACCGATGAAGTTCCTGATGCAGAAGTTCAGGAAGAAACACCGGATAATCAGGAAATCGAAGAAATAAAGGATATTTTTACCCTTGCTGCCGAAAAACAGGCTGCCGAGGAAGAAAAGAAGCTTTCAAAGGCTGAAATTGAAACAGAAAAAGAAAACGTGGCTTCTGAAATTGAAAAAACAGAACAGATTCCCGAAGAGGAAAATTATATTCTTCCTCCTCTTGATTGTCTGCGTATGCCTGTAAAAAGCACAAGAACAGCTTCACAGGCTGACCTTAAAGCTACTGCGGACAAGCTTATTGAAGCCCTGAACAGCTTTAATGTATCAGCTACCGTTGTTGATGTTGTACCCGGTCCCTCTGTTACAAGATATGAATTAGCTCCCGCACCGGGTGTTAAAATCAGCAAATTCACAGGACTTGCAGACGACCTTGCTCTGCATCTTGCAGCTCCTGCAGGTGTCCGTATTGAAGCTCCCATTCCCAATAAATCAGCTATCGGTATCGAAGTTCCCAACAGAGGCAGAACAACAGTTACCATGCGTGAAATTGTTGACAGCGATATTTACAGAAACTCAAAAAGCAAACTCAATGTTGCACTCGGTAAAGACATCGCAGGCAATGTGGTCTGTGCCGACCTTGCGAAGATGCCGCATCTTCTTGTTGCAGGTACAACAGGTTCAGGTAAATCAGTATGCCTTAACTCAATGATTGTAAGTATTCTTTACAATGCAAAACCCAGTGAAGTAAAAATTCTGCTTATTGACCCGAAATCAGTTGAATTTGCAGTTTACAACGGTATTCCCCACCTGCTTGTTCCCGTTGTTTCAGACCCGAGAAAGGCTGCAGGTGCTCTGGGATGGGCAGTTACCGAAATGGTCAACAGATACAACACCTTCACAACCAACGGTGTAAGAGATATCGGCACATATAACAAGCTTTGCGAACAGGACGAAACACTTCAGAAAATGCCGCAGATTGTTATTGTCATCGACGAGTTGTCTGACCTTATGTCTGTAGCACCGTCAGAAGTTGAAGGTTCAATCACAAGGCTTGCACAGATGGCACGTGCTGCAGGTATGCACCTTGTTGTCGCAACACAGCGTCCGTCTGTTGATGTTATCACAGGTCTTATCAAAGCAAACATTCCCAGCCGAATTGCTCTTTCGGTTTCATCACAGGTTGACTCAAGAACAATTCTTGATGCTTCGGGTGCTGAAAAGCTTTTAGGTCTCGGCGATATGCTTTTCAACCCCATAGGAAAATCAAAGCCTCAGCGTGTTCAGGGATGTTACCTGTCCGATGAGGAAATAGAAAAAGTTGTTGAATTTGTTAAAACACAGGAAACAACATCATACAGCGATGATATTCAGCAGGAAATCGAGAAACAAGCTCTTGCTGCCGCACCTAAGAAGGGCAACAAAGATTCCGAAGGCGGTCAGGTTTCCGATGCTGACAACGAAATTATTATGAAAGCTGCCGAGCTTGTTATTGATAATCCGGACAAGGCTTCCATATCCTCACTTCAAAGACATCTGAGTCTCGGCTTTGCAAAGGCCGGCAGAATCATGGACGCACTTGAAGACAGAGGTGTTGTCGGTCCTCATGCCGGCAGTAAACCCAGAAAAGTGCTTATGACAAAGGCTCAGTGGTACGAAATGAACGCAATGGCACCCTCGGCAGATGTTTCAGACGGAGAAGACGACGATGAATGATTTTTTACCTGTCAATCGGGAAGATATGGAAAAACGCGGCTGGGATGCGCCCGACTTCGTTTATGTCAGCGGTGATGCATATGTGGATCACCCCAGCTTCGGCCCTGCAATAATAACAAGAGTTCTTGAAAATGCAGGATACAAAGTTGCATTTCTTGCTCAGCCCGATTGGAAAAGTGACAGAGATTTTACCCGTTTCGGCAGACCGAAATACGGATTTCTCGTTTCGTCAGGTAACATAGATTCAATGGTGGCACACTACACCGTTGCAAAAAAACTCAGAAGCTCGGATGCCTATACTCCCGGTGGAGTTATGGGCAAACGTCCCGACAGAGCTGTTGAAGTTTACTGCAAAAAAATCCGCAGTATTTATAATGATATACCCATCGTGATAGGAGGTCTTGAAGCATCTCTTCGCAGATTTGCCCATTACGATTACTGGGACGATGCAATCCGTCCCTCAATACTCATTTCCTCCGATGCTGATTTACTTATTTTCGGTATGGGAGAAAAACAGATAGTCGAAATCGCCGAAAGACTTGCAAACGGTGAAAATGTAAAAGATATAAGAGATATAAAAGGCACATGCTACAAAGTCGATGTGCGTGAAACACCCTACACAGGCACGGAATGTCCGTCTTTTGAAAATGTTTGTCAGAGCAAAAAGGAATATGCCGTTTCCTGCCGTATTCAGCAGGACGAACAGGACTTTTTCAGAGGCAGAGCCATAAAACAGAAGCACGGCAAAATCATGCTTGTGCAGAATGAACCCATGATGCCTCTTTCAACCGAAGAACTCGATGCAGTTTATGAACTACCCTACATGAGAACATGGCATCCGTCATATGACAAATTCGGCGGTGTTCCGGGAATTGAAGAAGTGGAATTTTCCATAACTCATGTCAGAGGCTGTTTCGGAGCATGTAATTTCTGTTCCCTTGCTTTTCATCAGGGCAGATATATCACTTCAAGAAGCAAAGAATCAATCGTTAAGGAAGCAGAACTTCTCACATCACTTCCGAATTTCAAGGGTTATATTCACGATATCGGCGGTCCGTCTGCCAATTTTCGTCACCCGTCATGTAAAGGTCAGGAAGAAAGAGGACTCTGCAAAGGCAAAAAATGCCTTGCTCCCACTCCCTGTAAAAATCTTGTGGCAGACCAGAGTGAATATCTTGATATTCTCAGAACTGTCAGAGAACTGCCGAAAGTCAAAAAAGTTTTTGTCCGTTCAGGCATCAGATTTGACTATATGCTTGAAGACAAAAGTGAAGATTTTTTCAAGGAGCTTGTAAAATACCATGTCAGCGGTCAGCTTAAGGTTGCTCCCGAGCATTGTTCTGCATCCGTTCTTGACAAAATGGGAAAACCGCATATCGAAACATATATTAAATTTGTAAAAAGATATTTCGAGCTGAGCAAATCAGCAGGCAAAGAGCAATACATCGTTCCGTATCTTATGTCATCCCATCCGGGGTGTACTCTTGACGATGCAATCGACCTTGCACTCTTTATAAAACAGCAAAAGCTTCATCCCGAACAGGTTCAGGACTTCTACCCCACACCGGGTACAATCTCAACTGCAATGTTCTATACTGAGCTTGATCCCTATACACTCGAAAAAGTCTTTGTTGCTAAAAATTCTCATGACAAGGCTATGCAGAGAGCTCTGATTCGCTATTTTGATCCAAAAAATCAGTCAATTGTTGAAGAAGCTCTGATAAAAGCACGCAGAACCGACCTTATAGGCAACTCACCGAATTGTCTGATACGGGGTTCCGGAAAATATCACAATCAAAGACAAAAAACACCTGCGAAACAGGGATTCAGAAAGCAGGAAAAGAGGTTCAGTAATGGCAAGAAGAAAAAAAATTAGCAAAAAAAACTTACTTGTTATAATAATCTCAGCAATTGCAGTTATTATCATTTCCATTCTGGGATTAAGCGATAAAACAGACGAATTGAATGACTATGCTGCACCTGATAAAAATACCGAAAATACTGTATCATCAAATAAAGATAATAACGAAAAAATAATGACTGCACATTTTATAGATGTGGGACAGGGCGACTGCACACTTTTCATTTCGGGCAATGAAACAATGCTTATAGATTGCGGTGAAGCTGAATATTCCGATACAGTAATCAATGATCTGAAATTCTACGGAGTGACAGAGCTTGATTATGCGGTCATTACTCATGCACATACCGACCACATGGGTGGTATGGCTAATATTCTTGATACGGTTCCCACAGAAAATATTATTTTCTCAGAACCGTCCGAAAAAAGTTCCGGAACAAAATCATACGGCGAATTCCTTGATGCAGCTGACCGCTGTGGTGCAGATATTATAATTGCAGAGCCTGACTATACATTCTCTTTCGGCAATGCTGAGTGCCGTATCCTTGCACCTTTTGAGGTTTCAGAAAAAGAAGAAAACGACAACTCTGTCGTAATGCACATAACCGCCGGTACAACTTCATTCCTGATGACAGGTGATGCCGAAAAAGCAGTTGAAAAAGACATCATTGAGCATTATCCGAACCTCAGTGCAACAATTCTGAAGGTCGGACATCACGGAAGCAAAACATCATCACATGACGATTTCATTTCAATGCTTGATTGTGAAACCGCTGTCATTCCTGTCGGTGAAGACAACAGATACGGCCACCCCACAGAACAGGTTATAAAAACTCTCGAAAGCAACAATATCGAATGCTACAGAACAGACCTTGAAGGAACGGTGACCATCGAATGCTTTACAGAAAATTATAAAATCTATACCGAAAGGTGACAAAATATGTTCTACACCCTTGACAGAATTGAAAACGGCACCATTGCGGTGCTGATTGATGATGAGGGAAAGAAATACGATGTTAATATTTCGCTCCTTCATGGAAATCAGGATATCGGAAGCGTTTACAGCTTCGACGGAAACAACTATATATATAATGAAAAGGAAACACAAGCACGCCGTTCATCAAATTCCGAAAAACTCAGAAAACTGATGAGTAAAGCAAAAAACAGGAAATAATCAACAGGAGGTATATATTATGAAATGCCATGTTTGCGGATATTCAATCCCTGAAGGAAAAAAATTCTGCCCCGGTTGCGGAAGAGTGCTTACTGCTGCCGAGCTGAAAAAGGCTGCCGCAGAACAAACTAAACAGGACGTAACAGACAGCACAATCGTTTACAGACCTGCATCTACAGGAAAATCAAAAACTACTGAAAAAACAACAAATATTCCCGATATTTTCAGCAGTGATCCGAATGCTCCGGAATACACGGATCCGCACACTTATGACAGAGCTACTGCAGATATTCTTGAATATGACAGACAGTTTGTAAGCAGAAAAGAAGAAGAAGAAAAAGAAGACTCATTCGATAAAACATATGAATATTCTTCACCTGCAAGAAAAAAGTACAGCGAACCTGTTGTCAGTACATATCAGGATGATGAAGACAAAGAGGAAGAGCTTAATTACGATATCGAACCTGAATATGACGATGAAGACAATGATTACAGCAGAAAAATCGTTAAACCCCGCATCAATATAAAAATGCTTATCATCTGTATTGCAGTGATTGCAGGTTTTGTAATCATGATAACAGGTACATATCAGATAGGAAAACAGTTCGGATTCTGGGGTGAAACTGAGACTTCTGCAAAAACGGAAGAAGACAAAACTCTCGGCGAAAAAGCTTCTGTTGTAAAAGAGCCCGATTCAACAACATCATCACCCGTTTCTGATTATAAAATCGGCACATATACCGTGTCTTCCGACCAGTCTACAGTTTTTATGTATAAATCCGAAACTGACGACAGAATAATAGCAACAATCCCGAATCTGGAAGTTATTAAAATCACAGAAATATCAGGTGAAATGGGCAAGACAACATATGGCTCATATACAGGTTGGGTATATCTTGAAGATCTTACTTATTCTCCCGATAAAAAGCTTCCGGATACAGAAACAACCACAACAAAACCGGAAAGCACCACGGGTACTCCCGAAAATAATGATACTAACAACGGAGAAACAACCACACAGCCGGAAGATTCCGCATCAACAGGCACTTATACCGTTGATCTGCAGGGTGACGGAACATACCTGAATGTCCGCGACACAAGCTCAACAGACGGTACTGCCATCGGCAGAATTGATGACGGAGCACAGGTTACGGTTGACAAAATTGAAAACGGCTGGGGACACATTACCACACCCGACGGTATTGAGGGTTGGGTATATATGGTGTACTTGAAGTAAACAATAATTTATCGGGCTGTGCCCGACAATAGTTAGGAGTGAGTAGTGAGAAGTGAGGAGTTTATGAAGGGGCTTTGCCCCTTACCCCATTATAATGCAGATGAAGCACAAATGGCGGTATATAGCAAAAACTTCAATTTCTTTAATAGAGCGAAGCGGAACAAGTGCGCAGCACTTCCGACACTCCTAACTCCTAACTTCTAACTCCTAACTCTTCGATAAATTATTGTTTATTGTGCAAACCTCATAAAAATAAACATATAAAATGTTAAAAAAAACTCTGTTTTCCTATTGAAAATCAAGGAAACTTGTGATATAATTTACAGGCTTAAAACTCACGCAGTCCATTTGCATATTCCTGCATCAACGATGTTTTATGCAGAAGTGACGGCTGCGGCGGTTAAATAAAAGGAGGCAAAAAATATGTCAGTAGTATCAATGAAACAGCTTCTTGAAGCCGGTGTACATTTCGGTCACCAGACAAGAAGATGGAACCCCAAAATGGCACCTTACATCTTCACAGAGCGTAACGGTATCTACATCATCGACCTTCAGAAAACAGTTAAGAAGCTCGAAGATGCTTATATGTTCGTTCGTCAGATCGCAGAAGATGGCGGAGATATCCTCTTCGTAGGTACAAAGAAGCAGGCTATGGATTCCGTTAAGGAAGAAGCAGAGCGTTGCGGTATGCCTTTTGTTAACGCAAGATGGCTCGGCGGTATGCTCACAAACTTCACAACAATCAAACTCAGAATCAGAAGACTTGCTCAGCTCAAGGCTATGGAAGAAAACGGCACATTCGATCTTCTTCCCAAGAAGGAAGTTGCTAAGCTCAAGCTCCAGATCGAAAAGCTTGAAAAGTTCCTCGGCGGTATCACAGAGATGAAGAAAATGCCCGCAGCAATGTTCATCGTTGACCCCAGAAAGGAAAGAATTGCTGTTGCTGAAGCTAAGAAGCTCGGTATACCCATCGTTGCAATCGTAGACACAAACTGCGATCCCGACGAAGTTGACTATGTAATCCCCGGTAACGACGATGCTATCCGTGCAGTTAAGCTCATCGCCGGTGCAATGGCTGATGCTGTTATCGAAGGCAGACAGGGTGAACAGAGTGCTCCCGAAGCTGCAGCTGAAGAAGCTCCCGCAGCAGAAGAAGCAGCTGAATAATTTTAATTATTCAAAGCCCGTGCGAATTACTTGTGCGGGCTTGTTTTTAAAAAATATTATTTAATTGGAGGAATTTAAAATGGCATTTACAGCTAAAGACGTTCAGGCTCTTCGTGAGAAGACAGGCGTTGGTATGATGGATTGTAAGAAGGCTCTTGTTGAAACAGACGGTGATATCGACAAGGCTATTGATATTCTCAGAGAAAAGGGTCTTGCATCAGCTGCTAAGAAGGCAAGCCGTGTTGCTGCAGAAGGTATCGTTGCTACATGTTCAGATGCAACTGCAGGCGCACTTGTTGAAATCAACTGTGAAACAGACTTCGTTGCTAAGGGCGCTCCCTTCGTTGAACTTTCAGCAAAGGTTGCAAAGACAGTTCTTGCAGCAAAGCCCGCTGATGTTGAAGCTCTTCTTGCTACAAAGGCAGTAGATTCAGACAAGACTGTTGAAGAAGAAGTTCAGGAAGTTTTCCTTGCTCTTCGTGAAAATATGAAGGTCAGAAGATTTGCTGTTGTTGAAGGTCACACAGCAACATACATTCATGCAGGCGGTTCAGTCGGCGTTATCGTTGCATTCGACACAGACGATGCAACAGCAGCTAAGGCAGAATTCGCAGATATGGGTAAGAACGTAGCTATGCAGGTTGCAGCTATGAACCCCGAATATCTCAGCAAGAGTGACATCTCAGCAGAAGAACTTGCAAAGATGGAATCAATCACTGTTGACAGCGCACTCAACAAGCCTGATTCACTTCCCATGCCCATCCTCACAAGCCTCATCAACGAAGCTATCGACAGCAAGAAGTGGAGCGATGAAGACAGCACTGTTTATCAGGGTCTTGACCAGAAGCAGAGAAAGAACTTCACAAACTTCATTTCAAAAGAAGCATATGCTACTCTTGCAGAACTTGCAGTTTCTCACAAGGCAGAAATCGTTGACAACAAGATCTTCGGCGGACTTGTTGCAGGTCGTATCTCAAAGCAGATCAAAGAAGTTTGTCTTCTTGAACAGGCATTCGTTCGTTCAGACCTCTTTGAAGGCGATGTAAAGGGCTACGTTGCATCAGTTGCAAAGGCTCTCGGCGCAGAAATCAGCGTTGCAAAATATGTTCGTTTTGAAAAGGGCGAAGGCATCGAAAAGAAGCAGGACGATTTCGCAGCAGAAATCGCAAGCATGGTGCAGTAATCAATTTTCATATTACTCCTGTCATTCCGGCAGGAGTTTTTTTATTGACAATAAAAATTATTCATGTTATAGTAATATCGTGGAAATAATATTTAAGGAGTGAATCCAATGTGGTATTTCAGCTATACTTAAATTATAATAAAAGGAGAAAAATTTATGAAAAATAAAATAACAAAATTATTTAGCATTATCTTAGCCTGTACCTATGTAATATGTTCATTTGAATATGACGCACTAAGTAAAAATAATCATTCAGCAAAAATATCCACTCAGCTATATAATGAATTATCAAAAATTTCATTTGACACAAAATTACAAGTTGCAATTGCAGGATATTCTGTAGAAACAGCTAACAATGAAATTTTAATAAACAATGATATGTTATTATCAGAAAAAAATATTAACAGAGATGAAAACGATATATCAATTGATGAAATCCAATCTTACATACAACAAAAACGAAAAAAAACAAAAGAAACATATATAAATCATAACACATCATTAGTAAAAGAATTAAATCTCGAAAATGATGTCTTTTATATTTCTAAATTTGCACCTGTTTTTTTTGCAAACATAAACAAACAACAAATTATGGAAATATCAACAAGTGAAAAAATAAAAACTATCGAATATTGTAAAGATAATGTTGAAGTTAAAGAATATCTTAATACAAGCAAAAATACAGTAAGAGCACAAACTGTACAAAACAATAATATGTTTAGGTATACAGGAAATGGGGTAAAAATTGGAATATTAGAGCATTACCAACCAAATCTTAATTTTTCATCACTTGCTGGTGCAAATATTACTTTACACACAACAAATTCGACATATACAGAAGGTAACGAAGGAGGACATGCTACAACAGTTACAACAATTCTAGCTAGTCAAGGAACATCTGATACCGCAATAGGAATTGCACCTGATGCTGAATATTATTGTGTTCCTGTCACATTTTTTGAAAATTACAATATATCTGTATACGCAGCATATATAATGGCAATTGAAACTTTGATTGACATCTATAATGTCAACATTATCAACATTTCTTCAGGTATTCTTTTTGGTGGAGAGTTACTTGGAATGCTTTTAAATTCAGCCATATACAATTCATACACAACAACAGCAAATGAAGAAGCTTATCTGATAACATATTTAATTGATAACTATGTAAACAATTCATATGTTACTTTTGCAATAGCGGCAGGTAATTCGGGAAAAAAAGGAATTCCATTTCCTTTTTTATCTTATAATGGTATTGTTGTCGGAAATATTGACGATAATGGAACAAGCAGTATAAGTGATGATAGTTTAAATGCAAATTCATCCTATTATAATGAATTAACACCAACATATGCTTCAAAACCAGATTTATGTGCGCCCGGCACAATTATCGATGTAAATGGTACTGATAAAGTATACATTAATGACCCAATCAACAATATCAACCAATATGTAGAATCGACCGGTACAAGTTTTTCAGCACCAATTGTAGCAGGTGCTGCTGCCCTAATGTGCGAGCAACAACCTATATTATTAACTTGTCCGTCTGCAATTAAGGCAATTATGACGGCAGGAGTGTTCACGTCTAAACATTGTTATGTTCCGTCTGAAAGAATACTAACAACCGATGAAGAATCACCTGCAAGTTCTTACATCCAGTATGGAGCAGGAATTTTAAATTGTGTGGCAAATGGACTAATACTTATCAATGAGACATACGATCTTGGATATTTTCTTCCGAATTTCACACAATCTAATGATCAATTAGAATTATTAGGACAAAAAAATGTAAGAATATCATTGGCATATGCACTAAACACCGATGATTATAATATGACACTGGACAACTTTGATATATATCTTTATGATTCTACAGGAACATTAATTGGTTCCTCAACAACCTCTTTCAACAATGTTGAAATAATAGATGTATATATTCCAACTTCTGGCACATATACACTAAAAACTGTAAGAACATCATCAACAAATAAAACTGTACTTATGGGTATGGCTTGGTTACAATATTCTTAGGAGTTGATAAAAAATGAAAAAACTGTTATCTGTTTTTCTTGCAATTGTAATCATATCATTAACATCAATACAAGTATTTGCAAGCAACCTTATTCTTTCCGGCGAAGAAAGCTATGCACCGAGAATTGATAACAAACAAATCTCACTGATTGAAAATGATTACTACAAAAACTATTACAACGAGCTTTTTGAATACAGGTTTGAAAAAATCCAAAAATTGTTTTCTGACAATCAGAATAATTCCGGCGATTATTCACATCTTTATTCATTGCTCGAAAAAGACTCTTATACATACATAACAGTTATATTTAATGACAAACCTGATGATGTTGGTTATTATGAATATAACAAAGAAAAATTGAGTCTCACTTTTGCAGATGAAGAAATTTTATACGTGGGTGATACAACACCAATGGCTGTTGTAAAGCTTGATTATGATAAAATTTCATTATTAAATGAAAATGAGAATATCATATATATTGCAGAAGCATTTTTCAGTACCGGCGGAATAATTAATTTTATGACCGGAAGTATTGAAATGGGTAACATAATATCAAATGACGGCGTAACAGCCGCCGATGCAAGGTTTGTTTTAAGATTTGCCGCAGGACTTGAAACCGTCAACGTACATTCTGCAAAAAACTTATATTTCGTTGCAGACATGAATGTGGATGGAAGAATAACGTCAGCTGATGCAAGACTTATTCTCCGTACTGCTGCCGGTCTGGAAAAATCCAAAAAAATTTCATTCCCTTATGCGGCAGGTTGGAATGATTTTGCATAAATCAAATATAAATGCGGAGTGCGGTTGCATTCCGCTTCTTTTTTGTATATAATAAGTATATAATATACTTGGGAGAGAGAAAATGAAAATCACAGGAGCAATTTTTGATTTTGACGGCACACTTTTTGATTCAATGCACGTCTGGAAAGGTATCAGATATAAATTTTTTGACAGAATAGGGCTTGTTCTGAATGAAGAGGATGAAGAAGCATTCAGAGGACTGTATCTTCGTGAATCACTTATTCTTGCAAAGGAAAGATTCAATCTGAAAGAAACCCAGGAAGAGCTTTTTGCCAAGTTTTTTGAGATGATAAAGGAAATGTATCTTGCCGACACAGAGCCTAAGAACGATATTGTGGAATTTCTTGAAAAGCTGAAAGCTAAAGGTGTAAAAATGGGTATCGCTACTGCAACGGGTGAACCTGCTCTTGAAGCAGTGCTTGAAAAATATGGCATGCTCCACTATTTTGAAGCAATTTACTCCACATACACAGTCGGTGCGGCAAAAACTGAGCCGAAAGTCTATGATGTTGTGCTTGATGCTCTGGGCACGGACAAAGAAACAACATGGATTTTTGAAGATGCACTCTATGCAGCCACAACAGCCAAAGCAAACGGCTATAACGTTGTAGGCATATACGATAAAAGTGAAGAAAAAACAGAAGAACTGAAAGAACTCGCGGATGTGTATATTCATAATTATAGTGAGCTTGAGATTGAGTAATAATTTTTCTTCATCATACATTTAATAATCAGGTGATAAAAATGAACATTTGCATATACGGTGCGGCAAGCGACAGTATTGATAAAAAGTATATAGATGCTGTTGAGCTTCTCAGCAAAAAACTGGCTAAAAAAGGACATTCTCTTATTTTCGGTGGTGGTGCTCAGGGGCTTATGGGTGCTGCTGCAAGAGGTTTTTACTCTGAGAACGCAAAAATAACAGGTGTTGTGCCGAAATTCTTCAATGTTGACGGAATCCTTTTTGACAACTGCGAAATGATAAAAACCGATACAATGCGACAGAGAAAACAGATAATGGATGACCTTGCTGAAGCATTCATCACAACTCCCGGCGGTATCGGCACATATGAAGAATTTTTTGAGATAATCACACTCAAACAGTTGGGACAAAGCAACAAACCCCTTGTGCTTTTCAACATCGACGGTTATTTTGAACCCCTTCGAGCAATGCTTGAAAACTGCGTAAAAGGAAATTTCATGCCACAGACAACAATTGACTTGTGCTTCTTCTGCGATTCTGTTGACGGCATTATAGATTATATTGAAAACTATAAACCCGTTGATTTCAATATACTTGATTACAGAAACATAAAACAATAATTTGTCGGGCTGTGCCCGACAATAGTTAGGAGTGAGAAGTGAGGAGTTTATGAAGGGGCAAGCCCCTTAAACCCCATTATATAGAGCGTAGCGGAACAAGTGCGCAGCACTTCCGACACTCCTAACTCCTAACTTCTAACTCCTAACTCTCAGATAAATTATTGTTTATCACGGTGAAATATCCGTGATTTTTTTATTTTTTATATTGAATACTTTGACATTGTGATGTATAATTATAAGATGTAAAAATATAAAATTCACTTACAAAGCCGTAAGGCGTGAAAGGATGTTTTGATTATGGCTTTACCGATAGCAGTACAGTTTTATTCAGTAAGAGATGAAGCTGAAAAAGACTTTTTCGGAACACTAAAAAAAATCAAGGATATGGGCTATGATGGTGTTGAATTTGCAGGTCTTTTTGACAATGCTCCCGAAAAAATAAGGGACTACTGCAACGAAATCGGTCTGACACCCGTTTCTGCACATGTACCTCTTGACGATATGATTGCCGACACCAAGGGCACTCTTCAGGCTTATAAAACAATCGGCTGCAAATATGTTGCAGTCCCTTACATAACAGAAGAAAGACGTCCCGGTGCTCCAAAATGGGACGAAACAGTTGCAGCAATCAAAGAAATCGGCGCTGTTGCTAAAGATATGGGACTTACACTCCTTTATCACAATCACGATTTTGAATTTGTAAAAATTGACGGCGAATACGGTCTTGATGTGCTTTACAACACAGTCCCCGCTGACCTTCTTCAGACAGAGCTTGACACCTGCTGGGTAAATGTAGGCGGTGAAGTACCTGCAGATTACATTCTCAAGTATACAGGCAGAGCACCCGTTGTACATCTCAAGGACTTTGTTATGAAAGGCAAAGACAAGCCTCAGAAGCTTTATGAACTCATCGGCATTGAAGACGATACAGAAAGCGCATCGGAAGATGATTTCAGCTTTATGCCCGTAGGCTACGGTGTTCAGGATTTTGAAGCAATCTTAAAGGCTTCCGTAAAAGCAGGTGCAAAGTGGGTTGTTGTTGAACAGGATTCACCCGATAAGGGAAACACACCTCTTAATGCTGTTAAAATGAGTATAGATTATCTCAGAAAACTTAGTTGGTAAGGAGAAAAGAATATGGAACAGAAAACTTGCAGAATCGGATGTATCGGTCAGGGCGGACGTGGCAGAAGCATGATGGAGCTTCTTCTTGATGTGCCCGGTGTTATTGTACCCGCAGTCTGTGACCTTGTTGAAGAAAGAATCGACAACGCTATCAAAACAGTTCAGAAAAAGAACAATAATGAATATGAAGTTCACGGTTATTCAGATTACAAGGTAATGCTTGAAACTGAAGACCTTGATGCCGTATTTGTTGCAACAACATGGATAACTCATATACCCGTTGCAATTGATGCAATGAAAGCTGGACTTCATGTCGGTATGGAAGTCGGCGGTGCCGCTTCAATTCAGGAATGTTTTGATCTTGTAAAAACAAGCGAAGAAACAGGCAAATTCTGTATGCTTATGGAAAACTGCTGTTATGACCGTAAGGAAATGGCTGTTTTCAATATGGTCAAGCAGGGTCTTTTCGGTGAAGTTATCCACTGCGAAGGCGGTTACAGACACGATCTGCGTGACGAAATCGTACTCGGAAGAGAAAATATCCACGGCAGAGTATGGAACTTTATGCACCGTGACGGTGAGCTTTATCCCACTCATGAAATCGGCCCCATTGCAAAGATTCTCGACATCAACAGAGGTAACAGATTTGTTTCTCTCGTTTCAATGTCTTCAAAGTCAAAAGGACTTAACGAATGGATAAAGAACAACAAGGGTACAGACTATGACCTTTACGGCACAGACTGGGCTTGCGGCGATATAACAACAACTCTTATCAAGTGTGCAAACGGTGAAACAATCAGAATCAATCACGATTGCTGTCTTCCCAGACCTTATTCAAGAGAATTCACAGTTCAGGGCACAAAGGGTATTTTCAAGGAAGCTCCCGATGATTCAAACGGCACAATTTACCTTGAAGGTATTTCCGAACAGCCTCATAAGTGGGAAGATTTCAACGAAAAATACAGAGCAAAATACGAGCATCCTCTCTGGAGAGATGATGACACTGTAAACTTCGTAGGCGGTCACGGCGGTATGGACTATCTTATCCTTGCTGCATTTGCAGAAAGCGTTCAGCTTGACGCAGAGCCTCCCATTGACGTTTATGACACAGCAACATGGATGGCAATAACAGCTCTTTCAGAGCAGTCCGTTGCACTTGGCGGCTCAGCTGTTGCATTCCCTGATTTCACAAACGGCAAATGGATAGACAGAGCACCCTCAAGAAGAGGTAGATTCTGTCTTGAAACAATCTGTGATGAATTCTTTGAAGGAGAAAACGAATGAGCTATTACATAGGAATTGACGGTGGCGGTACAAAAACCGCATATGCACTTTTTGACGAAAATAAAAATATGCTCTCAATGGTAAAAACCAAGGGCAGCAATCATGAAAATCTTGAAGGTTCTTTTGACGAAGCAACCGACATCATTATGGAAGGCGTTAACAATCTTCTCAAAGAAAACAACCTTACTGTTGACGATATCGAAGGGATTCTTATGGGCCTTGCAGGTATTGACCATCCTTTCCAGCATGATGCAACTGCTGAGCTTCTGACAAAGAAAGGTCTTAAGAATTTCAGAATCTACAACGACGGTTTCATTGTAACAAAAGCAGGTTCACCCGACGGTAAAGGTATCGGCTAC
The DNA here is from genome assembly GCA_017531385.1 of Clostridia bacterium. Taxonomy (GTDB): domain Bacteria; phylum Bacillota; class Clostridia; order Oscillospirales; family Acutalibacteraceae; genus UBA1081. The sequence continues at coordinate 86,269 of JAFXLD010000037.1, forward strand.
AACTGCGGTACAGGCACCTGCTGTAACTCCATCGACTCAGACGGCAATATGCTTCAGGTTGGCGGTTTCGGCATCCTTTCAGGCGATGCAGGCAACGGCTACTGGATCGCAGAGCAGACATTTGCCGCAATCTATTCAGACATCTGCCTTAAGGCAAACGCAACAATGATGACTGAAATTTTCTGCAAAAAGGTCGGCATCAATGCCACAGCAGAAGACTATCTTCCCTGCGTTACAAAGTTTGAAGAAACAGAGAGAGAGCAGTATTGCATATATCTCACAGATACATTCTTTGAAGCAGCAAACAAAGGTGACAAGGTTGCTCTTGAAATCACTGAAGCTATGGCAGAAAAGGGCTCAGACTACATCTGTGCTCACCTCAAAATGCAGAACTTCGCAGAAGAAACAGTCAACGTTGTTCTTTCAGGCTCAATGAATGTAAAAATGCCTAACGAAATCTACCTTGCATCACTCAAAGCAAAGTGTGAAGCAAAGTCAGGCAGAAAGCTCAACTTCATCAAGCTCACGGCTGCTCCCGTTACAGGCTGTATCAACTGGCTTCTCGAAGATAAATAAGAAAGGAAGTACATACAATGAAAGAAATTAATGTTACCGTAATCGGTTCAGGTTCAACATATTGTCCCGAGCTTGTTGACGGATTCCTCCAGAGACAGGATTCACTCAAGCTCAAAAGACTTGTCCTTATGGACATTGACGAAAGAAAAAGAACAATCGTAGGCAACCTCTGTGTTCGTATGATCAAGAATGCAGGTATCGAATGCGAAGTTGTCATGACAGATGACCTTGATGCAGCTCTTCAGGGTGCAGACTTCGTTGTTACTCAGATCCGTGTAGGCAAGCTCCATTGTCGTTACCTTGACGAACAGATTCCCGTAAAATACGACCTTATCGGTCAGGAAACAACAGGTATCGGCGGCTTCTTCAAGGCTCTGAGAACAATTCCCGTAATCGGCAACATCTGTAAGAAGATTGAAGAAATCTGCCCCGATGCTTGGCTTATCAACTTCACAAATCCCTCAGGTATCGTTACAGACTACGTTCTTAACAACACAAACGTTAAGTGTATCGGTCTTTGCAACGTTCCCATCGATATGATTGACGATGTCAAGGAATCAGTCGGCGAAGATGCAGACGTTACATACCTCGGTCTTAACCACCTGAGCTGGATCACATCAGTTATGAAGGACGGCGAAGAAAAGCTCTATGACCTCTTTGACGAAGGCTATGCTCCCAAGGTTATGGCTAACATCAAGGATGACGGTTTTGACATCGGCTGTCTTAAGGCTGTTGGTGGTATCCCCTCATCATATCTTCAGTATTACTACTGCCGTGATGCAAAGCTCGATCACCTTATGACAGACGAAAAGAGCCGTGCACAGGTTTGTATGGAAATCGAAGAAGACCTTCTGAAGCTCTATCAGAACGAAGAAATCGTTACAAAGCCCGCACTTCTCGACAAGAGAGGCGGTCACAAGTATTCACTTGCTGCTTGCTCACTTATTGATTCAATCGCAAACGACAAGAACGATGTTCACGTTGTAAACATTCTCAACAACGGCACTCTTCCCTTTATGAATGACGACGATGTTGTTGAAATCGCAGCAAGAATCGGTGCTGACGGTGCAAAGCCCGTTCCCGTAAGAAAGACATGGAACAGACACATCGAAGGTCTTATGAAGGTTGTCAAGGAATACGAAAAGTACACAGTTGAAGCCGCAAAGAACGGCGACGACGATGCAGCTATGAACGCTCTTATGATTCATCCCCTCGTCGGTGACTACAAGAGAGCTCATGCTTGCTACTACGAAATGAAACAGGCTCATATGGACTTCCTTCCCCAGTTCTTTAAAAAATAATTTATATTACATAAGCAAAGCAGTCACTACCACAAAGGCGGTGACTGCTTGTTTTAATTCTTTTTCGTATTTTCTTCTATTCCTTTTTTTACTTCTTTATGTATCTTATATTTCACCAAACCTACTATACCGGATATTGTAAGAGCATAACCGGAAATAACAATAATTGCACCGGGAATCATAATAGCGAGAGGACTTACATCAATTATATAATCAATCACTGTACTTAAACCAAACACAACCAGATATCCAAGAATAATTAATAAAATTCCAAAAGTCAATCTGATTGATGGTTTCATTCCTTTTTGCACATATACAGCTTTTTGTTTTCTTTTTTCTTGCATTTTTATTTCAGCAACAATTCTTTCTCGTTCTTCTTCAGCCTTTGCTTTTTCCATAGCGGCAATATATACAGGATCTGTATCATCAGCTTCCCACAAAAATGTAATAGTTTTTGTGTAATCACCACCAATCATAGTTTTGTCACCATGAATAATATTTATTACATGCTTGCCTTCTTTTGATAGCTTTTCTACAGTACTCTGTATTGTTGCTTGTTCTGAAGCTTCATATCCTATGTTTGTCCACGCTTTAACTCTTTCAATTTGAGAACCTGATACTTTCATCTTTTATTACTCCTTTTAATATTTAACTATATAAGCAATATTTAGCCTATATAGTTTATTTTATTATAAAGCAATTGCGCATATAATTCAAGTATAAATTAACTATATGGGCGTGATTTTTTTGAATTATTATGAAATAGGGCAGAAAATTCGCAAATTCAGAAAGGCTCAAGGCTTATCACAGGAAGAACTTGCCGAAAAAATCGGCATTTCAGTAACACATATGAGCCATATCGAAACAGGCAATACAAAACTGAGTTTACCTGTTTTTGTAGACATCGCAAATGCTTTGGATATTCAGACCGATGATTTACTCAATGCCAGAAATGTAATAAGCGGTTCAAAAGCTAAAAATGAACTTACTGAAATCCTCGAAAACTGTACCACAGAAGAACTTTGCCTGATTACAGACATTGCAAAGACCACGCTCACTTCACTTAAAAAATATATAAAATAAAAGCCACGGATTTTTCTCCGTGACTTGACAAATGCGTAAAAATAGTATAGAATGTAATCAAGAGGTAACCGTAAAAAGCGGTTAGCCGATTAAACGTTTATTTTTTATAACCGTTCCTGGGACCAACAGGGGCGGTTATTTCTTTCTGATGGTTATTGTGATTGATTTTGTTTCTTTATTAAGTACATAAAAAAGTAAACACAATGCAATCTTCATCATAAGTGCACCACCTCGCTTCCGCTTGGTGTGCTAACCGCTTCTGTCGCCTCTTGACTACAATATTTATTATATATTTCGTGTCGTATTTTGTCAACAGGTGATATACTTTATTGACATATCTCTCTTTTAATGTTATCATAACTTTATCAAAATAAAGGAGAAATGATATGTCACTTCTTACATACAACAAGGACAAATTCTATCTTGATGACAAGGAATTTACCATAATTTCAGGTGCGATGCACTATTTCCGTATTCCCCGTGAATACTGGTATGACAGACTTTTAAAGCTCAAGGAATGTGGTTTCAACACTGTTGAAACATACACCTGCTGGAATCTTCACGAGCCCGAAGAGGGAGTTTTTGATTTCTCAGGAATGCTCGATCTTGAAGCTTACATCGAAATCGCTCAGGAGCTTGGTCTTTATGTCATTCTCAGACCCGGCCCCTACATCTGTGCTGAATGGGAGTTCGGCGGACTTCCCGCATGGCTTCTTAAATATAAAGACATGGAAATCCGTTGCAACGATGACCTTTATATTGAAAAGGTTGACCGTTATATGAAAGAACTTCTCGGCAGAATCAGAAAATACCTTTCCACCAACGGCGGAAACATCATCATGATGCAGATTGAGAATGAATACGGCTCATACGGTAACGACCACGAATATATGCAGAGAATTGCCGACATTTACAAAGAAAACGGCATTGACTGTATGCTTTTCACCTCCGACGGTGCAACATATTTCATGCTCGGCGGCGGAACTCTGCCCGATTACCCCTGCGTTGCGAACTTCGGTTCAAGACCTGACGAAAACTTCAAGGTTCTTGATGATTTCAGACCGGGTCAGCCTCGAATGTGCGGTGAATACTGGTGCGGATGGTTCGACCATTGGTATGACATCCATCACACCCGTGAACCCGAAGAGCTTGCAGGACTTTTCGGCGATATGCTTGATGCAGGTGCTTCACTCAACTTCTATATGTTCCACGGCGGGACAAACTTCGGCTTTATGAACGGTGCGAACTACTACGAAAATTATGACCCCACAATCACAAGCTACGACTACAATGCACTTCTCTCCGAAGCTGGTGACATCACTCCTGCTTACCTTGCAGTCAGAAAGATTGTTGAAAAGTTTAATGGTGAGGCTCTTCCCCCTCTCACAGTCAAGAATTCAGAGAAAAAGGCATACGGCAAGCTTGACCTCACTGAAAGAGCATCAATTTTTGAATCTCTTCCCTATATTTCAAAGCCTGTTCACACAGCCGCACCCAAGTTCATGGAAGACATCGGTCAGTATTACGGTTTCACAATGTACTCAACAGAGCTTGAAGGTCCCCGTGAAGACTGGGAGCTTGGCTTCAATGCCGTTCACGACAGAGCAGTTGTTTATGTTGACGGCGAATTCAAGGGTATTTACGAACGAACAAGACGTGATGACAAAATCAGAATCCCCCTTGCAAAAGGAGAAAAGAAAAAGCTCGATATTCTCTGCGAAAACATGGGCAGAGTCAATTACGGCACTCATATGCCCGACAGAAAGGGTCTCAGAGGAATCCGTTTCGGTGCTCAGTACCATTTCGGCTGGGATATGTATCCCCTGCCTATGAAAGATCTCTCCGCAGTACCTTTCAAAGAGGAAAAAGGCGATGTCAAGGTTGCATCATTCCTCAGAGGCTGGCTCGACATTGACGGCAAGCCCTGCGATACATTCATAAGACTTGACGGCTTCCACAAGGGTATTGTTATCGTCAACGGCTTCAATCTGGGCAGATATTATAACGATGCAGGTCCTCAGAAGACACTTTATGTTCCCGCACCTATGCTTAAAGAGGGCAAAAACGAAGTTATCGTGTTTGAAACAGACGGGGCAGAAAGCATTACAGTTGAATTTGTTGATGTTCACGAACTTGGCTGATCAATAAATCAAAAGAAACGACCGCAAAGCTCAGTGCTCTGCGGTTGCAATTTTATATTATGTTAGATTTTACCTAAGCTTTTTAGTATAGATAAAATAGCAGCGATTGAAACAAGAAATGATGTTATAAAAAACATATGTCGTCCCCTTACAATTGAAAGTTTATACTAATTTAAAATCATACCGTCTACGGTTGTAACTCTATTTGTAAATATATTAACTGCATCAATTATGCTAATCACAAACATCACAAATAGTCCGAATTTTCCAATATATCCAAAAATATTAGTAAATAAAAATCCACCAATTAAAAAAGCTAAAATCATAAAAACTATTGATATAATCAATCTAATAATTCCTACTCTTTGATATCCTAAGTAAAATTTATGCACACCGAATATTCCTAAAAATATAGCTAATAATCCTGCAATCAGTTTTGTTTTTTCACCTGAAGATTGGGTTGAAAAATTATTATTCTTTTTCAAAGCGATTCCGCATTTTACACACACTACTGCATCTGAATGAGTTTCATACCCACAATTAGGGCAATAATTTAAAGCTTTACCTACAGCAACACCGCAATTTACACATACTGCTGCATTATCTGCAATTTCATTTCCACAATTTCTACAAAACATAATTTTCCTCCTGTTATACTAAAATATTACTATCAGGCATATTATATCAGAATTATATTTCTATGTCAATGCCATTGTACTAAAATTTTAGTATAATTTCAATGTAACAATCATGAAAGGTTTGGAAAAATGAATAGAATAAGAGACCTCAGAGAAGATATGGATTTAAGACAGATTGATGTCTCGGTAGCAACAGGTATTGACCAGAAAACTTTATCAAATTATGAAACAGGAAAAACCAATCCTGACAGTTTCTCAATAATAAAACTTGCTGATTTTTTTAATGTTTCCTGTGATTATCTGCTGGGAAGAACGGATGAAGAGAAAAGCGATTATGATGATTTAATAAACAGAATAGAAAAAATTCAAAACGAACTTGATAAAATTAAAAAAGAAATTAGAAAAATGTAAAATAAGACCGCAAAGCTTGGTGCTCTGCGGTCATTAATTTTATAAAATTAAACTTTTGCAACTGCGATAGTAACATTTTCGCCGTTGATATCCCATTCCTTGCCGTTTGCAAGTTCTGCATCTGAGATACTATCTGAGAGAACAACTGCAGAAATAGCATCTTCGTTCTTCTTTGCAATGTCATAAACCTTAGCGTTGCCTGTGATTGAGACATTGATTCTGTCTGTGACATTGAAGCCTGAATCCTTACGCATTGTCTGGATCTTACTTACAAGCTCCTTAACGAAACCTTCTTCGATAAGCTCAGGAGTGAGAAGTGTATCAAGCGCAACAGTTACGCCCTTATCGGAAACAGTGAATACGCCCTCTTTCTGCTTTGTATCGATAAGGACATCTTCAACACCGAGTTCGATGTCACCGCCTGAAAGGCTGAGAACAAGTTTGCCTTCATCATCAAGTGTTTTCTTAGCTGATGAGGGAAGCTCTGCGAGTGCATTTCTGATTTCACCGAGCATCTTTCCGAACTTGGGTCCGAGTGTCTTGAGCTGAGGCTTGAATGTGTAAGAAACGAGTGAATCTGCATCTGAATCGAAGTCAACATTCTTGACATTGAGCTCATCTCTGATGATTTCAACGAAGTTTTCACCGAGTTTCTTGTCACACTGAACATACATTGTGTTAAGAGGCTGACGGTTCTTGATGTTTGAGCCGTTTCTTGCAGCTCTGCCGAGAACAACGATATTTACAACCTCGTCCATAGCTGTTTCAAGTGCTGTGTCGATGAGTTTTTCATTGATTTCGGGATAATCGCAAAGATGTACGCTTACGGGGGCAGACTTATCAACACTGCATACAAGGTTAAGATAAATTGACTCTGCCATGAAAGGAATCATCGGTGCTGCCGCTTTAGCAGTTGTTACAAGAGCAGTGTAAAGAGTCATGTAAGCAGCCTTTTTGTCTTCTGTAACAGTCTGTGCCCAGTATCTTTCTCTGCCACGGCGGACATACCAGTTACTCATTTCGTCAACAAAGCTCTGAAGAGCCTTTGCTGCTTCGGGAATACGGTAGTTTGCAAGGTTATCGTCAACAGTCTTTACCATTGAATTGAGCTTTGAAAGAAGCCACTTATCCATAACGGTAAGCTGACAATCCTTGATGTCATACTTTGTGGGATCAAACTTGTCGATATTTGCATAAAGCACATAGAATGCGTATGTGTTCCAGAGTGTGCCCATGAACTTACGCTGACCTTCCGTAACAGCCTTATCGTGGAATCTGTTGGGAAGCCAGGGAGCTGAATTAGTGTAGAAATACCAACGAATAGCGTCTGCACCGTGCTTTTCGAGTGCATCAAAGGGATCAACTGCGTTACCCTTGGATTTACTCATCTTCTGACCGTTTTCGTCCTGAACATGACCGAGAACGATAACATTCTTATAGGGTGCTTTATTGAAAATAAGAGTTGAAATTGCAAGAAGTGAATAGAACCATCCACGTGTCTGGTCAACAGCTTCTGAAATAAAGTCTGCGGGGAACTGTGACTCGAAAAGCTCCTTATTCTCAAAGGGATAATGATGCTGAGCAAAGGGCATTGCACCAGAGTCGAACCAGCAGTCGATAACTTCGGGAACTCTTGTCATCTGCTTGCCGCACTTGTCACATCTGATTGTGACTTCGTCAATGTACGGTCTGTGAAGCTCGATTTCATCGGGACAGTTGTCACTCATTGATTTAAGTTCTTCAATTGAGCCTATTGAATGACGGTGACCGCATTCACATTCCCAGATATTGAGAGGTGTACCCCAGTATCTGTTACGGCTGATACCCCAGTCCTGAACATTTTCAAGCCAGTCACCGAATCTGCCCTTACCAATGCTTTCGGGAATCCAGTTGATTGTGTTGTTATTTCTGATAAGGTCCTCATGGACTGCAGTCATCTTGATGAACCATGACTCTCTTGCGTAGTAGATAAGAGGAGTGTCACATCTCCAGCAGTGGGGATAATCATGCTCAAACTTGGGAGCATCGAAAAGCATTCCTGCCTTGTCAAGGTCAACAAGAATTTTCGGGTCTGCTTCCTTTACAAAAATGCCCTCATAGGGAGTTTCTGCTGTCATGTTACCCTTGCCGTCAACAAACTGAACAAAGGGAAGATCATACTTTCTGCCGACTCTTGCGTCGTCTTCACCGAATGCAGGAGCACAGTGAACGATACCTGTACCGTCTGTCATTGTGACATAGCTGTCGCACATTACGAAGAATGCCTTTTTGTTCTGCTTTTCGCAAACGGGCTTGATGAAGTCAAAGAGAGGCTCATATTCTTTGTATTCAAGTGACTGACCGGGGAATGTGTCAAGCACTTCGTATGCAGGTGCATCTTCAGTAGCAAGCTTACCGAGAACTTTGTCAAGAAGAGCCTCTGCCATGTAATATGTGTAGCCGTCAGCAGCCTTGACTTTGCAGTAAGTGTCCTTGGGATTTACACAGAGTGCTGTGTTTGAGGGAAGCGTCCAGGGAGTTGTTGTCCATGCAAGGAAATACGCATCTTCGCCTGCAACCTTAAAACGGACAACTGCTGAACGTTCTTTTACAAGCTTATAGCCCTGTGCAACCTCGTGTGATGAAAGAGGTGTTCCGCAACGAGGGCAGTAAGGAACGATTTTGAAGCCCTTGTAAAGAAGGTCTTTTTCGTAAATCTTCTTAAGTGCCCACCATTCGGATTCAATAAATTCGTTATGATATGTTACATAAGGGTCATCCATATCAGCCCAGAAGCCGACTGTGCGTGAGAAATCTTCCCACATTCCCTTATACTTCCATACGCTTTCCTTACAGTGACCTATAAATGGATCAAGACCGTATTCTTCAATCTGCTCCTTGCCGTCAAGACCTAAAAGCTTTTCAACTTCAAGTTCAACGGGAAGACCGTGTGTGTCCCAACCTGCCTTACGGGGAACCATACAGCCTTTCATTGTGCGGTAACGGGGAATCATATCCTTGATAACACGTGTCAGAACGTGACCGATATGGGGTTTACCGTTAGCTGTGGGAGGTCCGTCATAGAAAACATAGGGAGTGCCTTTTGCTTTTTCTTCAATACTCTTTTCAAAAATCTTTTCGTCACGCCAGAATTTTTCAATTTTCTTTTCCTGTTCGACGAAATTCACATTGGGGGAAATTGGCTCGTACATTAAGAAAATCTCCTTTCAAAAATAAAAAAGCCCTTGTCCCGTAATACAGGACAAAGACCGATACTTTGCTTAAACCACCTGATTACAACATACCATCATATGCGTCCGTTTTAACGGTCGGCAACCGGAGAAGCCTACTGTAATTTCAGCCCCCTGCTCCGGAGTGATTTTCGTTTCTTTCCGTGATACTGACCTTGCACCGTCATCAGCTCGCTAAAATCCGTAAAAGAAATTACTCTCTCCATCATTGCATTTCAATATATCATTCATATATTAACACAAGATAAATAAAAAATCAAGTGGGAAATCATAAAAAGTCGGGGATTTGCTCCCCGACCGTCTTTTAAGAATATCTAATTATTTTCCTATTATATTAACCAACAAATCAAAGCCAAGCCTGATAAGATGTTCAAATAATGATAAAACCCGCTGAATGATGTCTACAAAAACAAAGTCATAAATTTCACCGAAATCCATATCAGGGAATTCATTGTAAATAAGTTCTGTTCCGCAGTAATCACAGAGATAATCTCCATCAAAATCAAAATGGTAGCTGTATCCCAATTCCTCATGTCCTGCGACATAAATATCACATTCGGGACAGTAAAGACCTTTTGAATAACTCATTTCCTGGCATGAACCTTCAACCTCTTCAGTAATAACAAGAACATGCTCCTCATTATCTTCTGTTGTGTGAACTGCCTTTTCAAGAGTCATTTTCCATTCTGCAGCTTCACTATAATCGTAAACTAAAAAATAATATGTTTCGCCGGCTGAAAATTCATAGAACAGAGTGAAATTATAGTCTTCTGCAGAATCGTCCGCAGCATCAAGAAGCTCACCGTCTGCAGAATAAAGCTCACAGTAGGGGTCTGCATCTTCGCCTGCATGAGATTTTACAATACAAATACCGTCTTCTTCGGGAACAAACTTATAATATAAATCTGCACCATTGTAAGCAACTGTTTCTTCACCGAAATCAAGCTCAAAACCACCGAATACACTGCCGCATTCGCAGGCACTTAAAAATCTGCCTTCTGTTGAATGGTCACATACATAGTCGCATAATGAACATGTATCGCCTTCATAAGAATGCTTACATTCAAGTGCAACATCAACTGCTGAATCACTCATATAGTCATAAACTGCAAAATAATATGTTTCGCCTTGTATGAATTCATAAGTCAATTCAAAATTTAAAAGAACATCATCATCTGCACTGTAGAGAAACTCACCGTCTGCAGAATAAAGTTCACAGTAAGGATCAGAAACATCAGAATCTGCTAAAGATTTAAAAACAAGTTCTCTTGTTTCGTCTGCAACAAATTTCACATAAGTAAAGTTTTCTTCTTCATAATAAGGAACAGAAATTGTAATTTTTTCTCCAAATTCGATTTCATAATCGGCTTCAAACGCATCTGCAGCACTTGCCGTAACAGAAACTGCAGAGAAAATTAACACCAATGAAATAATAATTGACAGAAGTTTTTTCATGGGTATTCCCTCCTTTTTTTATTTCAACCAAGCCATAATCTGACTTACAATATCCTTAATAAAACAGATAAGCTTTTCAAAAATATTTGCGTGCTCTGCTTCACCGCAGATATCACAAAGCTTTTCGCTATCTGTAACGGGTTCTGTTACTGTTTCAACAGTTGTTGTTTCTGCGTCAGTTGTTTCGCGAACACGCAGAACAAGATGAATTGTGGATTCTTTCTGAATGTTGTAATCGGAAAGTGTTTTGCCTTCTTCAAGCTGTTTTCCTGCAAAAATAAGTCTCTGCTCGTCGGGAGGGATCCCTTCTTTTTCCTGAATCTTAGCCTTGATTGCATCAATTGAATCATTCGGCTCAACTTCAAGAGTAATTGTTTTTTCCGTCAGAGTTCTAACAAAAATCTGCATTGCCGAAGCAGAAACAGTCATTACAAACAACGACACAATCACGAGAAAAACAGAAATAATTTTTTTGAATTTTTTCATAGATAAAAACTCCTTTCATATTCTATGATATAATATTACCAAAAAATGTTATAAATTGTCAATTGACAAACATTGATAAAGAATACATTACCACTTGTGCAATATATACAAAATAAATAAAAAAATACATCTTATTTTTATTCAACAGAATAATCCAAATTTCATTATTTCCATAAATAAATTAATATCTACCGTCAATACTATTCTTGACGGATACGAAGAAATTCAAAGCGTTTGCATTTGTATCCGGAAGCCCGTGCTGAAAAGTACGGGCTTTGAATTTTTTATTAAAAAAAAGCTTGTACAGAAAAATCCGTACAAGCCATAATTTTTATTCTGTTGTGTAATTATCAAAATAACCCTGAATAAATACGATGGGTGTACCCTTGTCACCTGAACCTGATGTAAGGTCACAGAGTGAACCGATAAGGTCTGTGAGCTGACGGGGTGTTGTACCCTCTGATGCCATCTTACCAAAAAGGTCACCGTCTTTTTCAGTGATTTTTTCTTTGATAGCTTCTTTAAGTGCATCACCTGAAAGGTCTGCAAAGTCGTTATCTGCAAGGTACTTGAGTTTAAGCTCGTTGGGAGTTCCTTCAAGTCCCTTTGTATAAGCTGGTGAAACAACAGGGTCTGCAAGTTCCCAGATCTTACCTACGGGATCCTTGAATGCGCCGTCACCGTAAACCATAACTTCAATATTTTTGCCTGTAGCCTTGAGAAGCTTGTCATGAATAGCGTCAACAACAGGCTGACAATCTCTGGGGAAGAGCTTGACCTGATCTTCAGTTGCCTTGTTTGAACCGAGAAGACCGTAGTTCTCATTGTAACCGCTGCCGTTTACGGGAGCATTGAGAATATCATCAAGACCGAGAATAATTTCGCCGCCTGCAGCTTTGAGAATTCTCTTTGTTCTCTGTCTTGTGTGAATATCACAGCAAAGAACATTCTTTGTATAGTCAAGAATAGCCCTGGGATTGTTTGCAAAAATTATTTCACACTCAGCGCCGCATTCACGGATAAGTTCTTCATAGTATGCAACATAGTCCATGCCTGTGAATCTGTGCTTTACATAACCGAAAAGTTCACGGTATTTTTCAAGAGAAAGAACATCTGTATAAGGATTAACCCCTTTTTCATCAACAGCATCAAGGCTGATAAGATGATTACCTACTTCATCTGAAGGATAGGACAGCATAAGAACAACTTTCTTGACACCCTTTGCAATACCTCTGAGACAGATTGCAAAACGGTTACGGCTGAGAATGGGGAAAATAACGCCCACTGTTTCACCGCCGAATTTAGCTCTGACGTCTTCTGCAATGTCGTCAACAGTAGCATAGTTGCCCTGTGCTCTTGCGACGATTGCTTCTGTCATAGCAACGATGTCACGGTCATGGAATTCAAATCCCGCATCTTCGGATGCTTCAAGAACAGAATTTGTAACGATCTCTACTATATCGTCACCGTTTCTGATGATGGGGGCTCTTACGCCACGGGATACTGTGCCGATAGTACGGCTCATATTCAACATCTCCTTTTAGAGAAAAAATATACTGAATTTTGCTGACACAATATTATACAATATCATTTCCCGTTTTGCAATATTTTTTTTAATATTTATGAGCAAAAATTTTAGTTATATTTTGGTAAATAATCACCATGAGCCTCAATAAGATCATCAACCATCTTCTTGATTGTGTCGATATCGAGTTCACTTGCAGTATGAGGATCAAGCATTGCAGCCTGATAGATATGCTCTTTCTTTCTTGTGGCTGCTGCTTCAATTGTAAGAAGCTGAACATTGATATTTGTCATGTTCATTGCAGCACACTGAACGGGGAGAGCACCAACGTGGCAGGGATGAACACCGTATCCGTCAACAAGACAAGGCACTTCAACACAGGCATTTTCGGGAAGATTTGTGATAAGGTGACCTGTATTGAGAACATTACCACCGATCTGATAGGGATTACCCGTAACGATTGACTCCATTATTCTTGATGCGTATTCAAGTGAACGCTCATGTTCTTTAACGCCGTTTTTGAGCATTTCTTCATATTCCTTTTTCCAGCCTGCAATCTGGTTTACGCAACGTCTGGGATATTCGTCAAGAGGAATGTTGTATTTTTCGATAAGTTCGGGATATTTGCTCTTGATATAGAACATATTGTATTCCGCATTGTGTTCACTTGACTCTGTACAGTAGTAACCGAAATGCTTTATGTATTCAAGACGGACTTTGTTGTGGTAGTCGGGATCAGCAATCTTTGCATCAATCTTTGACTTGATTTCGGGATAAAGATCGTTGCCGTCCTTGTCCTTGATTTCAAGAAGCCATGCCATGTGGTTGATACCTGCAATAAGCTCTTTTCTGCCTTCGAGTTTGTCTTCCATGCCGAGATCTTTAAGCAGATCTCTTGAACAGCACTGAACACTGTGACACAGACCGACAGTTTTGATTGGAGTGTATCTCTGCATATAGCCTGAAAGCATAGCCATGGGGTTTGTATAGTTGAGAAAAAGTGCCTCGGGACAGACTTCCGCCATATCCATTGCAAAATCGTGCATAACGGGGATTGTTCTGAGTGCTCTCATGATACCGCCGATACCGAGAGTATCACCGATTGTCTGACGCAGACCGTATTTTTTGGGCACTTCAAAGTCAATGATTGTACAAGGGTCATAAAGACCTACCTGAATGGCATTGATTACGAAATTTGCACCTCTGAGGGCATCCTTTCTCTGTTCCACACCGAGATAGCATTCGATTTTGCCGTAGCCACCCTTTGTAGCACGCATTGCTTCAAGAATAACACGGCTTTCCTCAAGACGCTTTGCATCTATATCATAAAGAGCAAAAGTGCTGTCACGAAGAGCCTGAGCACACATACAGTCACCTATTACGCTTCTTGCAAAAACGGTGCTTCCTGCACCCATAAATGTTATTTTCATAAAATCTGCCTCCCTGGCTTTTTTTCTATTCTAACATATGTATTTATTTTTAGTCAACACCGTAAATAATATATTTGAAACACTTAATATTTTTATTATTGAAAATATACTAATAATAGTGTATACTGTAATTTAACAACAAACGGAAAGTGAGATAAAATGAACTATACAGGAAATGAATGCCCCTCATGCGGCAAAAAATTTGAACAGACAGATGATATTGTCGTTTGTCCCGTCTGCGGAACACCTCAGCACAGAAGTTGCTGGAATGAAAACGGTAGATGTATCAACGAGGAAAAACACGCTGAAGGATTTATCTGGCAGATTCAGGGTACTGAGCCTGCTCACAACACTCCATCCAAGGACATAAAAATCTGTCCACGATGCGGCGAACACAACGAAAATTATGAACCCGTATGCATCAGATGCGGTGAAAGACTCAAAGCAAACCGTCAGACAATAGATGATCAGATGCCTACCTTTGAAGAAAAGCCCTTCGGTGATTGGCAGACACAGATAAATCCCAACAATTTTTCTCCTTATCAGAATGTTTATGCTGCAGATGCGAGAACTGTTTACGGTACAGATGCAAAAATTGAAGATATCCCCGTTACGGAAATCGCAGAATACATTCAGAAAGATTCAAACAAATACATCGGTAAATTTCTTGATATGCAGGAAAAGAACACAAAGCTCTCATGGAACTGGTCAGCAGGCATTTTTTCTGTATTCTGGTGTTTCTACCGTAAAATGGTCGGACTCGGTGTTGCATTGATTGCAATTTTATTCTCTGTATCTCTTGTTTCAAGCATTGCATCTGTTACTGTTTACGAGAAATACAAACCTGAAGTTTACGCTGAATATGAAACAATGGTTGAAGAATTACAAAAAATGCTGACAAGTGAATCTTCGACAAATGAAGAGTATTATACACTTGTTGCAAGGATTTTCACATCTCCTATCAATATAACGGCAAATATTGTTCAGATAACAGCAACGCTGCTTATGAGTATTATAATGGGATTCTTCGGCAATAACTTCTATAAAAAGAAAGTACTCAAAGACATCAGATCACTCAGACGTATTTCCGGCGACAGCATGACTTACCATTTTTATCTTCAGCAAAAGGGAAATGTTTCAGTAGTAAATCTGATGATTCCCATTCTTTGCAATATGTTTTTATCAATGCTGACAACTTATTTCTAAACAATAATTTAGCGAAGCTAAATTATTGTTTAAATTCTCAATTCTCAATTCGCAATTATCGGAAGCCCTTCGGGCTTGAATTATAAAAATGGGTCAAAGGGCGAAGCCCTTTCCACAATTGCGAATGATAGATTGTCAAGTTAAGTGCAACACTTTAATAATTCAAGAGTAAGAATCTCAGCAGGAGATTTAAAACCAAATCGTTTTCTTGGTCTGTTATTGATTAAATCAACAACAAAAGATAAAAGGTCATCTG
>JAFXLD010000038.1 GCA_017531385.1 Clostridia bacterium
CCAAATCATTTAAACTTACGATTTCTCCATCGTTTCTTTTGTTTATATTCTTCTTTTCTTCCAACATTTTTATCACCATATACATTATACCACATATATGAAAAAAAGCCCAGTTTTTGCTGGACTTTTTCGACAGTCTGACAGGTACTACCATTGCAGTACCTGTTTTTTTATGCGTTGTTATTCTTGTATGATATCTTCATCTGAAGCGAATTCAGGCTTTGTATTGCCGAATTCAATTTCCTGTTCATGGGTGATATTGTAAACAAATGTCATGCTCAGGAAAGCGATAAGTGAACCTACAAAGAGAAGAATGAAATACAGTGTTTTTACGTCGCTTCCGAAGTTTGCCGGCTGAATTGCACCTTCACCTTCATTAAAACCGATTGCAGCAAGACCGAGTGAAGATGCTGCCTGACCGATACCCTGTGAAAGCTTTCTGAAGAATGAATAAAGCGCATAGAGTGTGCCTTCTTCGCTCTTGCCTGTTTTTCTGAAGCTGATTTCAATACAGTCTGCAACAATTGCCCATACACCGATCTGGAAAACACTGTTGCCTGCATTGAGGAACATCAGCTCAACAACATAGATAATCATGCCTGTTTTTGTGGGCTCAATGGGTATGAACAGCATTGCAAGTCCTGCAATTGCACTGATAAGCATTGAATATGCAACGGCTTTTTTCTTGCCGAATTTCTTTGTTATCTTGCCGATTGTTGCCATAACGACAACCATGGGTAAGTAACTGCCGACCATGGCAATCCCCATGCTGTCTGTGTCTTTGAAGAAATACTGGAAAACCATATTGTTCAGCGACATTGTTGAATTGAATAATGCAACGGAAGCAACAGTTGCAATTGTTGCACCGACCATAGGTCTGTTTGTGAAGAAAGACTTGAATGCGCCGAAAAATGCCTTTGCACCTGTTGTGTTGTTGACGGAGTTTACAGTCTTGACACGTTCTGTTACAAGTTTTGTTGTGCCCCATAAAACAACCAGTGCCACAAGAGATAATATAATTGAAGCAATAAACAGATTGGTGCCGATAAGAGTTTCCTGAATATCGCCGTTAGGTAATTCTTCTTTGTGATAAACCACTCGGGGAAGAATTATCATGATAATCAATGCAGGAAGAGCTGCACCGATTGAACGGAATGTGGAAAGAGATGTTCTTTGTGACATATCGTTTGTTATAACAGAAAGAAGTGAGCCGTAAGGAACATTTACCATTGTGTATGCAACAGACCATAAACAATATGAAATAAGACACCATGCTATTTTTGCCGGATAGGTAAAATCATTGATGGGTGCAAAAACCATAACGGTAAGTCCCACAAGAAATACACCGCCCATTAAAATCCACGGCATGAACTTGCTTTTTTTGCTGATTCGTTTTGTGTCAACCATGTTTCCTATCAGCACGTCGTTGATTGCATCCCAGAATTTTGAAATCAGAATTATGGCTGCATAATGCTCAGGTTTGATACCGATAGTCTGACAATAAAAGAGCTGCATATAGGTGGAAAGAAGCTGGAATGAGAATCCGCATCCCATATCGCCCATAGCATAACCCAGTTTGTCTCTCATACCGAAAGGTCTGACAGCGGTGTTGTTTTTTGACATGATCGTCGTCTCCTTTTTTTTGTTCGTTTTTTAGTATGTGCATTTAATACTGAAACATCAGGGTGACGGGAATAAAACGAACCCGTTTTTTACAGGCTGATTTCCGTCAATCCTTCGTTAAAATACTCGCAAATCCGTCAGGATTTGCTGTGTTTTGTGCCTTGTCTTGCCAAAAATCCGCACTGTAAAAAATCTCTCGTTTTAAGGCGCGTTCGGATTATTCCCGTCACCCTATGTTCAGTTAAATTCCGTGGAAATTTTTTCAAGCAGTGAAATGATTTCAATATGCTGAGGGCAAACGCTTTCACACTGACCGCAGGCGACACAATCTGCAGGTTTGCCTGATTTAGAAATGATTTCGTTGTATCTGTTCTGAGTCTGTTCACGGCTTCCGTAAACAGTTCTTCTGTTGTAAACCTTGAAAAGTTCGGGAATGTTTATTTTTACAGGGCAGCCTTCGGTACAGTATTTGCAGTTTGTGCAGGGAACTGTGGGAGTAGTTCTGAGTATTTCAGCAGCTTTGTTGACTGCAGCTTTTTCTTCTTCGCTGAAAGGCTCAAGCTCTGTCATATAGCTTAAATTGTCCTGCATCTGCTCCATGTTTGACATACCGCTGAGAACGGTAATAACACCTTCAAGATTAGCCGCAAATCTTATTGCCCATGATGCAATTGACATATCAGGGCGTACATCCTTGAAAACTTTCTGAATTTCGGGAGTAAGCTCTGCAAGAGATCCGCCTCTTACAGGCTCCATGATGATAATGGGTTTGCCGTGCTTTCTTGCAACCTCATAGCATTTTCTTGCCTGAACTGAATCACTTTCCCAGTCGTTATAATTTATCTGGAGCTGTACAAATTCCTGCTCGGGATGTTTTGTGAGAATTTCATCAAGAACTTCTGCAGAATCGTGGAAAGAGAATCCCATGTGTCTGACAAGTCCTTTTTCTTTCATTTCAGCAACAAAATCCCATGCACCCAATTCATCAAGCTTGTCGAGCTTATCTTTACTCAATGAATGGTTGAGGTAGTAATCAAAATAGCCGGCTCCTGTTCTTTCAAGAGAAATATCAAAAACTTTCTGCAGGTCTTCCTTTGTTTTACAGCACCAGATGGGAAGCTTTGAAGCGAGCTGAAAGCTTTCTCTGGGGAATCTGTCTACAATAGCTATCTTGGCAGCTTTTTCGCTTGCACCGTCTTCGCCGTAAACATATGCTGTGTCAAAATAAGTGAAGCCTTTTGCCATGAATTCATCAGCCATGGCCTTTGTCTGTTCAATATCAATTTCGTCACCGATCATCGGCAGACGCATAAGACCGAAACCAAGCTTTTTTATATCTTTGCCTAAACAATCCATTTTATATCATCTCCTCATTTTTTTTATTATAAAACAATATAATGAATATGTCAAACAATAATTTGTGTGGATTAACGCTACCAAATTATTGTTTCTCTTGCCTTTTTTATCCAAGTGCTTTATAATATAAAAAAGAGGTGGTTTGATGGATAATCGTGAATGGTTCAGAAATGCAGGTTACGGCATGATGGCTCATTGGGGACTCTATTCACTCCTTGCAGGTGAATATAAAAACCGCAGAGTAAATGACTATGCCGAGTGGATTCAGAGCTTTATGGCTATTCCCAATGCTGAATACGAAAATCTTGCAAAATGTTTTAATCCCGTTTATTTCAATGCTGATGAATGGATAAAACTCGCAAAAGACAGCGGAATGAAGTATTTTGTTTTCACTTCAAAGCATCATGACGGCTTTGCAATGTTTCATTCAAAGGCTGATAAATATAATATTGTTGATGCAACACCTTTCGGCAGAGATGTTGTGGGTGAACTTGCAGAAGCCTGTTATAAATACGGTCTGAAGTTCGGACTTTATTATTCTCAGGAGCTTGACTGGCATCATTTTCATGGCGGAGGATACACAAATTTCTCAGGCTGTTCAGGTGTTTCATGGGACAACAGCTGGGATTTTCCCGAAAGGGATAAAAAGGACTTTTCAATCTGTTTTGAGGAAAAGATAAAGCCTCAGGTAAAGGAAATTCTCAAAAATTACGGTGATCTGTGCCTTATCTGGTTTGATGTTCCTCACACAATTACTCCCGAACAGAGCCTTGAGCTGAATAAACTTGTAAAAGAGTATCAGCCTGATTGTCTTATCAATTCAAGAATCGGAAACGGGGCTTATGACTATGTTTCTTTGGGTGACAACGAATATCCCACGGAAAAACCCACAGAAACTCAGAATGTTGACCCCAACAGCCTTGACGGGTTCAAATATTCACCCTACGGTCTTTACGAAACGGCAGGTACGCTCAATTCCTCATGGGGCTTCAAATATTACGATCAGAACTGGATTTCACCTGAAACGGTTGTTGAACGAAGAAAAAGACTTAATTCTATGGGTGTGAATTATCTTCTGAATGTGGGACCTGACGGTCTCGGCAGAATCCCGTCATTCTCACAGGAAATATTACTTAAAGCAGGAAAGGAGTTCTGATATGGACATATTACAGGCAATGAAAGAACGACATTCCGTAAGACGGTATACGGATAAGCCTATAGAACCCGAAAAGGTAGCAGAGATTGAAAAAGCAATCGCTTCAATCAATGAAGAAACAGGGCTGAACATACAGCTTGTGACAAATGAGCCTGAGGCATTTACGGGTGCGATGGCTTCTTACGGACATTTTTCAGGATGTTCAAACTATATTGCAATCTGCTCCGGAAACGGCAGAAGTGAAGAAATAGGCTACTACGGTGAGGAGCTTGTGCTTCTTTGTCAGATGCTGGGGCTCAACACCTGCTGGGTGGCGCTCACATTCAGCAAAGGAAAAACAAAATACATCTGTAAAAAAGGGGAAAGACTGCAGATTGTGATTTCCGTGGGATACGGCATCAACAACGGCAGAGAGCATAAAAACAAACCCCTTTCTGAGCTTTGCACGGTAAACGGTGAAACACCCGATTGGTTTAAAAATGCAATGGATGCAGTTCTGACAGCACCTACGGCAATGAATCAGCAGAAGTTTCACTTCACACTTGTTGATGATAACAAAGTAAAAGCAAAAGCACTGTTCGGCCCTTACTCAAAAATGGATTTAGGCATTGCAAAATATCATTTTGAACTGGGTGCAGACGGTCACGAATTTGAATGGATCTGAGGTAGAGTATTATGACAAAAATTATCGCATTTTTCACGGCAATTATGACATGGTTTACAATGATTTTTTCACCCGCAGCACCTGTAGAGGGTATTTTTACAGACCCCGAAACAAAAGAGCAGATTGAATTTGACGAAGGCGAATTCACTTTCGATGCAGATGACATTATGGTGTCACTTGACGGTGATGATAATAATGCAGGCACTCCCGATGCTCCTGTAAAAACATTTGCAAAGGCAAAAGAACTTGCAAAGACAAAAGACGGTGATGCTGTTACCGTATGGTTCAGAGAAGGTACATATTTTATTGATGAAACAGCAGATTTTACGGCAGAAGACAGACAGAATGTCCTTTACCGTTCATATCCTTATGAAGAAGTTATCTTCTCAGGTGCTAAGGCAATTTCAGACTGGACTGAAACCGCAATCAACGGTGTGAATGCTTTTGTTACCGATGTTGAAATTAACTCTGAGGACGATTATTTCCGTTCACTTTTCAAAGCAGGCAGAAGACTTTCCCGTTCACAGTATCCCAAGAACGATGTTTTCAAAATTGCTGACCCTGCAACAGAAGAAGGAATCCCTTCAGACTGGAATGTTGAATTCTTTACACACGGACTTACATTCTATGCACACAAGGAGAATGTTCTCGATTTTGCAAACATCGGCGATGTTGAAGTAAAAGTTATGCACTACTGGTGCGACGAACATCTGCCGCTTCATTCCGTTGACACGGCAACAGGCAGAATAGAAACAACTAAGCCCACAGCAATGACACTCAGGGTTGATGATAATTATATTTTTGAAAATGTAAAAGAAGCTCTTTCACTTCCCGGTGAATGGTATCTCGACAGAGCAGAGCAGAAGCTTTATTACATCCCCGAAGAGGGTGACACAACAGAAAATACAGTGCTTTATGCAGGTGTGACAGAGCAATTCTTCTCATTCAATAATGCAGAAAACATCGCATTTCAGGGTATTGATTTCATGAACTCAGACTGGAATCCCGTTGACGGTGCATTCTTCCGTGACATTTTTGACGAATCCCATCCCTTGTACAACAATATTGAATACGGCGGAGAGCATCCTCAGGCAGCATATGAAATTCCTGCCGCAATTCATATTTCAGCATCAAAAGGTATCAATTTCACAGACTGCCGTTTTGAAAATATTTCTTACACAGCCGTGAAGTTCAATAAGGCATCACAGGATTGTAATATCACAAGCTGTATGTTCAATGAAATCGGCGGTAATGCAGTATTTATTGATGGTGATTTTGTTGTCCCTGCAACAACAAAGAACATCAATGTGAAAGATTGTCACATCGGTTTCTACGGCAGAATTTTCAATAATGCCATCGGTATTCTTCTCACTCATGCAATTGATTGTGAACTTTCAAACAATGAAATTCATGACGGCTGGTACACAGGTATTTCCGTTGGTTGGAACTGGGGATATACAGACAATCCCACAAACAACATTCAGATCAAAGATAATCTTATCTATAACATCGGCAACGGCTGGCTTTCCGATATGGGCGGTATCTATACGCTCGGCATTCAGCCCGACACGGTTATTTCAGGCAATGTGATTTATAATGTCGGTTGCGATGAAGGTGCATACGGCTACGGCGGTTGGGGTGTTTACCTTGACGAAGGCTCAAGCGGTATTCTTGTTGAAAACAACCTTGTTTATGACTGTTCATCACAGACTTTCCATCAGCACTACGGTAAGGAAAATGTCGTCAGAAACAACATCTTTGCTTTTGGCGGTGAAGGTCAGTTTATCATCACAAGACATGAAGAGCACAACTCACTCACTCTTACAAACAATATTCTCGTCGGTGATAATACAGTAATGTATAAAGATTCCGTGGACAGAAACTGGTTCAAGGATGACAGCAATCTTTACTGGGATTATACAAAAGGCGGTAATGTTTACTCAGGCAGATCAATGAAAGTTACCGAAAGACACACTCTCGTTATAATGACAGCAAGAGGTTACTATAACAATGCGGTTTATGAAAATCCTCTCTTTAAAGATGCAGCAAACAGGGATTTCACCCTTGCAGAAAACAGCCCTGCACTCAAAACAGGATTTGTACCCTTTGCATACGATGCAGGTACACTCACAAAATTCTGAGAATATGTACAAAGCAAAGCCATCGGTTTTATTTAACCGATGGCTTTTGACTTGATTATGTTAAACTATAGTTTTTTGCGAAGTTCTTATCCCAGTTTTCTTCAATACCGTTACGCCAGTCAAGAGCTGCTTTTTTCAGCTTTTCGCAAAGCTCAGGCATGGCTTGGGCAAGATTATTTTTTTCACTCGGGTCTGCTTCAAGGTCGGATAAAAATACATCTGCACGCTTTTCTTCACCCTCAACCAATCTGCCGTTTATAACAAGCTTGTATTTTCCGTATCTTACTGCAGTCTGGTCTTCCAGCTCCCAGAAAAGATATTCATGTGTCTGTTCTTCACCGCCGAGAAGTTCAGTGAGTATACTTTTTCCGTCAAGTTCATATTCCTGTGCATTTCCTCCGCAGGCTTCAAGAACTGTCGGGAAAATGTCTGTTGTGATGTGTGCAAAATCAATAACTTTTCCGCTTTCAAAATGATTATGCCAGCTTATCACGGCAGGTATTCTTATACCGCCTTCAAAAAGGCTGAACTTGTGCCCTGTAAAAATTCCTGCCGTACCGCCATAGTAGGGATCTTCCGTGCCGTCAAGCCAGTTTCGTGATTCTCTTGAAGGACCGTTATCGCTCTGGAAATATATAATTGTGTTGTCGAGAAGTCCCTGTCTTTCAAGCTCTGCACGGATTTCACCCACACCGTCATCAACTGCACTTATCATCGCAGCCATGATCTTTCTGTCCCATGGAAGATGCGGGAAGCGTTTTATGTATTTTTCAGGCGCATGCATAGGGTAGTGAGGTGCATTGTATGCAACATAAAGCATAAACGGTTCCTCTTTGTGTTTCTGAATAAATTCAACACTTTTTCGTGTTATGCGTTCTGTCAGATATTCACCGTTGTCATAAACCTCGGTTTCGTTTTCCCAGAGGTCATGGGTCGGGTTTGTACTGCCGTCTGCCATGCTCCAGTAAAAAATATGAGAATAGTAATCAAGACAGCCTGCAAGGAAGCCCGAAAACTCATCAAAACCGTTTGAATTCGGTCTGCATTCGTCTTTAAGTCCAAGATGCCACTTACCGCAGATTCCTGTTGCATAGCCTGATTTTTTGAGGGCTGTTGCAATTGTAGGAACAGCGGGAGTGAGTCCCGAAGCTCTGCGGTGTCCTGCAAGAATTGCTCTTACACCTGCATTTCCCGGGTATCTGCCTGTGAGCAGAGATGCTCTTGAGGGAGAACAGACTGATGATGCAGAATACATGGAAGTAAATCTGATTCCGTCATCAGCCAGAGCATCAATGTGTGGTGTTCTGAAATCAGTTGCTCCCATACAGCTTAAATCGCCGTATCCCTGGTCATCTGTCATAATTATAATAACATTAGGTTTGTTCATTTTTACACTTCCGTTTACTCTGCAATCCATGAGAATAAATATATTGTTTTTTCGGGTGCTTTTAAACCGGGATCGGCTTTTATAAATTTACCGCTGAGCCCTTTTTCTTTTACTGCAAGTTCAAAATGACAGGCAGCAATACCCAAGTCAAGTTTTTGTATATCAAATGAAGAATTTTCATCTGCCATTTCTCTTTTTTCATAAAAATGGAAGTTGTTGCCGTCTTTTACAATTCTCCATGGCTGTTTGTTACATGCCGAGGGTGCAAGACGGGTGATTTCAAGAACAGATGCAAAATCTCCTGCCTGATTCTCGGTAAGAGGTGTATCAAAATTCCTGTCAAAGAACATTGTGCTCCATGGTTTTCTGGAATCAGCCTTGATGGCGGTTCTCATAATCTTGTTGATGAGATGAGTTTTTGGAGCAGGGTAGCCGATGGGGGAAACAATGTGGAAAAGTTCGTTTTCTTTAACATCCATAGCCTTTGCAAATTCACTTTTGTTATATGTGCCGCCGAGCCAGCAAGTGCCGAGACCTAAACTCTGAGCATAAAGTATCAGTTTCTCAAAAATATAGCCGATGGCTTCTTCGGCTGTATCACATTTTTCAGCCGCAACACCCAAAAAGGTTTTTGCATTTTTTATAACACCGTAAGTCCCCGGATTCTTTATTTCGCTGTCGCCTGAAATATCGAACAGACGGATTCTGACTTTACCCTCAAAGGGTGACGGTGCTGTGCTTAAATATTCAATATAAGACCTGATTTTGTCCTTATCCTGTGAAGATAACGGTGCACCCGTGTATGTTCTTATACTTTTACGGTTCTGAGCTGTTTCTTTTATCGGAAAATCAAACATAGTGTAAATACTCCTTTTTCATTCTTTTTTAAGTATATCACTAACATTGTTGATTATCAAGCAAAAAAATCCACCTGTCACAGACAGGTGGAAAAAGTATTCAGATTACAGCTTGTTTATCATGCCGAGATGATCAACATACAGATCTTTAATATCGTTTGTTTTTGTAAGACCGCCCTGAAGTGACATATGGTCGCCGTCATAAACAGGCATGATGTTCCAGATGCCGGGAAGAACATTCTCTGCGTCATAATCAGCACTGGGAGCATCTGAGGGAGCAAGAGCAGATATTGTGTTTACAAGACCGTCATTTTTCTGCCATGATTCATCAATGACATAGCCGCCTTTTGTAACACCTGTGAATTTACCCATTTCAGCAGAAGAACTCACAAAGAGTGATTCCATCTTTGATGTAACGGGTGAATATGTGCCGTCTGCATTCTGCTGGGTTGCATCGCAGGCAATTGAGAAATAATATGTATCAGTGTATGTTATGATTGTTTTGTTGAGAGCAAGAGCATTGTCGATGTTCATATCGTATGCTGCGGTGTCTTTATCTGCTTCTTCCTCACTGTCACCGCCTGTGTGATAAGCTGATGTGCCGTTATGAGGAGCAGCAAGAGCAGTTATACTGTAAATCCAGTCGCCTTTACCGCCTTTGAAGAAATCGGAAAGCTCGTCTTCACTTGTAACAGCTTTTTCGGCATCAGAGCCTGTTTCCATCATGCTTGCGAAAAGTCTTACTGTTGCACCGCCGAAGGAATGACCGAGAAGATTGATTTTGTCTTCAGCACTCCATGAATCGATAAGAGCTCTGCCTGTGTAGTCTGTGCCGAATCTGTCATGACCGTATTCTTTGCTGTGAGCTTCACCGTAGTCAACAACAGTGCCTGTAAGCTGTGCGTAAAGTTCGCAGGCTCTGTCCCATGCACTTGAAGTGGGAGCAACTGATGCTGCATAGCAATCAAAGCCTTTGTCGTCAAGGTATTCCATAAGATCACCGCCGAACATGCCCCAGTAAGGCATAAGCTTGTATGTTGCATCGTAACTGCCCCAACCCATAAGACCGTGAACAAAGACGTATTTGTAATTTGTGTTCCATTCACTGCTGTCAGCTTTCAGATAGTCACTTGAATATCCGAAAAGAGCAAGTACGGAAAGAATTAAACTGATAAGTTTGTAAATAATCTGATTAAATATTGCATTCATGTTTTTTCCTCATTTCCCTTTTTTTAGCATTATATCATATGCAGAGGCATAATGCAACAGAAATTATGACACAATAAGTATTGACAAAATTATGATACTTTGCTAAAATATCAAGGCATCTGAACAGATGGAGAGTTGTCCGAGTGGTCGAAGGTGCAGCACTCGAAATCTTCTTCGCCAAACGGAAGCCAATCTTCCGAAAAGCCTTTAACCGTGCGGTTTTCGGGCATTCCATCGTTTCTAAAACACTATGAGTTCTAACGAGAATTCTAATACAACTGAATATTTGCGTTAATACTCCTTCGGGAGTTTAACATACACGGAGACGTATCGAAGTGGTCATAACGGGGCTGACTCGAAATCAGTTAGGGAGCAATCCCCCGCGAGTTCGAATCTCGCCGTCTCCGCCAA
>JAFXLD010000039.1 GCA_017531385.1 Clostridia bacterium
CAAATTTCAGCGATATACCGCCATTTGCGAACAAACTGCATTATAATGAGGTAAGGGGCAAAGCCCCTTCATAAACTCCTCACTTCTCACTCCTCACTCCTAACTATTGGCGGGCACAGCCCGATAAATTATTGTTTACCGTCTCCGTAAACTCATAACACCACAAAACTAAAAGAAAGCCCCTTATCGGGGCTTTCTGCTATTCATATAGTCTTCAAGAATCATTACTGCAGATACTGCGTCAACAACTGCTTTGCGTTTCTTCCCTCTTGTGTTAGTCATATTCAAAGCATTGTGTGCAGAGACTGTTGTGAGTCTTTCATCATAGAGTTCTGAGGGAAGTCCTGATTTAGCATTAAGTTTTTCTGCAAACTCTCTGCAAGCCTGAGCCCGGAAGCCTTCAGATCCATCCATATTTTTAGGAAGCCCCACAACAAACATCTGAACATTGCGTTCAGTTGCAAGGTTTATGATTTTTTCAATAAGCAAATCAGCATCTTTTTCCGTAATAACAGTTACGGGAGAAGCCAGGATTTCATTTTTATCGCAAACGGCAACGCCTGTACGCACATCACCGTAATCAACCGACATTATTATCATCGATTATTCTCCTTCAGGTGCTGCGGGAGCAGGACTTTCTGCAGGAGTATCGGGAGTAGCAGGAGCATCAGGAGTTTCATCCTGTGTTGAAGATGAACCGCCACCATAACATGATGTACAGGTTGAAGGAACAGCTTCTGTTTTATACCAACCTGTACCGCCGACAGCACAGCCTGAACCTGCTATCAGACCTGAATGTGCACAGTAGGATCTTCTTACAATATCCTCACTGAATTCAAAATCCTTGGCGGGAAGATTCTTGTGGATAGTATTCATAACTGTCTGATAAAGCTCACCGCAATAGTTTGTTGAGAAATCAAGTTCCTCTGCCTGTTTTGCATAGCCCATCCATACAGTACATACATAATAAGGTGTTCCGCCGATGAACCAACGGTCCTTTTCGTTGGAGGTTGTACCTGTTTTTGCAAACATATCGAATCCGGAAACTCTGTATGCTCTTGCTGTACCGTCACCTGCCGTTGCAACAGTCTGGAGCATCTTGTTCATAACATCTGCTGAGCTTCGGTCCATAATCTGCTCACCGGAATCGTTGTGAGTAAGATAAACCTTTGATCCGGTGCTGTTTGTTACCGTGTAATAGCAATACGGCTCATAATACACACCGCCGTTACCGAATGTTGTATAAGCAGCAGCCATTTCAATTCCGTAAACACCATGCTGCATACCGCCGACTGCAAGTGAGGAATAGTTTTTATCCTCTTCTTCAAGAGAAGTCATCTTGAATTTATCGGTAAGCCAGCTGTAACATCTGCTGACACCAAGTTTCTGAACAAGCTGTGCAGGTACGGTGTTGTGCGACGGTGCAAGTGCCTGCTGAAGTGTTTCATAACGATCGGGAGCACCGGGATCACCACCGTAGTTAAGCGGCCATCTTTCACCTTCAACCATAATTCCGTAGTTCTGAACTTTGGGATATGACCATGTATACATATTACTGTCAATCGCAAGTGAATAAACGCTGAGCGGTTTTATTGATGAACCGGGCTGACGTCTTGAATCGGTTGCTATATTAAGACTTCTTGCTTCCTGTTTTTCGCCTGCCTGCCCTACAATACCAAGAACTCTGCCCGTATAATCCATAATTACCATACTGGACTGAACCTGTTCACCGTAGGAATTTACGGCATTCGGGAATCCTTTACGGTTATAATAAATATCTTCAAGTACACTCTGGATTTCTGTATCAACAGCAACATGAATCTTCAGACCGCCGTAATATACAAGTCTCCATGCTTCGTTATACGAATAAGCACCTGTTGCTACAAGGTCATCGATAACTTTATCAATTACATAGTCAACATAATAACTCTGAACTTCGTCTTTTTCCTGAGTCTGACCAACATTATTCTCATCAACTTTGATCATATCGTCATCCTGATCTTCGTCATCTTCATCAGGAACATAATCATCATCAGTTGTGAAAACAAAATCATACTCAAGAGCTTCTTCATACTCTTCCTGAGTGATGTATTCTTCGTTCAGCATACATTTTAATGCGTAGTTGCGTCTTATTTCATTTTCTTCGGGATTAACGATAGGATTGTTTCCTCTCGGTGCCTGTGTAATAGCCGCAATACAAGCACATTCTGCAAGTGTCAGTTCATCAACATCTTTACCGAAATAGTATTCTGCTGCTGTCTGAACACCGTAACAACCGGCATCAAGGTAAAGAGTGTTAAGATATGCTTCAAGAATGGTTTCCTTTGAATAATGCTTTTCAAGATTGAGCGCATTCTGGATTTCACGGAATTTTCTTATATAAGTGACATCACGTTCACCTGTCAGGTTCTTTATAAGCTGCTGTGTTATTGTAGAACCGCCTTCACCTTTTTTTGAGGGAACAATTGCAACAGCAATGGTACGTTTCCAGTCTACACCTGAATGAGTCGGGAATTTTGCATCCTCCAGAGCGATAAAAGCATCCTGCAGATCCTTAGGAATTTCATCAAGATCAACCCATATACGGTTTTCCTCGCCATGAAGTCTTGTAAGCTCCACTTCGTTGCCGTTATCATCAACTGTATACAGAATTGTTGTCTGACTCTGATTAGCCTTGTAGGTATCAAGGTCAATGGCAACTTCACCGTTTACAAAATCTGTCATGAATTTCAGAACATACAGACCCACTGACGATACGGAAATAAGGCCCACAAGAAAAAGTGAACACATGATTATGCCGAAACGTCTTAAATGCTTATGATCTTTTTTCGGTTTTTTCTTTTTTTTGTTATTTTCTTTTTTATCCGGTTCTTTTGTTTCTGCTTTCTTTGATGTGCTGTTCTGAGCAACCGTTGTCTGTCTGTTTCTCAGCCCCAGAATATCCGACTGCGAACCGTTATCAGGCGAAAAAGCTCCGTCAGAAGCAGTAGCTTGCTGCGACTCACCGTTGCTTCCGCCAACCTTACGGCTGTTGTTTTTTTCCATTGAGCTGCCGTTGTTTATATCGTCCATCAATATCTCTCCTGTACAATAAAAACGGCCTTGCCATATATTGGTGACCGTTTTTAGTATATCCACCATCTGTTCCGAAAAACAAAAAGTAGGAATAAGAATTTTTTCAGATTAACAAACTGAAAAAAGTTTTATTATTTCACAAGATATTCCATGAATACCCAGCCGCGTTTACCGTTATACTCAACATAACCCCAACCGAAATCATCCGGAGTCTCAACAGCGCTGTCATCAACAAACATGACTTCAATTTCTGTACCGTTGGGAATAGTTGTTACAACAGCAGAATTCTTGTCTGCAGCAAGACGCATATTAAGAGAAGAAGTTGAACCAGTATCAATCCTATACTTACCTGCACCGTTAAGCAAAACAGTATCATCAGGCTCATCTTCGGTTGTCCATTCAGTTATATTTGAAGAATCAGCAGCTGTTGAACCTTCCTCGTCTTCCTTATTGGATTTTACACCATGAATAATCAGCGCAAGCATAACGATTACAAGCACAATTGCAACGCCTGCCATAATAAGAAAACGTCTGTCCATTCTTTTGAGTTTACCAACGAATCTGCCGAGATTTTTCAATACATTATCAAGTATGTCACGGAATTTATCTGTCTTTGCCATAGTAGAAACCTCCTTGAAAATACTATTTTTTCTTAGTGTAAATTATATCAAAATAAAAAAAGAATTTCAACCTTTTTGACAATATTGTAATATAATTTTTTATAAAGAAAAAGTAAAAAAACGACAAACAGAAGTTTGTCGGGTTTGTTGTGATTTTTTCATCTAATTATAAATCAATACGAAGAATTGTATGCAATCCGTCGCAAGACGGATTGTAATCATCCCGCAGGGATGTATGTAATCCTTTCAAAGAAAGGTATGTAATCAATCTGAAGAGTAATACACCAATGTGATGCCATACGCCTACGGCGATTACATACACGCTATGCGTGATTACATGCCAATCTTTCGGATTGAATAAAAAAATCGACAACCTTCTGTCGAAGATTGTCGATTTTTTTGGTGACTCAGCGGGGATTCGAACCCCGGACACCCTGCTTAAAAGGCAGGTGCTCTGCCGACTGAGCTACTGAATCACGGTTTATTCATAAAACCTTATTTTCCGAGGAAACCAACAACAAAAGTGGCAACCAAAGTAAGGATTATAAATACTGTGCAAAGAACTTTTGTGATCTTTTCAAGCTTTGCTTCCATTGTGCGGCCTTTATTCTTGCCGAAGAAAGTATCAGCACCACCGGCAATAGCACCGGAAAGACCCTGCTGTTTGCTCTCCTGAAGAAGAACCAGGATTATAAGAGCTATTGAAATAAGTATCAGAACTGCACCGAGTACATACTCCCAAGGTGTCATCGGACTAACATCCTTTCTTATCAATCTGTAATCAAGAAACATATTTCTTGTCACATCGCCTGTATAGATTATCACATCGGGAAATAAAAATCAAGTCTTTTTTTAAAATTTTTCGCATTTTTTTGAAAATTATTCTTTTTTGTTGATAATTCAAGGAAAAATAGCCTTGACGAAAACGCAATATATTGTATAATAGTATAGTATAGTTCCAATATAATGGAGGAAAACATGGCTAAGAAAAAAGATTACGGTAATGAAGACATAGTTGTTCTCAAAGGACCGGACAAGGTAAGAAAAAGACCTGCCGTTATTTTCGGCTCGGACGGTATTGACGGCTGTCAGCATTCCGCATTTGAAATTATTTCAAACTCAATAGACGAAGCAAGAGAGGGATACGGTAACAAGATCGTTGTCACAAGATTTCTCGACAAATCCATAGAAGTACAGGACTTCGGACGCGGTATGCCCGTTGGCTGGAATCCAAAAGAAGAACGATTCAACTGGGAACTGCTCTTCTGCGAAATGTATGCAGGCGGTAAATATGACACAAATGACGGCGGTAATTACGAATATTCACTCGGTCTTAACGGACTCGGACTTTGTGCCACTCAGTTTGCATCGGAATATATGGATGCAGAAATTCACCGTGACGGAATGTGCTATACGCTTCATTTTGAAAAAGGCTGGCCTGTAGGCGGTCTGAATGAAGAGCCTTACGCAAAACGTGACACAGGCACAAGAATAAAATGGCGTCCCGACCTTGATGTTTTTACTGACATTGACATTTCCGCCGATTATTTCAAGGAAGTTCTCGAAAGACAGGCTGTTGTCAACAACGGTCTGAAATTCATTTTTAAAAATCAGATTACAGAAACAAAATTTGAAACAACGGAAATTCTCTATGAAAACGGAATAAAAGACTATGTTGACAATTACTGCGGTGAAGAAGCTTTCACAACAACTCAGTTATGGCAGACAGAGAAAAAGGGCAGAGACCGTGAGGACAAGCCTGAATACAAAGTAAAAATCAATGTTGCTCTGTCATTCTCCAAAACAAAACAGCTTAAGGATTATTACCACAACTCAAGCTGGCTTGAATACGGCGGTGCTCCCGACAAAGCCGTAAGGAGTGCCTTTGTAGCTCAGATTGACGCATATTTAAAGCAGACAGGCAAATACACAAAGTCCGACAGCAAGATTACTTTCCAGGACGTTGAAGACTGCCTTGTTATTATTGTTTCCTCTTTCTCAACTCTGACTTCATACGAAAATCAAACAAAGAAAGCCATCACTAACAAATTTATTCAGCAGGCAATAACGGAATTTTTAAGACATCAGCTTGAAATTTATTTCCTCGAAAACAAGCTTGATGCTGACCGTATAGCCGACCAGGTGCTCATAAACCTCAGAAGCCGTGTCAAGGCTGAAGCCACAAGACTCAATCTGCAGAAAACTCTTGCAACATCAAATGATATGGCAAACAGAGTTGAAAAATTTGTTGACTGCCGAAGCAAGGATATTGAAGAAAGAGAAATCTTCATCGTTGAGGGTGACTCTGCATTGGGTGCCTGTAAACAGGCAAGAGATTCGGCTTTCCAGGCAATCATGCCCGTAAGAGGTAAGATTCTCAACTGTCTTAAAGCCGATTACACAAAGGTTTTTAAATCAGAAATTATCACAGACCTTATAAAAGTCCTCGGTTGCGGTGTTGAAGTAAAGACAAAAGCCAACAAGAATATGTCCACATTCAATCTTGACAATCTCCGCTGGAGCAAAGTCATTATCTGTACCGATGCCGATGTTGACGGTTTCCAGATAAGAACGCTTATTCTCACAATGATTTATGCACTTATGCCCACACTCATTGAAACAGGAAAGGTTTTCATTGCAGAATCTCCGCTTTATGAAATCACATCGGGCAACCACACTTGGTTTGCATATAATGAGCAGGAAAAAGCGGAAGCTCTGAATGAAATCGGCAACAAAAAATACACCATTCAGCGTTCAAAAGGTCTCGGTGAAAACGAGCCTGACATGATGTGGATGACAACAATGAACCCAAAAACAAGAAGACTTATCAAGGTTGAACCCACCGATGCACAGCTGACAGCTGATGTATTTGACCTTCTTCTCGGTGACAATCTTCAGGGAAGAAAAGAACACATCGCAGAAGTGGGACATCAGTACATTGACCTTGCAGACATAAGTTAACGGAGAGAAAAAATGGCAAGAAAAAAGAAAAATGATGAAATAAAAACTGAAGAACTCAGTCCGAATGCTCATATTGCGGGTGCAGGTATAGTTCAGCCTCAGCATATTACGGATATTCTTGAAACCAATTTCATGCCCTATGCCATGAGTGTTATCATGTCACGAGCAATTCCGGAAATTGACGGTTTCAAGCCCTCTCACAGAAAGCTCCTTTACACTATGTACAACATGGGGCTTATAAACGGTGCGAGAATAAAATCTGCAAACATTGTGGGCAGAACTATGCAGCTCAATCCCCACGGTGATGCCGCAATTTACGAAACAATGGTCCGTCTTACTAGAGGTAACGAGGCTCTGCTTCATCCCTTTATCGATTCAAAGGGTAACTTCGGTAAAGCTTATTCAAAAAACATGGCTTATGCCGCATCTCGATACACAGAAGCAAAGCTCGACAAGATATGTAACGAGCTGTTCCGTGACATTGATAAGGATACAGTTGATTTTGTTCCCAACTACGACAACTCAATGACGGAGCCTACCCTCTTCCCTGTTACATTCCCTTCGGTACTTGTAAACAACAACCTCGGTATCGCTGTCGGTATGGCAAGTAACATCTGTTCATTCAACCTTAACGAAATCTGCGAAACGACAATAGCTCTCATAAGAAACCCCGACCACGATGTTTCAGAAACATTGTTGGCTCCCGATTTCAGCGGCGGCGGTATTCTCCTTTACGACAAAGAGAAAATCGACGAGATTTACAAAACAGGCAGAGGCTCAATCCGTGTCCGTGCAAGATATTCATATGACAAGAAGAACAACTGCATAGACATAACAGAAATTCCGCCGTCAACAACTGTTGAAGCAATCATAGATAAAATAATCGAGCTTTCAAAAGGCGGAAAACTCAAGGAAATCAGCGATGTCCGTGACGAAACAGACAAATCAGGTCTTAAAATTACAATCGACCTCAAACGCGGTGTTGATGCAGACGCACTTATGTTAAAGCTTTTCAAGAAAACTCCCCTTGAAGACCCCACAAGCTGCAACTTCAATGTCCTTATTGCAGGTGTGCCTAAGGTTATGGGTGTAGCTGAAATTCTTGAAGAATGGCTCGGCTTCAGAACAGAATGTATCAAGAGAAGAACTGCCTACAATCTCGGCAAGGCAAAAGATAAACTTCATCTGCTCCTGGGTCTTCAGAAAATTCTTCTTGACATCGACAAGGCAATCAAGATAGTCAGAGAAACCGAAGAAGAAGCAGAGGTTGTACCCAACCTTATGATAGGCTTCGGCATTGACGAAATTCAGGCTGAATATGTAGCTGAAATCAAGCTCCGTCACCTGAACCGCGAGTACATCTTAAAGCGTCTTGAAGATATTGAAGAACTCAAAAAGACAATTGCCGATATGGAGGATATTCTTGCAAGCCGTTCAAGAATAAAGAACATTATCATTTCTGAGCTTAAAGATGTTATGAAAAAATACGGTAAGGAAAGACGGACGGAAATCAACTATGATTTTGCAGAAGATGCAGATGAAAACGAGGATTCAGTGCCCGATTATCCCGTAAGACTTTTCTATACAAATGACGGCTATTTCAAGAAAATCACACCTCAGTCACTGCGTATGAGCGGTGCTCACAAGCTCAAAGAAAACGACTACATCACTCTTGAACTTGACTCCACAAACGCTGCTGAGCTTCTTTTCTTCTCTGACAGATGTCAGACATACAAGTCAAGAGCAAGTGAGTTTGAAGATTCAAAAACAAGTCTTCTGGGTGATTACATTCCCACAAAGCTTGAATTTGACCAGGGTGAAAACAGCGTTTACATGGCTGTGACAACCGATTATAAGGGCTATATGCTGTTCTTCTTTGAAAACGGTAAGGTTGCAAAGGTTGACATGTCAAGCTACGCAACAAAGACAAACCGTAAGAAGCTTATCAATGCCTATTCGGACAAATCTCCCCTTGTTGCAGCGTTCTATATCAATGATGATGCTGAGTTTGTAATAAAATCAACATCGGGCAGACTTCTTCTGTTCAATTCAGGGGCAATCGCATCTAAGACAACAAAGAACACACAGGGTGTTGCAGTCATGAATCTGAAAAAAGGACACCGTGTGGCAAGCGTTGTGAATTACAACGAAGGAATGTTCACAAAACCTCAGAGATACAGAACAAAGACTCTCCCCTCTGCAGGTGCTATTCTCTCAGCAGAAGATTCGGGCGAACAGATTACATTTTAACACATAATAAAAGCTCCCGTGTGGGAGCTTTTTCTTATCCGATTGTCTTTATTATATTTTCAGCAGTCATATGGAATTTTTTTCCGTCTTTGCTGCCGTACAATGTGTACGTACCGTTTTCGGCACTGTAATCAGCAGTGTAATAAACAATATCACCTTCACGGATGCAAAAGCTTACCTTATCATCAATAATATCACTGCGTTTTGTGCCTGATATTGAATAAAGAGTTTTATCTGTCATTATGACCAACAGGTCATCCGATGAAGTCATGTATATTTTATCTGCATCTGATGCAACGAGCTGAGTATTACTTCTTTTCACCGAATAAAGTTCATTGGATTCAGTAATATAATAAACATATCTGTTTTTTGATGTCACTTCAAAATCCTTTGCACCGTCGGCAATCTGTTCACTTATTGCACCGTCATATCTGTATATTTTTCCCGTTGAATCAAGATAAGACAATCTTTCATCGCCTGTAATTACAATTTTTTTTACTGAGTCTGCAACATCCGTTCTGCTGTAATCATCTTTGACATAAAACAAAGACTTGGTTCCGTCTTCGTTAAAACAGGTATAAAAGATATCTGCAAAATCATCGTCAGCACAAATAAAAGCCGTACCTGATGAATTCAGCCTGATAACTTCCGTTTCCGGAAAAACAGGAGCAGCATTTCCCGGAACAAGTCTCACACGGCTTCTTCCCTCATTTGATATATATGTATACGCACCGTCGCTGAACACAACACTCAGCAGATCATCGGAAAACCATATTGCATTTGTCTGAACATCCGAACAAAGCTTACTCTTCATTGTACCGTCAGGATTCAATATAAATAATGAATTATCACCCGAAAGAACATACAGATATTTACCGTCATCCGAAACTGCCAGCGGAGTATAGCCCTCATTTACAAATGTTGTTTTTCCGCCTTTATATAAGTAAAGCTTTTTACTGTTTTCTTCATTCTTCACGAAAAGAACAACAGAACAATCTGATGAAACGGCAAATGATTCCGCAGATTCGGCAATCATTTTTTTCCCCTCATAAAGATTTCTGTACGATGTAATATATACACTGTTTCTGCCGTTATATGAATGAACCACATTACTTGTACAGATATCTGTGATTTTTACAACTTTTTTAGAACTTACCGAATACAGCGAGTATGTTGCACCATCTGACATCAGCACTGAACAGGATGTTGAATCAGAATTATACCGAACACATGAAATACTTTTACCCGGAACGGTGTTTCCCGTATTTTCACCGTTTGACAGCACCACTGCGGCATTTTTTTCGGGAGAATAAAAAAGTGAGATGCGACCGTTTCCGCTGCTGCTTATAATTGCAACAAGTGCAGAAACAATCAGCACAAAAACAGCAATGAAATATATATATATACGCTTATTAAGCCTGAAAACCTTTTTGCCTTTCATACATTATCACCCATTTAAGATTAACATTAAAAAACACTCTCTGTCAAGGATACTTGTTGAAATTTATAAATATTTTTCAAAAATGTATTTTTTTTATTTACAAATTAAAAAGAGTATAGTATAATAATATAAAATATAATTTCCACAGGAGGAAAAATCATGAAAAATTTCAGAAAAGCAATTGCATTATTTCTTTCAATGCTTATGATTCTTGCAGTAGCTCCCATCTCAGCATTTGCAGAAGAAGCTGTAGTTACTCCTGATGCAGAAGCAGGCGAAGATGCTAACACAGAAACACTCAATCCCTTTGCTCTTATCGGAAAATTCTTTGAAGCAATCGGTGAAACATTGAGAATTGTTATTGAATTTCTTCAGAACATGTTCGCAGGCACCGGCAACGATGCTCTCGATCAGATGAAATAATTTCAATTAAACAAACATGAACGCACGGTAAATGCACCGTGCGTTTTTTAGGAGATAAAATGAAACAACTGTATATTTCCGATCTTGACGGAACTTTACTGAACGAAAAAGCATTACTCAGTGAAGAAACCGAAACAGAACTCAACTCACTTATTGCAAAAGGCATCAATTTCACTGTTGCTACGGCTAGAACTCATGCAACTGTTGAAAAAATGCTGAAAAACGTCAATATTTCCGTACCTGCAGTACTTATGAACGGTGTTGCGATTTTTGATTTAAAAACAAAAAAGTATGTATCCGTTCAGAAAATAAGCGACAACGGCAAAAATGTACTTTTTGAAACCATCAGAAAATATATCCGTTCGGGCTTTGTTTTCTGCATTGATAATGACGAATTATCCACATATTACGAAAATACCGATTCTCCCAACGCAAAAAAATTCATTGAAGAACGGGAAAAAATTTATAAGAAAAAATTTACAAAAGTAAACTCTTTCAATGATTGCATGGACAAAAATGTGGTTTACTATTCAATAAACGATAAAAAAGAAAAGCTTGAAGAAGCTTATAAATCCATTTCACAATGCACCGACCTTCATGCTGAATTTTACAGAGATATATACAACACCGAGCATTGGTATCTTGAAGTATGTTCATCAGAAGCATCAAAAAAGAACGCCGTAAACACCCTCAGAGAGCTTTTCGGCTTTGACCGTGTTATTTCATTCGGCGACAATTTAAACGACATACCGATGTTTGAAGCAAGTGATGAAAGCTATGCCGTTGCCAATGCAAAAGATGAAGTAAAAAAGAGAGCAAACGGTGTAATTGAGTCAAACATAAATAACGGCGTTGTTAGGTTTATAAAATCAAAAAATCCCTGATTTTTCAATCAGGGATAATTTTTTTATTCAGCTTTGCATTTTGCCATAAGTTCGTTTACAAGGTTCTTTACAGTTGCAACTGTTTCTTCAACGGGAACTTTTGCGCTGTATGTCTTATCTCTTGTAACAACTTCGCAGACATTTTCTTTAAGGTTTCTGGGGCTTACGATAACCCTTACGGGTACACCGAGGAGGTCAGCATCAGAGAACATGAAGCCTGCACTTACCTTACGGTCATCGTAAATTACCTCAAGTCCTGCATCCTGAAGGTCTTCGTACATCTTGTCTGCCGCTGCATGAGCTTCTTCGTCTGCTGACTTCATACAGCAGAGGTGAACCTGCCAGGGAGCGATTGACATGGGCCAGATGGGACCGTATTCATCGTGATGTGCTTCACATACTGATGCTGCAAGTCTGCCTACGCCGATGCCGTAGCAACCCATGATGGGTGTATGGCTCTCACCCTTTTCATCAAGATATGACATACCCATTGACTTTGTATATTTTGTACCGAGCTGGAAGATGTTACCGACTTCAATACCTCTTGAAACCGTAATTGCTTTCTTCTTACAAACGGGACAGATACCACCTGTGATGATCTTTGCAAAATCATGATACTGAGCATCGGGGAATTCTCTGTCCATATCAAGACCTGTGTAGTGGTAGTCTGTTTCGTTTGCACCGCATACAAGGTTATTGCAACCCTTGACTGATGCATCGAAAAGGATAAGAGGCTTACATTCTGCATCCATATTTACGGGACCGATGAAACCTGCCTTGATACCGCTTTCGTCTGTAATAACTGCGGGATGAATGTTTTCGCCGAGGAAGTTTGTGAGCTTTGTTTCATTTACATCAAGGTCGCCTCTGATGAACACGATAACATATTCATCAGTCATATTCTTCTGATATACAACTGCTTTAAGGCTCTTCTTTGCATCTGCTTTGAGGAAATCACATACTTCTTCGATTGTGTGCATTTCGGGAGTGTGAACCTTTGTGAGTTCTTCACTCACATCGTCGTGCATGGGCTCGATAATGCTTTCTGCAGCTTCCATATTTGCTCTGTAACCGCATTCGGGACAGATTGCGATTGAATCTTCACCGATTGCAGTAAGAAGCATATATTCGTGTGAAATATTACCGCCCATCATACCTGAGTCAGACTCAACAACGATTGTTTCGGGAATACCTGCTCTTGCAAAAATGCGTTCATATGCGTGATAGCACTTTGCATAGTACTGTTCAAGGTCTTCCTGAGAAGTGTGGAATGAATAAGCATCCTTCATTGTGAATTCACGCACACGGATAAGACCTGCTCTGGGTCTTGCCTCGTCACGGAACTTTGTCTGGATCTGATAAATCATAAAGGGGTAACGTGTGTATGTATTACCGTATTCACGGACAAGCTGAACTGCGGCTTCTTCGTGAGTCATACCGAGAACCATGGGTGAACCGTTTCTGTCCTTGAAACGGCAGAGTGAATTGTCAATTGACTGATATCTGCCTGATTCTTCCCAGAGAGAAGCGGGCATAACAACAGGAAAAGAAACTTCCTGACCATCAATTCTGTCCATCTCTTCACGGATGATATTTTCGATTTTCTTTGTGATACGGCGAAGTGGCATATATGAAGAATAGATACCGTTTGAAACAAACTTCATATAACCGCCTCTGACCATTAACGCATGGCTGTCTACCACGCAATCAGAGGGTTTTTCTTTAAATCTTTCACCGACAAGTTTATCAAGTTTCATAAATTTAAACCTCTATTAATTATATTTTTACACCTTTATTTTTAAGTTTTTCCCTGAGTACGCTGACATCTTCAAATGACGGAGAGAAGACAATTCCGTCCATTCCGCATTTTTTACCGCCCTCAATATTTTCCTCAACATCGTCAATAAAAATACATTCCGAGGGGTCAAGCGAATATGTATTGAAAAGGATTTCATAAATCTCCTTTTCGGGCTTCAGGACTTTATGTTCGCAGGAAATAATTCTGCCGTCCATAAGTGCTATTGCAGGTTTATGGGGCGAATATTCATAAAAATCATACCCTGCATTGCTTAAAAGATATGTCTTATAGCCGTTTGACTTCAGCTCCTGAATAAGGTCATACATTTCGGGAAATGCCGGCATTTCGGTAAGTCCATAGCCCTTTTCAAGATAAAGTTCCTTCAGCACGGCAAGCACATGAGGAGGCAATTTATCACTGACCGCATCAATGACTTCGGCATAAGTTCTTATACCTCTGTCACAGTCCCTGTAAATACCGCTGTTATAAAACACATCGAGTATCATGTCCACATCTTTTTTATCGGGAAGATACTTTGAAAAAGTTTTTTCGGGATAAAACATGATAAGGACATTACCCATATCAAAAATAATATTTTTTATCATAACATCACCGTCAAATCAAAAGGGCGGTGCTCACACAGCCGCCCTGAATCCTCAGCGCTTTTCAAGAAAATCTACAATGTCACCGATAGTAACAAATTTTTCAAGCACTTCATCGGGGACCTCAACATTGAACTCATCTTCAATATCCATTGCGATTTCAATCATGTCAAGACTGTCAAAATTAAGGTCTTCAAGATGAGTATCAAGGGTAACCTCTTCCTCATCTATTTCATATTGTTCACAGATGATTGCTCTAATTTTTTCAAATTCCATAAAAACTCTCCTTTATAAAAAAATCAAAAGCAATATCATATATATTAAGATATTATTTAATTTTAACCACTTTGTCAATACTTTTGCATAACTTTTTATAAACGGACAAATTTTCAGAAAAAGCGATGCCAGAAAAGACACCGCTTTGAAATAATTCTCAATTTTTATAGCAAAAATGTTATTACTTTCTGCTCTTGAACATATCAAAGATATCGCTCAGGTCATCATCGCTGGTGCCGAATTCCTGTTTGGGAGCACTTGATTCAGCGGGCTGTTCAGCCTTTACTTCTTCAGCCTTTTTGTCAGCCTTTAAGGGAGCAGGATGTGCACCGAAACCTGTTGCAACAACAGTAACAACCATTTCATCTTCAAGTGAAGAATCAAGTGCAACACCGAAGATGATATTAGCATCGGGATCTGCTGTTTCAGAAATTATTGAGCTGGCTGCATCAACAGCATCAAGTGTGATGTCGGGAGATGCTGAAATATTGATAATAATACCTTTTGAACCTTCAATTGATGTTTCAAGAAGAGGACTTGTGATAGCCTTCTTAGCTGATTCCTCTGCCTTATCCTTACCTGATGCTCTGCCCACACCCATATGAGCATGACCTGCATCCTTCATAACGGATGTAACGTCAGCAAAGTCAAGGTTGATAAGTCCGGGAACAGTGATAAGCTCTGCAATGCTTCTTACACCCTGACGAAGAACATCGTCTGCGATTTCGAATGCGTTTGCAAAAGTTATCTTTTCGTCTGAAACGAGCTTGAGTCTCTCGTTGGGGATGATGATAAGGCTGTCAACATGAGCTGAAAGTTCTGCAATGCCTTCTTCAGCCTGTGCCATACGGCGCTTACCTTCAAAATTGAAGGGCTTGGTTACGATACCGACTGTAAGGATACCCTTATCCTTAGCCATCTGAGCGATAACAGGAGCTGCACCTGTACCTGTTCCGCCGCCCATACCTGCTGTGATGAATACCATGTCTGCACCGTTGAGAGAATCATTGATAGCATCCATGCTCTCTTCTGCAGCTTTTTTGCCGACTTCAGGACGTGCACCTGCACCCTTGCCGTCTGTTACCTTTTCGCCTATCTGAATCTTTGTTGTTGCTTTGGAATACATAAGCACCTGTTTATCTGTATTGATTGCGATAAACTCTACGCCCTGAACTCCGCCCTCAACCATTCTGTTGATTGCGTTTCCGCCACCGCCACCGACGCCGATGACTTTTATTTTTGTTACATCTTCACGTTCATTTGCTATTTCAAAAGACATTTGACTTCCTCCGTATATAAAATTTTAGGATATAAACACAACAATACTTATATATAATACCATGTAACCCATAAAATTTCAATACACAATCTATAATAAATATTGTCAGATTTTTATAAATTTTTCTTATCGTTTCACTACAAAATAACCAAAATTACATCATCCTACTGCTTCGGGAACATCCTCTGGGATATCAT
The DNA here is from genome assembly GCA_017531385.1 of Clostridia bacterium. Classification (GTDB taxonomy): domain Bacteria; phylum Bacillota; class Clostridia; order Oscillospirales; family Acutalibacteraceae; genus UBA1081. The sequence continues at coordinate 15,807 of JAFXLD010000039.1, forward strand.
CCATAACCGGTTCATCGTTATTCTCGGGAATTTCGCTGTTATTCTCTTCACTTTCATACTCATTTTCAACGGGAGAATAATCATCGCGCACATATGACCTTTCCGGATCTTTTACATCAATAATAATTCTTGCATCCGGATTGTTGGCAATTTCTGTTTCCATGGTCTTTGATGCCATGGATAATTTTTCTTCAAGCTGAGTAAGCGTTCCGAGAATGAAAGTAAATCTTCCGTTTATGGTTATACTCACATTGGCTATATTTTCAACATTTATCTTTGTTATATCTGTAATGCCCGACTTTTTAAATTTTTCCCTGATAGTGTCAAGTCTTGTTTTATATGCTTCGTCTGTAAATTCAGCAATGGTTCCGATTTCCGCATTAACCACGGAAATACCCACGATTTTTGCCGATCCCAACGGCATTTTTTCTGTTACACTCAACACTTTGTACTCTTCGTTCAGAATGGTATAACCACCACCTGCATCAAGGGCATAAACAGCTGAAGTATCCTCAACAACAAGTCTTAATGTGGAGGGATATTTTCTCTGAACTTTTACATTTCCTATATATGGAAGTAATTTTTCGATTGAGTCCTTTGTGTTTTTTTTGGAAACAAGAACAAGGCTGTCTCCTGTATTAACACCGCTGACTCTCACAATTTCTTCCGAAGAATAATAACTGCTGCCTGGAAGAGATTCACCGTTTTCATCAGGTGTTCCTATAACTTCTATGCTTTCAACCTTAAAAAAAACAAAAGCAGAAAGCAGATACAACAAAACTGCAAGGCCGATACAAAGACCTGCACCAACCTTGATTTTACGCACCATCTGCACTCTGCGTCTCTTTTTCTCTCTTTCGGCTTTTTTTTCAGCTCTTGCTGTCTCCTCCATTTGTCGTATTCCTTTCTTCTTTCACTATATCACATCCGAGAGAAGTTAAAACTCCGCTCATATTTTCGTATCCTCTTAATATATATTTAATATCATCAACCGTTGTTGTTCCCTGTGCCGCAAGACCAGCAAGAACAAGCGATGCACCGCCTCTGAGGTCTGATGCTATAACAGATGCACCCGTAAGATAAGGAGTGCCTTCAATAACAGCCATTCTGCCGTCAACCCTTATCTTTGCACCGAATCTGAGCATTTCGCTGACGTGTTTATAACGGCTTTCAAAAATCGTTTCAATAATAACGCTGGTACCGTGACACACAGTCGTCATTGCCATAATCTGCGCCTGCATATCGGTCGGAAACCCCGGATAGGGCATCGTTCTGATTGTTTTTATACTCCTGAGATACGGTGGTGCCGTAAGCGTCACCGAGCTCGAGGAGATTGCAATATCACATCCGGCTTCCTCAAAAGCAGGTATGACAGGTGCAAGATGTGCGGGAATCACCGATGTCAGGTGGATTTTGCCGTGCGTCATTGCAGCTGCTGCCATATATGTTGTTGCAACGATTCTGTCGGGTATGACCTTATACTGTGCCGAATGAAGTTCTTTTACGCCTTCAATTATAATTGTTCCTTCGCCCGTGCCCGATATTCTTGCTCCGCAACTGTTCAGAAAATCAGCAAGATCGCTGATTTCAGGCTCCCGTGCAGCATTTGTGATAACCGTTGTGCCTTTTGCCGTACAAGCTGTCAGAATTATGTTTTCCGTTGCACCTACACTGGGAAACGAAAGTGCAATATTCACGCCTTCAAGCGGCTTCACTGCTTCAAAATCAATTTTTGCAAATTCTTCATGAATATTCACACCGAAACGCTGAATAGCATCAAGATGAAGATCTATGGGTCTGAGACCGATTTCACAACCACCGGGTGTTGAAAGACTGGCTTTACCTGTGCGTCCGATGATAGCACCGAGAAACACAACAGATGAACGCATTTCACGCATTAGTTCATCAGGAATATCAAATTTATCAACATTAGTGCTGTCAACAGTCACCGTATGTCCGTCCCTTGTCACTTTACAACCGAGGTAACTGAGAATCCTGATCGTTGCATCAACATCGGAAATATCAGGACAATTTGTAATAACGGTTTCACCTTTTATAAGTACAGTTGCTGCAAGAATCGGCAGTATGCTGTTTTTTGAGCCTTGAATCTGTGTTTCGCCGTAAAGCCTGTGTCCTCCGTTTATAACATATCTGCTCACTTTATTCCCACCTTTCATACTGCATAGTATGCGGTGGAAGATGTCCTTGTTAAATAAGTCCTGTTATGATTTCTGCAATAATTTTCTGAGAATCTGCAACAGCAAGTTTCTTTGCGTTTTCTTCCATTTTTTTGCGAAGAACGGGATTCTCAATCAGTTCACGCAAAGCAGTTGAAAGCTTTTCATGAGTCAGATCCTTTTCCTCTATAACATAAGCCGCAGATGCATTGACAAGTGTCATTGCATTGTGATACTGATGATTTTCCGATACATTGGGTGACGGAATAAGAATTGATGCCTTTCCCACTGTCTGAAGCTCGGAAAGAGTGCTTGCACCGCTTCTGCAGACAACAATATCTGCCGCCGCAAGGCATTTATCCATATCGTAAATATATTCACGCACATCAATATTCTTATTTCCGATATCGACACCTTTTTCTTTCAGTGCATCGGGAACCCATTTGCCGTACTGTCCGTAACCGTGAATAAATCTGCAATTTTTCTCGTTTGTAAACTCTGCAATAATATCAACCATTGCAGTATTTATGGTTTTTGCACCGAGACTTCCTCCGAATGAAAAAATAACGGTTTCGTCATCTTTTATTCCCATTTCTGCTCTTGCGAAGTCTTTGTCTGCTCTGAGAATTTCATTTCTTACGGGAAGCCCCGTAACAATCGGTTCATTCTTACATTCAAGATATTCCTTTGCTTTCGGCACTGCAACCATAACAGCATCTGCATTTTTTGCAAGAAGCTTGTTTGTCACACCGGGAAAAGCATTCTGCTCATGAATGGCAGTTTTTATACCCATTTTTGCCGCTTTTCTGACAACGGGGCCGCTGACATAACCACCAAAACCTACAACGACATCGGGATTAAATTTTTTAATTATTCTCTTGACTGCAAAGCCTGAAAACAGAACTCTCCAGACTGTTTTTATGTTTTTAATAATGTTTTCAACACTCAGTTTTCTCTGAAAACCGCTCATTGCAATGCCTTCAAATGCAAAACCTGCCTGTGGGACAAGCTTTGCTTCCATTTTATCTTTTGTGCCGACAAACAATATTTCGGCATCGGGATAATTCTCTCTTATCTCTCCTGCAGCAGCAAGTGCAGGATTTATATGTCCGCCGGTACCTCCGGCAGCAAAAATTATTTTCATATTATTACCTACTTTTTATTTAATCTGCTGTCTCTTGAAACACCAAGAATAATTCCCATTTCGGCAAGAAGCACGATAAGTGATGTACCGCCGTAGCTGAAAAACGGAAGACTGATACCTGTATTGGGAATTGAGTCGGAAGCAACGGCAATATTAAGAATCGCCTGCAGACCCACCTGAAGAACAAGTCCCATTGCAAGAAGCGAACTGAACTTTGTTTTTGCATTGAGTCCTATAGTGATTCCTCGCCATACAAGCAGTGCAAACAACAGAATTATCAGTGCTGCACCCACAAAGCCAAGCTCTTCACAAACAATGGAGAAGATCATATCATTCTGAGGTTCGGAAACATACATATATTTTTGAGTGGAATTTCCCAGACCTTTGCCGAAAAATCCGCCCGAGCCTATGGCGTAAAGTCCCTGATTGGGCTGCCATCTGTCACCCAGAGGGTCAAAATCCTTATCAAGCCAGCCTATAATTCTTCTTACCATGTATCCTTTAAGAATACCCGATGAAGCTTCATTTTCGACATACTCGTCTGCTTCGCTCTGAGTAATTTCACCTGATGCAAGTTTTTCATTTTTTTCCTGAATTGCACTGTAAATGGGAACGCAGACAATAAGCACAGCAGCAAGCACAACTGCAATTCCTGCCGCAAACCAGCGTGCTCTTACACCGCCAAGGAACATCATAAATACACCCAGTGCAAAAATAAGAATACAACCTGAGAGATGATTTTCAAGGAAAACGAGCACTGCAGTCAGACCGAAATATCCGCAGAACATCCATGTAGGAATCCATGATTCACGGACAAGCCCCATACCGAGTTTATTATTGATTTTACCGCCTAAACCTGACTTTACAGCTTTTTTCGTGCTCATCTTTTTGCCGTATTTTCCGTATATATAAGCACCTGCAACGATAACTGCAAACTTTGCAAGTTCAGAAGGCTGGAAAGTTGTGAATCCGAGATCAATCCATCTGTAAAATCCGGGTTTATACTGAGGAAGAACAAAAACAATCAACAGCAAAAAGATTGAACCTGCAAAAACAGCATAAGGAATCAGTTTCCAACGCCAGAAATCAGGTTTTATTTTTGAAAAAAACAACATTGCAATTATACCGATAACAGCATAAATTGCCTGATATCTTATATAAAGTGTTGAATCGCCGTCCAAAGCAAGTGCGGAGGGATAGCTGGCAGAAAACATCATTATAAGTCCGATACCCAAAAGACACAGTACTATCGCAAGAAACCATATGTCTATTCCGCCGGAATTATTGAACTTGCGTATAATCCCTTTGAATGAAAAACCTTTTTCAGAATTATTTGCCATATGCTTTACCTCCGTTAAAATTTTATATTGATATATTTATTTCGGCTGACCGAAATAAACAAGAAGAATTGCAATAAGTGATCCGATTATATTAACGGCTGAAAAAACATAAACGATTTTTTTCTCTTTCCAACCGCATTTTTCAAAATGATGATGAATGGGTGCCATTTTAAAAATTCTCTTACCGTGAGTTGCCTTGAAATAAGCTATCTGAATAACATCAGAACCGAATTCGATAACATAAACAATACCCATAAGAAGAATCAGCCAGGGCATATCAAGACAATATGCAACGGCAATAACAAGTCCGCCAAGGAACATTGAACCTGTATCGCCCATCATAACCTTTGCGGGATTCCAGTTCCAGATAAGATAGCCGATAAGACTACCGAAAAGTGCCGCACACAAAAGGCTTACACCGAAAACACCTCTGAGAACTGCAACAACGATACCTGCAGCAGCAAATGTTGCTGTAACTGATGCACACAGTCCGTCAATACCGTCTGTAAAATTAACCGCATTTACGGTGCAGTACATAACAACAGGTCCTAAGACCCAGAAAAGCCATCCGAGCTCTATATTTCCTACAAAAGGAACAAACATATATGTTGCATCTGCCATATGCAGAGAAAACAGATATCCACCCATGACGAGAATCTGAGCTATTGATTTCTGTGCAATTGTCAGACCGAGATTTCTCTTTTTAACGACTTTGATATAATCATCTGCAAAGCCGATAATGGCATAGGAAAAAGCCATAACAATACCGCTGTAAAGCTTTGTTTTAACGTTGTCTGCGACAAGGCTGTCACCTGCAACAATATCTCCGCCCATGAGCTTATCCGTAACAAGAACAACAATAAGCGAGGCTGTAACGCCTGCCATAAACAGCACACCACCCATTGTCGGTGTACCTTGCTTGTTTTTATGCCAGGATGGGCCTATATCAAGTATTGTCTGACCGAATTTCAGCTTATGAAGCCAGGGAATAACAATATATCCCAGTAAAAATGCTATAAAAAACCCTACTACTGCAGAGAGAGCCATAGCAATCCATTTATTCATACAAGATTATCCTTTCACTGCATCTTATCATATATATAATGTATGATATTTTCCAGTTTCATGCCTCTGCTTGCCTTAAAAAGAACAGCATCGCCCTCTTTTATGAATGCACTGAGTTTTTCAGCAAGACTGAGTTCATCCGTATAATGATATATCTCACCCAGCGAATGTTTTTCTGCTTCGTCTGCCGAAAAAGATGAAGCATTGCCGTAAGCAAAAAGAACATCAACACCATTTTCAGCAGCATATCTTCCGCAGTTTCTGTGTGCTTTTTCAGAGTAATCACCAAGCTCCAGCATATCACCAAGAACGGCAATACGACGGTCTGCATTGACAGTCATAAGCGTATTTATACCTGCTTTTACGGAATCGGGACTTGCATTGTAACAGTCTTCAATAAAAACTATGCCGTTTTTGCGTACTGTTTTCTGTCTCATTCCTGCAGGAGTATATTCTGCAATCGCATTTGCCGCTTTTTCGGGAGCTATTCCGAGCTTTACACCGACAGCAAAAGCCGAAAGTGCATCGTAAACATTGTGGATTCCCGCAACAGGAATAACACATCTGTATTTATTATTGTCATACAAAATATTGCAGACTGTTTTTTCTTCATCCGTTTCAAGGTCAACAGCTCTGACATGACATTTTTCATTTTCAATACCGAAATACACGATATCGTAATCATCATTCACAACAGATGAAAGCAAGTCATTATCACCGTTTATGATGAGGGGTGAATTTTTTGTCATACCTTCAAGAATCTCAAGCTTCGCCATAAGAATATTTTCTCTTGAGCCGAGATTTTCTATATGGGAAACACCTATATTTGTAATTATACCTGCAGTCGGTCTTGAAACAGCAGTAAGAACCGAAATCTCACCTTTATGATTCATACCCATTTCAATAACTGCCGCTTCGGTGCTCTCTTCAATATTGAAAAGAGTCATTGGCATACCGATGTCATTATTCAGATTGCCCTGAGTTTTTATTGTTTCATATTCACTTGCCATAACAAGGGCAGTCATTTCTTTTGTTGTGGTTTTGCCGACACTTCCTGTAAGCCCCACAACAGGAATATCAAAAAGTCCTCTGTAATATGAAGCCAATGCAAGAAGGGCTTTTTTTGTATCTTCAACATAAATTACAGGCAGATTTGTTTCACACTTTTTTCTGCACATAACCGCTGCAGCACCGTCTGTTTCAGCATTTGCTATAAAGTCATGTCCGTCAAATCTGTCACCCTCAAGAGCGATAAAAAGTCCGCCTTTTACGGGTTTTCTGGAGTCGGTATATACACCTGTGAAACTTCCGTCCCCCTCAAGTGTTCCGCAGACTGCTTTTGCAGCTTCTGATAACGTGAGTGTTTTCAAATCAATCAACCTTTACTGAACCGTCAAGGATTCCTCTGACGATTTCTCTTTCATCATAATGTATTTTTTCAGTACCGAAAATCTGGTAAGTTTCGTGTCCCTTACCTGCAAGAAGAACAATATCGTCAGTTTCTGCTTCGTTCATCGCTGCAGCAATTGCATCAGTTCTGTTAACTTCAACGATCTTTCTGACCTTTGAGCCTTTAACGCCTTCAAGAATATCTTCTATAATTTTTTCGGGTTCTTCTGTTCTCGGATTATCCGATGTTACAACAATCACATCAGAGAGTCTTGCGGCAATTTCCCCCATAATAGGACGCTTTGTTCTGTCTCTGTCACCGCCACAACCGAAAACAGTTATGATTCTCGCTTTTGCAATTTTACGAAGCGAAGAAATGATGTTTTCAAGTCCGTCAGGAGAATGAGCATAATCAATAATAACAGTATAATCGGTTTCGGTGGGAACGACTTCAATTCTGCCCTTTACTCCCTCACTCAGGGACAGTGCATAAAGAACCTTGCTGAAATCGAAGCCCAGTTCAATCAGAGTAACTGCCGCTGCCATGGAATTGTAAACGGTAAATTCACCGGGAATGCCGACTTTTACTCTTTCAACATATCCCATGGTCACAAGCTCATATTCAATACCGTCATTTTTATATCTTATATATTTTGCCGTGTAGTCAGATTCATCGCAGTTTACAGAATATGTCACCATTCTGCCGTCGGATTTTCTCATCATTGACATTGCGTGTTCATCATCAAGATTGAGTATACATATATCAGACTCAGCAAAAAGCATTGATTTTGCTTCTGCATAGTTTTCAAATGTGCCGTGATAATCAAGATGATCCTGTGTAAGGTTTGAGAACACACCTGCTGAAAAATGAAGTCCTGCAACTCTGTACTGTGCGAGAGCCTGTGAAGACACTTCCATAACGCAGTATTCACAGCCCTCATTTACCATTTCATTGAAAAGTGAATGAAGCTCAAAGCTTTCGGGTGTTGTAAGTGCAGCGGGATATTCTTTGTCGCCTGCCATATTTTTAACAGTCCCGATAAGTCCTGACTTTTTGCCCAGTTTATCAAGCATGTTCTTTATAAGAAAAGCTGTGGTTGTTTTTCCGTTTGTGCCTGTTATACCGATAAGCTTCAATTTACTTGCGGGATTACCGAAGAAATTTGAACACATAATCGACATTGCTGCACGTGTATTTTCAACAACGATCTGATTTTCAAGACCGAGGTCATGATCACACACAACACAGACCGCACCCTTTTCCAGCATTTCTGCCGCAACAGAATGACCGTCAAAGCGGTTACCTTTTATACATACGAATGCTGTGCCGTTTTTCACCTTCCGTGAATCGTCGGTGATAAAATCCACCTCAGCATCGTCATAAATATCGTAAGTTTTTAATCCTTTGAGAATTTCGGAAATCTTCATTGTTTACCTCCGTCAATCCGCAACGCCCACCGTAGTCTTGAATGATACAGTGATTATTTCGCCCATATTTACGCTTGTTCCGGCTTCAACACTCTGCTTATATGCATATACTGTACCGCTGTTAAGAGAGCTGCCGGATATTTTTATATTAAGACCGCTGTTTATTGCAACACGGTTTGCCTCACTGACTGTAAGACCTGTAAAATCAGGAACCGTTACTGTTTCTTCCTTATAATCCGTCTGAGTATAAAGCACTATCATGCCGTCTGAAGGTAATTCTCTGCCTGCATCGGGGTACTGAGCAATTACGGTATCACCGTCACCGATGACCTTAACAGAAAGATTGGTACCATTTATAAGTGAACGTGCTTCCTGAACACTTTTGCCTGTAAAATGAGGAGCTGTTTCTTTAAGCAGTTTCATTTCTTCTGTTGTGTATGAATGATCAACACCCAGATATGTAAGAATCTGCTCGAGTACTTCACCTGCAAGAGGAGCTGCAACAGCACCGCCGCCGTGCTCGCCTGCCGGTTCGTCAACAATAATTATGACCGCTACTTCCGGATCATATGCAGGTGCAAAACCGCAGAAGGATGCGATATAAGCTTCTGTATTTTCATTTTTATTGTTTACAACAAGCTTTTCCGATGTACCTGTTTTTCCTGCGATATGATAACCTGCAACATAAGCGTTTTTACCTGTACCTGTTGAAACTACCTGCTCCATACATTCACAGATGATCTTTGCTGTTGACTCGGATATTACCTGTCGTCTCACTGTGGGAGTTGTTTCTCTTATTGTGTTACCTTCAGCATCAAGTTCTTTGCTTACAAGATACGGAGTCATCAGATTTCCTCCGTTTGCAACAGCAGATACGGCGGTTATCATCTGAAGCGGAGACACCTGGAATGTCTGACCGAATGAATATGAAGCAAGGTCAGACTTTGTGAATCTGTCTCTTGACATATAAAGAATGTTTTCTGTGGGTGTAAGATCTCCGGATGAGTCTATACCTGTTTTTTCAGTAAAACCGAATGCCTCAAAATAGTCGTAATATTTTTCAGTTCCGAGTCTGTCTGCCAATGTAACTGCGAAAGGATTGCAGGAATTTTTGAGAAGATCCGCAAATGTTTCACTACCGTGTCCTCCGGCTTTCCAGCAATTGATTCTTCTTGATGCATAATCAATAGAGCCGCTGCAAAAATGTGTTGTATTAAGATCTGCAACGCCTTCTTCAATTGCTGCGGCAGCAGTTACAATTTTAAAAACAGAACCGGGCTCGTATGTATTAACAATTGTATCATTGCTCCACTGAACACCCTGATAATATGACTTACTTCTCAGGTATGCAGAATCTGCATCTTCCGATTCATCTTCCGGAGCAGCTGATGCTTCTTCATAAGCCTGCTGAAGCTGTTCACTGGAAAGTGCAAAAGGCTCGTTCAGATCGTAATCGGGAAGTGATACCATGCCCAGAACAGCGCCTGTATCAACATCCATTGCGACACCGTAAACACTCTGTGCCTTTGTGTCCTCAATAGCCTGTGAAAGAACATCTTCAAGAATATGCTGAATGTAGATATCAAGAGTCAGAACAATGCTGGTGCCTTCCTGAGCCTCATATATAGTTTCAAACTGATTGGGCATCAGTGCACCGTTGCCCTTAACTGCAGTCAGAGTTCTGCCTGAAACACCTTTGAGAACATCGTTATAATAGTACTCTATTCCTTCAAGACCGTCACCGTCACTGCCTGTAAAACCGATAACAGTTGATGCAAGATTTGAATAGGGATAATATCTCTTGACATCAGGATCGATACACACTATTTCGCTCAGGTCTATCGGATTCTCTTTTCTGTCTTCGTACTCTTCAATAAATGAATAAATTGCATCTCTTGTATCTTTTTCAATTTCACCTTTCACAAGCTGATATGAATAATTTTTCTCGGTATAGCTTCTTATTTTAGCCTCATCCATATCAAGTATCACGGAAAGTCCGCTTGCTATAATATCACGGACTTCATCTCTTTTTTCTTCCTTGAAATTATTGATCTTGGAAGGATTGAGATATACACGCCAGACAGACGCACTCTGAGCGAGCACGTTCATATTTGCATCGTAAATCGTGCCTCGGGATGCTTCAATCTCTTTATCGCCGAGTTGCTGACTTTCTGCTTTGGCAGAATACTCATCACCCTTTATAAGTTGCAGATAAGCAAGTCTGCCTAAAAGCAAACCTGCCAGCACAAATATTATAATATAAGAAAAAAATCCTCTTCTGTGACTGTTTACTGTCGATTTCACAGCAAAATCTCTCCTTCTTTATGAGTATTTCCGAGCCGTTTTTCAGCATTAAAAAAGTGCCCCAGATTGCCATAAAAAGGGCGAAAGATTTTTCGCCCTTTTTATGATGGTTCTGACACCTGTATGTCAAAACAATCCCTGAATTATGTTTATTTATAGTTTAAGAAAAATATTCTTTTATGCTCTCGAATTTTGAAACAAGTGAATTTTCACTGTATGATTTCCCGCCCGAGATTACAACATGATTTGATTCTCCCGAATCAAAGTATGTTATTCTGTAATTTTCAAGTTTTACCATTCCGAGAGTCTGTTCTGCATAGTCTTCAACCTTATCAATTGAAACCATACCTTCAAGCGCAGATTCAAGACGGATATTTTCACTTTTTGCAATATTGATTTCTGACTGGACTGCATTGATTTTTGTTGCAGTTTCATCCATTTTTACATTAAGGAACAAAACGATTCCCAACACGAAAGCTACAGAAAAAACAGAAAGCAAAATTTTTGCACCGCTTATGTATGATGCACGTGCTGCTTTTTTCTGAGAATTAGTGACAGCTGACGTTTTTTTCTTTTTTACGGTCTGTTTTTTCTCAGGAATAATTTCCGGTTCATATACAGGCTCAAGCTGAGGTGCAGATGTACCGTAATCAAGTGAATCAAACATTGAGAATTTATATATATTCTGATTCTGCGCCAAAATGAACCTCTCCTTAAAAAATTTTTACAGTTTTATAACTGCCCTGAGCCTTGCACTTCTGCTTCTCGGGTTGTATTCAAGCTCCTCATCCGTGGGAGCCTTTGATTTAAAGGGTAACTCACCTTTCGGTTTATTTCCGCATATACAAACGGGAAATTCAGGCGGACAAGTACAACCCTTACAAAAATCATTAAAAGTATTCTTCACAATTCTGTCTTCAAGTGAATGGAATGTGATTATCGCAAGCACACCACCGGGTTTAAGACTGTCAAACATATCTATGAGTGCACCGGGTAACATTTCAAGCTCACGGTTTATGTAAATTCTTATAGCCTGGAATGTTTTTCTTGCGGGATGACCGTCTCTTTTTGCCTTTGCAGGCATTGAAGCGGAAATTATATCGCACAGCTCAAAAGTTGTTTCTATGGGCTTATCCGCCCTTCTCTTAACAATATTTTTTGCTATACTTCTTGCAAATTTTTCTTCTCCGTAAGAAAAAATAATGTCTGCAAGCTCTTTTTCCGATAATTCATTGACGGCATTGTAAGCCGAATATCCGGACTTGCTCATTCTCATATCAAGAGGAGCATCCTTGTGAATTGAAAACCCTCGCTCTGCAGTATCAAGCTGAAATGAGCTGACACCAAGGTCTGCGAGAATACCGTCTGCGCCGTCAACATTCTGTGAAGAAAGTATATTCAATATATTATCAAAAACATCGTTGACTATTGTAACGTTTTCATTCTTTCTGAATTTTTCTGTCAGCACTGCAATAGCGTCGGGGTCACGGTCAATGGCAATAAGTCTGCCTGTGTGATTGAGCAATTTCAATATTTCAGAGGAGTGACCCCCGCCGCCTGCAGTTGCATCGACATAAATCCCATCTTGTCTGACGGACAGTGCATCGACTGCTTCCTGAAGCAGAACCGATTTATGGTTAAATTCCATAACGCACCGCCTTTCGTCAACATCTATATTCGTTCTCAGATATAACCCATTTTTTTATCCCAGGTTTCTCTGTTCCAGACTTCAATACGGTTACCCATACCGATGATCGCAACTTCACCTTCGATGCCTGCGTGTCTGAGCTGAACGGCACTGAGTGTTATTCTTCCCTGCTTGTCCATTTTTACATCATCCACATAACCGAAAAAGCTACGGCTGATTTCTGCTGCTGCTTCAATCTCTTCGACTGTAAGTGCTTCGTCTTCCATGTCATTATACTTCTGAGCAAGCTTGTCAAAATGCTCTGCTGTATAAAGTCTTAAACAGTTACCTTTTTCACCTTTTTGCCTGAAAACATAAACTGTTTCGCCAAGCGCTTCACGACTGCCTACAGGTATGAATATTCTGTTTTTCGCATCAAGACCATGGTATGATGTTGATGAAAATCTGTTGTTCACACGCCCGACTCCTTTCAAGCAAATTTTAAAATGCAAAAAACAGGGGTTAATGCTTCCATTGTCCCCATTTTTCACCACTTTGGTGTTATAATAGTGCATTCCTGCACCACTTGACATAATTATACAAGGAAAAGCACTAAAATGCAATAGCAAATTGAAAAAAAATTTCATTTTTTGCAACTTTTTATTTTTCCAATTCAGAATATAAAGGTGTTAAAAATGGCTATTCTGCGAGCTTTTTTACAGAGAAAAACAATGAGATGTGTCGAACAGATGTGCACACACAATATCTTGTGTTTATGTACATTTTTTGGTACATTTATCCACTAAAACTGTATTTTTACTCCACCTGACTTTCTTTTTCATTGCATTTTTATTTTCACTGTGTTACAATCAGATTAACAATCCGAAAAGGAGTGCGTATTAATGAAAAATATAAAAAATGCAAAATGGATCAAGAGTCCTAAAATTTTTGACCTTGCATCTACCGAATTTTCAAAGGAATTCAGCATAACAAAGCCCGTAAAGAAAGCTACAATGGAAGCTACCGCTTACGGCGTTTACAAAATCATCCTCAACGGTAATAAAGTCGGTGATTATATTTTTGCTCCCGGTTGGACAAGCTATCACAAACGTCTCCAGGTGGAAACATACGACATTACGGACATGCTCTGTAATAATAATACAATTATATTAGGTGTCGGTCCCGGCTGGAAATGCCCGAACTTTTTCAATTCATCAAAACTTCAGCACAGATTCCTCGGTGTGGGTGAAATGGCTGTTCTTGCATCAATTGAGATTGAATATGAAGACGGCACGGCTGACCTTATTTACACAGACGAAAGCTGGATAAATACTCTCGGAAAGACAGTTTATTCACACCTTTACAACGGCTACACATATGATGCAACTTTTGAAGACAATTCCCCTGTCAATGCCGTTGCAATCCCCATGAATAATGATAATCTCATTGACCGTGACGGTGAAAAAATAACCGAACAGGAGCACCTGACGGTCAAGGAAATCATAATTACTCCCAAAGGCGAAACTGTTCTCGACTTCGGTCAGAATATGACGGGTTATGTTCAGTTCAAAATAAAGGGCAACAAGGGCGAAAAGGCTACAATCTATCACGCAGAAGTTCTTGATGCAGACGGCAATTTCTACCGTGACAATTACCGCAGTGCAAAGGCTGAGGCTTCATTCATCTGTGATGGTGAAGAACACATCTGCAAACCCGATTACAATTTTTTTGGTTTCCGTTACATAAAGCTTGAAAATTTCAGCGACGAAATAAAGAAAGAGAATTTCACAGCCATTGTTGTTCATTCAGAAATGAAGAGAACTGGCCATTTTGAGTGTTCAGACGAAAGAATCAACAAGCTTTTCAGCAACATCATATGGGGTCAGAAAGGCAACTTCCTTGATGTTCCCACAGACTGCCCTCAGAGAGATGAAAGACTCGGCTGGACAGGTGATGCACAGGTTTTTGTTAAAACTGCTTCATACAACTACGATGTTGAAAAATTCTTCACAAAATGGCTCGCTGACCTGAGAGCTGACCAGACAGCATGGGGTGCTGTTCCTCATGTTATCCCTAACACTTTTGTTCCCGACGATGAATGCTCTGCTGCCTGGGCAGATGCTGCTACAATCTGTCCCTGGCAGATGTATCTGACATACGGCAACAAAGAAATCATCAAAGATTCACTTAAATCAATGGCTGATTATCTTGAATATATAGATTACCACACATGGGATAATCTCTGGGCAAGAGGACACCATTTCGGTGACTGGCTCAACCTTGACGGTTCAAGTCCCGAAGATTGCAGTCACGGAACAGACAAAGACCTTATTGCAACAGCATATTTCATTTATTCAAGCTCAATTTATATCAAGGCTTGTGAGCTCCTGGGTGAAGATGCAGGTAAATACCCCGAAATGAGAGAGAACTTCATCAAGGCTTTCAGAAACAAATACATGAAAGACGGCAGAATTACTCCCGAATATGCAACACAGACAGCCTGTGTTCTTGCCTGTCATTTCGGAATCAGCGACAACATCGCAGAAACTGCAAAACAGCTCAATGAACTTGTAACGGAATGCGGACATCTTAAAACAGGCTTTGTAGGCACTCCTTATCTGCTTCATGCACTCAGCGACAATGGCTACACAAAGACTGCATATGACATTCTGCTCCGTGAAGAATATCCCTCATGGCTCTTCTCAGTCAAGATGGGTGCTACAACAATCTGGGAGCATTGGGACAGTATGCGTGAAGACGGCACAATGTGGAGCACTTCAATGAACTCATTCAACCATTATGCTTACGGCTCCGTTGCAGACTGGCTTTACGGCGATGCGGCAGGCATCAAGATTGACGAAAGCAAGCCTGCGTTTGAGCATATCATCTTCGCTCCCCTTACCGATGACAGACTTGATTACGTAAAGGCATCAATCGAATCAAGATTCGGTACTGTCAAATCTGAATGGAAGAGAGAAAACGGCAAGGTTTCTTATTTCTTTACAGTCCCTGCAGGTTGCACCGCAACAGTAATCATCGACGGCAAAGAAACAGAAGTTTCAGAGGGTGAATATACATTTTAAAATCAATATATAAACAAAAAAATCTCCGAAGCCATACGGCTTCGGAGTTTTTTCATATCAATTCACCTGTTCAAAATCATACATATCTTTCACATTGTCAGCTTTTGTATCAATCGTTATCAGTGTGCTTGAAACCTTTGTCTGAGGTGTAATGTGATAATATGTGCCGTTATAGTAACTGCATTTTCCCTCTTTCGGGTGAACATGCCCCATTGAAACAAGCCCTACTCTGCCCGATTCACTGAAAATGTCATCCAAGGGTGCATTTTTTGGAATATTATATTCTTCCTTTACTTCATCAATGGTTGAATAACCGTCCTTGTATGCTTCGCCGTCAATTGCTGCTTTTGCAAAATTCGGAGTGTTTTCGTGGATAAAAACGCTCAGCATAATATTTTCATTCTGTCTGATTTTTTCATTGATGGCATTTTTGCACCATTCAATCTGGTCCTCATGCACATAGCCGTAAATATGCTCTTCGTCTTCATTGTCATAGTCCATTGTATCAAGGAAAACGAATGAATGAACTACATTTTCGCCGTCTGAAATGTCAATTGTGTACTGTGCACCGCCTGAAATCTCCCTGACATCGGCACAAAGACAATACTCTGACTGAGAAAGATATGCAACAACATCGGCAGATGTTCCGTATTTTATGCCGTCATTATTGCCGGGGATATATGCCCAATATTGTTCAAGTGATTCAAAAAGTCCGATAACATTATCAAGAGCAAACTTTTTATTGTAAGGTCCTTTTTCACCGCCATCAAGCATATCACCCGAAACCACCACAAGGTCGGGACTGTATCTGATAGTCAGTTCTTCCATTTTTCCCAGCACTTTTACATCATTCCATGAAAGTCCCGTTGTAAAATGAGTGTCCGAGAACTGAAGAACGGTAAATTTTCCGTCAGCATCAGTGTATAACATCGGCAAATCTTTGTCAGCCGAAACTATTTCCGAATACCCCGTTATATCACCCTTTTCTTTCAGCTGCGTAAATGAGCCATCTGTTGTAAAGAAATTAAAAATACCGCTGAGAACTGCCAACAGAATTGCAAAAAATGATTTCATTATAGTTTCCTCCTTAAATTTTGCTTTATACTATCACAAATTGAGATATTTGTCAATACTTCCGTCAATAATATTATAAAATGTATTCGATTGGAGTGAAAAGAGTGCGACTTAAAGATTTGCGGGAAGATAATGACTACACACAGACATTCATTGCTGAATATCTCGGCGTGAAACAAAATACCTATTCACAATATGAGTGTGAAAAAAGAGAAATTCCCATTGCATTACTTATCAAACTTGCAAAACTTTATGACACTTCTGTTGACTATATTCTTGAACTTACAAATAATGCAAAAAGGTATGAATAACATTAATTCTTTGTGAGTATGATACACTTGACAATTCTGTACTTTTTGTATATAATAAAAATGCAAGGTGTTACCGACAGACGGTTGCACCCTCGCAAAAGAATCAGTTAGAAATTAACCGCCTTATGTTTGGTAGCAGGGCGGTTATTTCTTTTTATGATAATAAATTGAAATAAATAATCCGATAATGCTTATAAGTATCATTACAAATGCAAAAAGCGATTCATAAGTAACATACTGCATCGCAGACACCCCCTTCCGAGGGTGCGGATTCAACCGCCTACCGTTAATGGTAACACCTTACGATAGTTATTATATACACAACGTCGATATTTGTCAACATTCAAAAACACCACCGCAGTTTACTGAAAAACTGTGGTGGTGTTGTTCATTTTAACTTATTTGAAATACTTAACAGCAGCATCAAACATACCGATATTAAAATCGCCGTCAACATTCTTGTAAAGACCGTGACCGATTCTTTCTGAATGGCCCATCTTACCGAATACTCTGCCGTCGGGTGATGTAATACCCTCGATAGCGCATACGGAGTTATTGGGATTGAAGTGAATGTCTGCTGTGGGATTGCCAAGGAGGTCAACATACTGTGTTGCGATCTGACCGTTAGCTGCAAGCTCCTTAACAAGTTCATCTGAGCAGAGGAATCTGCCTTCACCGTGTGAAATGGGCACTGTGTAAACATCACCGACATTTGTGTTCATAAGCCAGGGTGACTTGTTTGATGCGATTCTTGTTCTTACGAGTCTTGACTGATGTCTGCCGATTGTGTTGTAAGTAAGAGTGGGGCAATTTTCATCAGTATCAATAATCTCGCCGTAAGGCACAAGACCAAGCTTGATAAGTGCCTGGAAGCCGTTACAGATACCTGCCATAAGACCGTCACGGTTTTTGAGAAGCTCGTGAACCTGTTCTTTAACAGCACCGTTACGGAAGAATGCTGTAATAAACTTACCTGAACCGTCGGGTTCGTCACCGCCTGAGAAACCGCCGGGGATGAAGATAATCTGTGACTGCTTGACCTTTTCAGCAAATGCTTCAACTGATTCTGCAATAGCCTGAGCAGTAAGATTCTTGATAACAAAAATCTCGGGTTCGGCACCTGCTGTCATAAGAGCCTTAGCTGTGTCAAATTCACAGTTTGTGCCGGGGAATACGGGAATAAGAACCTTCGGCTTTGCAACCTTGATTGCGGGAGCAACACGGGTTTCTGCATTGTATGAGAATGCTTCGATTTCCTTTTCGCCCTGCTCGATGTTGCATGAGAAAATGGGTTCGAGCTTGTTTTCATAGATGTCAAGAAGTGCTGAAAGCTCGATTTCGTCATTGCCGTATTTGATTGTTTCTTCAAGGCAAGTATGACCAAGAACCATGCCGATTTCATCTTCTGTTGTGAGTTCAAGGATGAATGAACCGTAGTTGTAGCCGAAGATGTCGTCAATTTCAAACTCTTCGTTATATTCAAAGCCGATGCCGTTACCGAAGCACATCTTCATAACTGCTTCTGCGATACCTCCATAAGTGGGAGTATAACAAGCAGCAACCTTACCTGCTTTAATATAATTGTATACATCAGCAAAGAGTTTCTTTTCTGATTCAGCTGTGGGAAGTCCGTTTTCGTCATATTCGGGCTTAAGAATAACAACCTTGTGACCTGCTGACTTGAATTCGGGAGAAACAACATCATTTACATTGCCTGTTGTAACTGCGAAAGAAACAAGTGTGGGAGGTACATCGATATCTTCAAATGTACCACTCATTGAGTCCTTACCGCCGATTGATGCGATTTCGTAATCCATCTGAGCCTTGAAAGCACCGAGAAGTGCTGAAAGAGGCTGTCCCCAACGTGCGGGATTCTTTTCGGGCTTGAGGAAGTATTCCTGGAATGTAAGATAAACATCTTCAAATTTTGCACCTGATGAGATAAGCTTTGCAACAGATTCAACAACTGCAAGATATGCACCGTGATAGGGGCTCTTTTCCATTATAAAGGGATTGTAACCCCATGCCATGAATGAACAGGTGTCTGTATGCTTCTGCTCAACAGAAACCTTATTTACCATTGCCTGAATGGGTGTGAGCTGATTCTTACCGCCGAAAGGCATAAGAACAGTACCTGCACCGATTGTTGAGTCAAAACGCTCTGAAAGTCCTCTCTTTGAGCAGACATTGAGGTCACCTGCAAGAGCCTTGTAACCGTCCTTGAAGCCGGGAACAATTTTCTTTTCAAAAGCTTTGGGATTTTCAGGCATTATATCAATGTGCTTTGCAGCACCGTTTGAGTTAAGGAATTCTCTTGAAAGGTCAACGATAACCTTGCCGTTCCATGTCATTGTAAGTCTGGGTTCAGCTTTTACCTTTGCAACAACAGTTGCTTCAAGGTTTTCGCTTGTTGCAAGCTGGGTGAATCTTTCTACGTCTTTAGCTTCAACAACAACAGCCATTCTTTCCTGAGATTCGCTGATTGCAAGCTCTGTACCGTCAAGACCTTCATACTTCTTGGGAACTGCGTTAAGGTCGATTTCAAGACCGTCTGCAAGTTCACCGATAGCAACGGAAACACCGCCTGCACCGAAGTCGTTACAACGCTTGATAAGTCTTGAAGCTTCTGCGTTTCTGAAAAGTCTCTGAAGTTTTCTTTCTTCAGGAGCATTACCCTTCTGAACTTCTGCACCGCAGCTTTCGAGGGACTCAAGTGTATGTGACTTTGATGAACCTGTTGCACCGCCGCAACCGTCACGGCCTGTTCTGCCGCCGAGAAGAATTACAATATCACCGGGATCGGGACATTCACGTCTTACATTTTCAGCAGGAGCAGCTGCGATAACTGCACCGATTTCCATTCTCTTTGCAACATAACCGGGATGATAAAGTTCATCAACCTGACCTGTTGCAAGACCAATCTGGTTACCGTATGATGAATAACCTGCTGCTGCAGTTGTAACGATCTTTCTCTGGGGAAGCTTACCCTTCATTGTGTCCTGAACGGGAACAAGGGGATCACCTGCACCTGTCACACGCATTGCTGCGTAGACATATGAACGGCCTGAAAGGGGGTCACGGATAGCACCGCCGATACAAGTTGCAGCACCGCCGAAAGGCTCGATTTCTGTGGGATGGTTATGAGTTTCGTTCTTGAAGAGAAGAAGCCAATCCTGTTCTTCGCCTTCAACATTAACCTTGATTTTAACTGTACAAGCATTGATTTCCTCGGATTCGTCGATTCTCGGAAGCTTGCCCTTTGCTTTGAGGTAACGTGTGCCGACAGTTGCAATGTCCATAAGATTTACGGGCTTTGTTCTGCCGAGCTCCTGTCTTACAGCAACATATTCATCGTATGCTGACTGAAGAAGAGGATCGTCAAACTTGACTGAATCAATAGTTGTGAGGAATGTTGTATGACGGCAATGGTCTGACCAGTATGTATCAATCATTCTGATTTCAGTGATTGTGGGAGTCTTGTTTTCTGATTTGAAATAATCCTGACAGAACTTGATGTCGTCAGCATCCATTGCAAGAGCATAATTCTTAACAAAGTTTGCAAGACCGTCTGCATCAAGGTCATTGAAACCGTGAAGTGTTTCAACAGTTTCGGGAACTGTGTATTCAGCCTTGAGAGTGTCAAACTTATCCATTGTTGCCTCACGGCTTTCAACGGGGTTGATAACATATTTTTTGACTGCTTCAACTTCGGACTCTGTCATGTCGCCCTGCATAACGTAGATTTTTGCAGTTCTTACAAGAGGTCTTTCACCCTGAGAAATAATCTGAATACACTGTGCGGCAGAGTCTGCTCGCTGATCAAACTGACCGGGGAGATATTCAACAGCAAAAACCTTGTCGCCTTCGTTTGTTTCAAGTTCAGCAGTTACAGTGTCAAGCTGAGGCTCTGAGAAAACTGTGCCTACTGAATAATCGAAAAGGTCTTTTTCGATATTTTCAACATCGTAACGGTTGAGAAGTCTGAGATCCTTAAGTGATGTGATCTGCAGAAGTGTGTTGATTTCATTTTTGAGAGAGGTTGCTTCGTGAGCAAGACCCTCTTTCTTTTCTACAAATATTCTGTATACCATATTTATTCACCCGCTTTATTTCGCTTTCAGTGCTCTTGCACCGATGTCCTTACGGTAATATGCATTGCCGAAATGCACCTTTGTAACTTCGTTATATGATTTGTCAATTGCTTCCTTAAGTGTAGGAGCAGTACAGGTAACACCAAGTACTCTGCCGCCGTTTGTAAGAAGCTTTCCGTCTTTAAGAACAGCACCTGCTATGAAGATTTCGCCATTCATGTTATCATCGACTGTTATTTCATAGCCTTTTTCATACTTTGAGGGATAACCGTCTGATGCCATGATTACACAGCAAGCATTTTCATCCTTGAACTTAACGTCAATTTCTGAAAGTCTTTCGTCAGCAACTGCTTCGAAAATTTCGAAAAGGTCTGTATCAAGAAGAGGAAGAACAACCTGTGTTTCAGGATCACCGAAACGGCAGTTGTATTCGATAACCTTTGTGCCGTTCGGAGTTATCATAAGACCGAAGTAAAGACAACCCTTGAATGTTCTGCCCTCAGCATTCATTGCATTCATTGTGGGAATGAAGATTTTTTCCATACACTCTTTTGCTACTGCATCTGTGTAATAGGGATTGGGAGCAACTGTTCCCATACCGCCTGTGTTGAGACCTTCGTCATTGTCCTTTGCTCTCTTGTGGTCCATAGATGAAACCATGGGAACAACAACTTTACCGTCTGTGAATGAGAGAACTGACACTTCGGGACCTGTGAGAAATTCTTCGATAACAACATTACTGCCGCTTTCACCGAACACCTTGTCTTCCATCATTGACTTTACAGCGTCTTTTGCTTCTTCTCTTGTATTGGCGATTATAACACCTTTCCCCAGAGCCAGACCGTCAGCCTTGATAACTGTGGGAATGGGAGCAGTTTCGAGATATTCAAGAGCCTTGTCCATATCGGAGAATACTTCATATTCAGCTGTGGGAATACCGTATTTCTTCATAAGATTCTTTGAGAAAACCTTACTGCCTTCGATTATAGCCGCATTCTTTTTAGGACCGAAGCACTTGATGCCGATTTCATTCAGAGCATCAACAGCACCGAGTACAAGGGGGTCATCGGGAGCAACAACTGCAAAATCAATATCATTGTTCTTAGCAAAATCAACGATACCTGCGATGTCTGTTGCACCGACATTCACACATTCAGCATCAGCGGCAATACCGCCGTTGCCGGGAAGTGCATACATCTTTTCAATATTTTTATTTTCTTTGAGTTTCTTGATGATAGCGTGTTCTCTTCCGCCACCACCGACGACCATTATTTTCATAGACTTATTCCTTTCAATCGTGCATTAATGGTGGAAAAGTCTCATGCCTGTGAAGCACATTGCAATGCCGTACTTATCGCAGGTTTCGATAACCTGATCGTCTCTGATTGAGCCGCCGGGCTCTGCAATGTAAGAAACACCGCTTCTTCTTGCTCTTTCGATATTGTCACCGAAGGGGAAGAAAGCGTCTGAGCCGAGTGCAACACCTGTGATTGAATCAAGGTATGCTCTCTTTTCAGCCTTTGTAAATTCTTCGGGCTGTTCGGTGAAGTAAAGCTGCCAGTTTCCGTCTGCAAGAACATCTTCACTGTCGTCAGAAATGTAAACGTCAATGCAGTTATCTCTGTCGGGTCTGCCGAGTTCGGGCTTGAAAGGAAGATTCAGAACCTTTTCGTGCTGACGGAGATGCCAGTTGTCTGCCTTTTGACCTGCAAGTCTTGTGCAGTGGATTCTTGACTGCTGACCTGCACCTACACCGATAGCCTGTCCCTGATATGCGTAGCATACTGAATTTGACTGTGTATATTTAAGAGTGATAAGAGAAATGATAAGGTCTCTCTTTGCTTCTTCGGGAATGTCTTTGTTTTCTGTAACAACCTTTGTGAGAAGCTCGTTATCAATCTTGAAGTTATTTCTTCCCTGCTCAAAAGTAATTCCGTAAACCTGCTTTACTTCCTGCTCCATGGGAACATAGTTTTCATCAATCTTAACGATGTTGTAGTTGCCCTTTCTTTTCTGCTTGAGAATTTCAAGTGCTTCGGGCTCGTAACCGGGAGCGATAACACCATCTGAAACTTCTCTCTTGATAAGAAGAGCTGTTGTAACGTCACATACGTCTGAAAGTGCAATCCAGTCACCGAATGATGACATTCTGTCTGTACCTCTTGCTCTGGCATATGCACAAGCGAGAGGTGACTCATCAAGCCCTTCGATATCATCAACAAAGCAAGCCTTTTTGAGAGCATCTGAAAGAGGTGTGCCGACTGCTGCTGATGTGGGGCTTACGTGCTTGAAAGATGTTGCACAGGGCATACCTGTTGCTGCCTTAAGCTCCTTTACAAGCTGCCATGAATTGAATGCATCAAGAAAATTGATGTATCCGGGTCTGCCGCAAAGGATTTCGATGGGAAGCTCGTTTCCGTCTGTCATATAAATCTTTGCAGGCTTCTGATTGGGGTTACAACCGTATTTAAGTTCAAATTCTTTCATAATACCCTCCGAAAATTACTTGTTTTTATTAACGATTCTGGTTTCAGCTTCGCCTGATTCAATATCGATATATCTTACGAAAAGTGAAACCTTGTTATCTTCATTGAGATTTGTCCAGATAAGGTCTGTAAGTTCATCGATGCTTACATCGGGAAGTTCAAGTGTCTTGGGCTCACCTTCGTATGAGGGAAGAGGATTGCCGTCACCGTTATATGTGTGAATGAACTTTGCCTTGCCGGGGATGGGATTTGAGTAAGCATATGTGAATCTTTCACATGATGAATCGTCGCCCTCTGCACTCTTGAGAATTGACATTGCATAGTTCATGCCGTCACTTTCAAGACGGATGATGCCTGAAATTCTGGGTGTGAAGTTGGGTGCATCGTCTTCAAACTCTCTTGTACGAAGAGCCTGTTCAAATGTCATCTGCTTATCCATAAGATCATAGATAGTATCTGTCTGGTCACCGTTTGTTACGATTGTCTTGTTACCGAGAACTCTTACGGGATAATAAATGATAAGATGGGGATCTGTCATCTTTGATTCATCGAATGCTTTTGTACGCATTGCGTTACCTTCTGCAACAAAAACACGGTTACGGCTGTTTTCGCTTCTGCCCATGATGAAATAAGCAGTTACAGCCTTTTTGCTGTCGGCACTTTTGCCGATTATGATACCTCTGCCGTGATAAGCAAGAGAATTCAGTTCATTTGCAATAGTTGAAACTTTCATATCAATTCTCCTTTATATAAACTATATTTTCTTTAACTTCCAATTTATCTTCACAGAAGAGTTTTACAGCTTCGGGAAGTATTTTCCACTCAGCCTCTTCCATAATTCTTTTCTGGAGTGTTTCGGGAGTGTCACCCTGTTTTACTTCAACTGCTTTCTGAAGAATTATAGGACCTGCATCACATTCGGGAGTTACGAAATGTACCGTTGCACCCGAAACTTTTACACCCTTTTCAAGTGCCGCTTCGTGAACATGAAGTCCGTAATAACCTTTTCCGCAGAATGACGGAATCAAAGCAGGATGGATATTTATAATTGCATTGGGATAAGCCTCATAAACCTGTTCGTCAATGATTGTAAGAAAACCTGCAAGCACCACAAGGTCAATATCTGCATTTTTAAGAGTATCGACAAGAGCTTTTGAGTAATCTGAAATGCTTTCATAATCCTTTCGGCAAAGCACTGTTGATGCGATGCCGTTATTTGCTGCTCTTTCAAGTGCATATACACCCGGTTTTGATGCAACTACAAGAGTTATCTTGCTCTCACCGAACATTCCGTCTTTTTCGCAGTCGATAAGGCTCTGAAGATTTGTGCCGCCGCCTGAAACGAGAACGGCAATGTTCTTCTTACTCAATGATAACACCCTCTTCGGACTTGATAACTTCGCCGATGATGTATGCCTCTTCACCGTTTGCACGAAGAACTTCAAGTGCCTTTTCTGCATCTTCTTTAGCTACGATAACGCTCATGCCGACACCCATGTTGTATGTGTTGAACATATCTCTTTCGGGGATGTTGCCTTCTTTTGCGATAAGGTCGAAGATAGGAAGAATCTTAATGTCAGACTTTTTGATTTTTGCGCCGAGACCTGCGGGGATTGTTCTGGGAATATTCTCATAGAAGCCACCGCCTGTGATATGTGAAACACCCTTGACTTTAACTTCTTCAAAGAGAGCAAGCATGGGCTTTACATAGATCTTTGTGGGAGTGAGAAGTGTTTCGCCGACTGATTTACCGCCCAGTTCTTCACGGGGTGACTTGATGTCTGCATTCTCAACATCGAAAACTTTTCTTACAAGTGAGAAACCGTTTGAATGAACACCGCTTGAAGGAAGTGCGATGATAACGTCGCCTTCTGC
Organism: Clostridia bacterium; assembly: GCA_017531385.1. Taxonomy (GTDB): domain Bacteria; phylum Bacillota; class Clostridia; order Oscillospirales; family Acutalibacteraceae; genus UBA1081. The sequence goes on from JAFXLD010000039.1 coordinate 41,201, forward strand.
GATTGACTTTGTGTCAACAATCTTGTCCTTGTCAACAACACCCACAGAGAAACCTGCAAGATCGTATTCATCAATGGGATAGAAACCGGGCATTTCTGCTGTTTCGCCGCCGATAAGAGATGCTCCTGACTGAACACAGCCCTCTGCAACACCTGCAACGATGTCTGCAATTCTTTCGGGAACGTTTTTGCCGCATGCGATGTAGTCAAGGAAAAGCAGAGGCTTTGCACCGCAGCAGATAATATCGTTAACGCACATTGCAACACAGTCGATACCTACTGTATCGTGCTTGTCCATAATAAATGCAAGCTTGAGCTTTGTGCCGACACCGTCTGTACCGCCTACGAGAACAGGCTTTGTGATACCTGTAAGGTCAAGACTGAACAGACCTCCGAAACCGCCGATATCGGAAACCTCGTTACCTGTCATTGTTCTTGCGATGTGCTGTTTCATAAGTTCAACAGCCTTGTAGCCGGCAGTAATATCAACGCCTGCTTCTTTGTAGCTTTCACTGAAACTTTTCATTGTTTGTTCCTCCTGTATAGCTGATTTTTGAAAAATTATTTATTATTTAAAAAAGCGAAAACGGGGCAAAGCAAAACTTTGTCCCTGTTTCTCACTATTTATTTGTTGTATTTTTCTTCGATTGCCTTGTTCTTTTCAAGGACTTTTGCACTGCCCTGTTTTCTTGCATCAGCAAGCTTTGCTTCAAGCTCCTTATCTTCTATTGCAAGCATCTGGATTGCAAGAAGTGCCGCATTTGCCGCACCGTTTACTGCAACGGTTGCAACGGGCATACCTGTAGGCATCATAACAGTTGAAAGAAGTGCATCCATACCGTCAAGATATTTTGCCGCAACGGGAATGCCGATAACGGGCAGAGTTGTATTTGCAGCAATTGCACCTGCAAGATGAGCCGCCATACCTGCCGCAGCAATTATTGCACCGAAACCGTTTGCTCTGGCATTTTCTGAAAACTCTTTTGCTTCAAGGGGGGTTCTGTGAGCAGAGTAAACATGAACTTCAAAAGGCACACCGTACTCTTCGAGAGTGTTGATTGCTTTTTCTACAACAGGCAGATCGGAATCACTGCCCATAATGACTGCTACTTTTTTCATAAAAGCATCCTCATTTCCATAACTAAACTAAAAAAATTCAGATATTATTCCTTATCGGACATCCGAAAAAAATTACAGGAAGATTATATCATTATATGTTATAAAAAGTCAACTATAAAATATATAAAATAAACTAATAAGATACTTATATAATTCAGCAAAAACAATAAAAAAAATATCTGTATTTTTTCTTGGCAGATGCGTAAAAATATAATGATTGCAAAATTTTTTTTATTGATGTATAATATGTAAAGAATAATTTTTCGGAGGTTGCCATGAGAAACATCAAAATAATCAATGACAGCTGGCTTTTTTCAAAAAATGCCAAATCTGTACCTACTGCACTTCCCGCAGACTGGACTGCACTTAATCTCCCCTACACATGGAACGGTAAAGACGGTCAGGACGGCGGGAACGACTATTACAGAGGCACTTGCTGGTTTGCAAAATCTATAAAAGCAGATGAACTTCCCGAAGGTGCCGTTCATTATCTTCAGTTTGACGGCGTAAATTCATCCTGCGAAGTTTTCTGGAACGGCAAGAGTATCGCAAAACATGACGGCGGTTATTCAACTTTCAGAGCTCAGATAAAAGATACAAAAGACGAAAATCTTCTGTGTATTGCTGTTGACAATTCACCTAACGACAGAGTTTATCCACAGAACGCCGACTTCACATTCTACGGCGGTATTTACCGTGATGTAATCGTTATAGGTGTTGCAAAGAATCATTTTGACCTTGATTATTACGGTGCTCCCGGAATTATGGTCACACCCAAAATCAAAGGCAATGATGCTGAAATCGAAATAAAAACATTCATAAAAGATGATGACAACTGCAAGGTAAAATACGAAATCTTCGCTGACGGTGAAGTTATTGCTTCCTGTGAAAAAGACGGTGATGACGAAGCTGAATTTACAATCAGAAACGTTCATCTCTGGGACGGTCTCAAAGACCCGTACCTTTACACAGCTAAGGCTACTCTTATCGAAAACGGTGAAGCGATTGATGAAATTTCAACAAGATTCGGTTGCCGTTCATTCAGCATTGATCCTGAAAAGGGCTTTATTCTCAACGGCAGAGAATACCCCCTCAGAGGTGTGTCACGTCATCAGGACAGACCTGACATCGGCAATGCACTTCTTCCTGAGCATCACAAAGAAGACATTGACCTGATTCTCGAAATGGGTGCAAACACAATCCGTCTTGCACATTATCAGCATTCACAGGTTTTCTATGACCTTTGTGACGAAGCAGGTCTTGTTATCTGGGCAGAAATCCCCTATATTTCAAGACATATGTCAACAGGTTTCGACAATACAATCAGCCAGATGAAGGAGCTTGTTTCTCAGAATTATAATCATCCGTCAATTGTTGTATGGGGACTTTCAAACGAAATTACAATTGCAGGTGCATCAGATCCCGACCTTGTCAGAAACCATAAAAAACTCAATGAACTCTGTCACGAAATGGACAAGACAAGACTTACAACCATTGCTTCCGTTACAATGTGCTCCATTGATTCAGAGTATGTTCACATCAGTGATGTTCTTTCATACAACCACTATTTCGGCTGGTACGGCGGTACAACAGACATGAACGGTCCATGGTTTGATGATTTCCATAAGAAATATCCTAAGAAGCCCATAGGTCTGAGCGAATACGGATGTGAAGCTCTCAACTGGCATACTTCAGACCCCGTTCAGGGCGACTATACCGAAGAATATCAGGCATATTATCACGAAGAACTTATCAAGCAGATTGCCGAAAGACCTTATCTGTGGGCAACTCATGTATGGAATATGTTCGACTTTGCCGCAGATGCACGTGCTGAAGGCGGAGAAAACGGCATGAATCACAAAGGCCTTGTTACCTTTGACAGAAAGTACAAAAAAGACTCATATTACGCATATCAGGCATGGCTTTCAGACAAACCCATGGTTCATCTTTGCGGCAAGCGTTACATTGACCGTGTTGAAGATGTGACAAAAGTTACAGTATATTCCAACTGTGATGAAGTTGAACTTTTTGCGAACGGTGTAAGTGTAGGCAAACAAACAAAGGGTAAATATCCGTTCTTCTATTTTGATGTTAAGAACGAGGGTGAAACAACACTTACAGTCAAGGCAGGAGACCTTGAAGACACCGCAACAATCCGTAAAGTTGACACTCCCAACGAAGCATATATAATGAAAGAAGAAGGTCAGGTTATAAACTGGTTTGAAATCAACACTCCTGACGGTTACTTCTCAATCAATGACACAATCGGCGACATCATGTCAACATTCAGAGGCAAAATCACAATGCTGAAATTTGTGCTTATGCTCAAGAATACTCTCAGCGGCAATAAGAAAGACGGCGAAGAGAACAAGAGCGGAATGATGGCAGGATTCAGCGTCACACCTGCAATGCTGAAAAATATTTACGGCATGGCGAAGGGCTTTACAATCAAGCGTGTGTTCTCAATGATAGGCAACAGCTTCACAAAAGAACAGATTCTTGAACTCAATGCAATGCTCAACAAGGTTAAAAAACCAAAAAAATAGTCAAAACTCAGGGACTGTGACTTTACAGTCCCTTTTTTCTGTAAAAATTTAACAAATTGTACTTTATTTCTTATATTCTTTATTGTATAATCCAATTATATAATAAAAAAAAAGGACTGGTGAATAATTATGAAAACAATTCTCATCGGAGCAGGCGCAATCGGCGGAACAATTGCTGTTCTGACAAAGGAAGCAGGCTATGATGTGAGCATTCTCTGTCACAGTGCCGGCACAAAAAACGAAATAGAACAGAACGGTCTTGCCCTTCACGGTGCAAAAGGTGAACACAATGAAAAATTCAAGTGTTACTGCAGTGCAGAGGAAATGGGCGAAGAAAAATTTGATATTTGCATAATTGCAACAAAATATTCAGCAATGGCTGATACTGCCAAACTCATTCTTCCCTTTCTCAAAGAGGACAGCCTTGTTGTGGGTATGCAGAACGGTCTTTGCACATCAGAACTTGCAGAAATTGTCGGCAAAAAAAGAGCCGTGGGCTGTATGCTCGGCTTCGGTGCAACAAGAAACAGCGCCGCAGATATTACAATGACAAGTCTCGGAGAAATGTACATAGGTATGCCCGAGGGTTATCATCCTGAGAATCTTGATTCACTCAAAACTATGCTCGATGCTGTTCTTCCCACAACAATTTCAGACGACATCACCCGTCAGCAATATTCAAAGCTTATCATCAATTCATGCATCAATGCAACTGCAGGTATAACAGGCAAGACTCTCGGCGTTATCATTGACGATTCAAGAGCAGGCAAACTGTTCCTTGCAATCGCAAGAGAAGGTATGAATGTTGCAAAGGCAATGGGCATCAAAGTTCCAAAATACGGCAAGCTCCTTGAATACAGACTTCTCATGCTTATGGACAATGCACCGTATAACGCAATCTGCCGTATGATAGTAAAACTTGTTGCAAAAATCAAATATGCAGATGTAAAGCCCTCTACTCTTCAGTCACTTGAAAGAAATGAACTTACTGAAATCGATATTTTCAACGGCTATATCGCAGCAAAAGGCAAAGAGTTCGGTGTTGCAACTCCCGTAAACAGCAAACTGACCGAAATGATTCACGAAATCGAAAGAAAAGAAAGACCCATTACTCCCGATAATCTTGATGAGTTCAAGGGTATACTTTTCAAATAATAAGATAAAAAATTATCCGTGTCTTGCTTGATTGCAAAACACGGAGTTTTTTTATTTTTATTCAAGTACGGCACCGTCAGAAACAGGTCCGACAAGCTTTGCATATCTTGCAAGCCAACCTGTTTTTACGGGACATTCATAAGGTTCAAGATTCTTTCTTCTTTCTTCAAGAACTTCGTCACTCACTTCGAGATTGAGTGTTCGCTTGCTTGTTGAATATGAAATAATATCACCGTTTTCAACAAGTGCAATATTACCGCCCAGCGCTGCTTCGGGTGAAACATGGCCGATAACACCGCCTCTTGAAAGACCTGAGAATCTGCCGTCTGTGACAAGAGCGATATCTTTATCCATACCCATACCGCACATGAGAGCTGTCAGCATAAGCATTTCCTGCATTCCGGGACCGCCCTTGGGACCTTCATAACGAAGAACAATAACATCACCGGGCACGATATCACCGAAAATCAGCCCGTTAAGAGCTTCCTGATGGCTGTTGAAAACCTTTGCGGGACCTGAATGTTCAAGCATATTCGGATCAACACCTGCAGTTTTTATAACCGCACCCTTGGGAGCAAGATTACCGTAAAGAATTGCAAGACCGCCTTCGGGTGAATAAGGATCTTCAAAAGTTCTGATTACTGTGGGATCAAGAATTTCAGCATTCGCAACATTTTCTGCAATTGTCCTGCCTGTAATTGTTTCCTGATCGCCCCATAAATATCCTTTTTCAACACCCTGTTTTATAACAGCGGATACACCGCCTGCATTTTCAAGGTCAACCATAAGATGTTCGCCTGAGGGAGAAAGTTTCACGATGTGAGGCACTTCCCTGCCGATTCTGTCGAAATCATCAAGAGTGATCTTTATGCCTGCTTCATGAGCAAGTGCGGGAAGATGAAGAGCTGTATTTGTTGAACAGCCAAGCATCATATCAAGTTTTATCGCATTATAGAATGATTCCTGAGTTATGAATTCAGAGGGCTTGATATCATATTTTGCAAGTTCAACGGCTCTCATACCCGAACGCTTTGCCATGTGATATCTTTTTGCATAAACTGCAGGAACAGTACCTGTTCCGGGCAATGAAAGACCGAGAATTTCTGTCATACATGCCATTGAATTTGCAGTGAACATACCCTGACATGAACCGCAAGTGGGACATACTTCATTTTCATACTGACAATAGACTTCGCTGTCAAGATTACCTGCAATAACCTGACCTGCACTTTCGGCAATAGTCTGCACATCAACACGAGAACCTTTATAATTACCGGGAAGCATAGGACCTGCTGTTACAACGATAAACGGAATATCAAGTCTCAACGCACCCATAACCATGCCGGGAATTATTTTATCACAGGCACAAACAAGCACAAGTGCATCGCAGATATGTGCCTTTGCCATTGTTTCCACGCTGTCTGCAATCAGTTCACGGCTGGGAAGAGAATATTTCATTCCTTCAGTACCCATGATCATACCGTCACAGACACCGATTGTACCGAATTCAACAGGTGTTCCGCCACCCATCAGAATACCGTCTTTAACAGACTGACCGATTTTATCAAGATTTGAATGTCCCGGAAAAAAGTTGGAATAAGAATTGCAAATTCCTATAAAAGGTCTGTATATTTCTTCGTCGGTAAGCCCTGCACCTTTCATAAGTGAACGGGCACTGACTTTCGTTTCGTCTGATTTCAGTTCGTAACTTCTGAATTCGTCTTCATCAAGAGGTCTTCTTTTCTTTATCAAAATTATTCATCCTTTCAGACAAGTTTATATGTTAAATATATCCCATATAAAATAACAAAGCAATATTTTTTTGTTACATTCACACAAATTTAAATACATATTCATACTTATGTAACATTTTTATATAAAATATGTATTAAGATTAAAACAAACATTATAAAAATTAAAAAAGAGGTTATAATCATGATCGGTTTAGGTAAATGGCAAGGCTCAGTAAACATTCAGATTCTGAAATTCAGCGGTGATGTTTTCATCACAATAAGCGATAACAACGGTGAATATAACGTTGACATTCAGCTTCCCAAACAGCTTGAAAAAGTAAAGCTCCGTTTTGAATCAATTGAAGAAGTAGGCGACAATGCACTTAAAGGCAAAGGCAAACTTCTTACTCCCGCAGGCAGAGAGCTTGCTTTTGAAGCAGGTGTTGATTTTGACGGTGACGAAATGGGCGGTTACCTTAAAATCGCTATTGCAAATATCAAAATCAAAAACGGTCACAGAATTGATTGATTACATATAAGACAGAAAGACTTCGCAAACCGAAGTCTTTTTTTCGTGCTGCGGATACAGAATTTTATTTTTTATTGCTGTTGATACCGAAAAATATACAGCTTCAATACGGTTAAATATAAACATTCTATTAACAATTAAATATTGCAAAATTCAGAATCATCTATAACCAATTCATATAATTTTATCAAAAGTATTGACATTATTGTTTAAATATGCTATATTGAAATTGCAAATATTAACAATATGTTAAGTTTGTGAAAAATATTTTAAGGAGGGACGATTATGTCCGCATTTATTTCTCAGATTTTAATTTTCATCACTGTTCTGATCTCATTCATCTTTCCCGGTAATGTAAACGGTGCTGTTGTTACTGTTGACAAAGAAGTTAAAACAACAGACTCAGTAATTGAATACACCGTTACCAACGAAACAAGACTTGTTATTGCAGATGACAGTTGGGTTGAGACTCTCGAAATCAAAGTCGGCGATGCTTGGGTTGCTGTTCCTGAAATTGACGAAGCCACAGAAGACAAGTTCTATGTAAACCCCGGTGACGCAACATCTGACAGCTACGATGCCGGCATTCTGGCTCCCGGAACATACAGACTCACAGTTGGCTACAATGTTGTTACAGGGTTCGACGGCACTTGCGAAGTCGGATACAGCAGCGTTGAATTCCAAGTAGGTTTACTCTAAAATTTAATTAAAAAATGCTCCCGAGAAATCGGGAGTTTTTTAATACAAAGAAGAATATTTGGTATTCCAGATAGTAATACCATTTCATATTAAGTAAAAATAAGACTTCGTTTCAGCACTTGCCGATAACGAAGTCTTTTTGTTTTTATTATTTTTGCAATTCCAGATATTTGTTGATTACGGTAAATTCTCTGCGATACAGACTTTCATGATCCGGAGTTTTCTTTTTATACTCTCCAAAAATTTCAAGAGCCTCAGGGATTTCCACCCATTCGGGAACAATTCCGTGGTCAATTTCAGTTTCCGTCAGAGCCTGTTTGCCCTGCCCTGTTACTTCACAAAGGAAATAATGAGCTATGTACAGCGTATCATAGCAATATTCATTAACTGTAAGAAAATGCTTCAATGGTTTAACTTCAAACCCCGTTTCTTCACGGACTTCTCTTACACAGCATTCTTCTTTTGTTTCACCCTCTTCGATTCCTCCGCCCGGTGACATATAAACACCCGTATTCATTTCATGCGACAGCAGGATCTTGCCGTTTTCAACAATAAATCCACGGCAAGAAGTCCTCTTTTTTTTATAAGGCTCTGTATAAGTTTTGCTGTATTGATTGATTATTTCGCAATTGATTGTACTCATTTTTAACTCTCCAAAACTCTTTAATATATTATTTTCAGCTTTTTAATTATCACTCAAAATATCATCAATTGTGCGAAGCTTTGCACAATTATCGTTGACTAAGTTAACAAGCGAACCAAAAAACTCATTATCAATAGTTTTTTGCTTATCTGCAATTTCCTGTGCTGTTTTTGTAAAGAATCTGTCATAGTTTTTTGCTACACGCCTTACATAATATCTTACAAACGTATCGGTCTCACAATTTTCATCCATATCAATTTTTCCGTCATTAACCACATACATAGGATTATTGTAATTACCTATACCTATCAAGCTCCTTGATATTCCCATTATCCCGACAGCATCAAGTTTATCGGCATCATAGAGAATTTTAGCTTCAAGTGTTTTTTGTTGTCCGTAGCTTTCATTACTATGTGTAAAAACAGCATCACAAACAGATTCGATTTTTTCAACAGGAAAATCGATAGTTCTCAGGTACTCTCTTGCCATTTCCGCTCCTGTTTCATTGTGTTTTTTCTTTTTACCGTCTCTGCCTATATCATGAAGCAGTGCAGCAGATAAAAGAATATCATAATCAACATTACTTTCTTTTTCAGCAATTTTCAGACAATTCCCCAAAACTCTGTATATGTGTTCCCTATCGTGAGCAGTTTCTTTTACACAGGATTTCATATAATTTTCAATTTTATTAAAAAGTTCTTTTGTCATACCATTTACCTCAAAGCAATCAAATTGCATCATTTTCTCTCTACTTACTTCCAAAATACAGTTTCTGAAAGTGTACTGCATTTTCAATAATCATACCATTCCGTTTATGCAATGTCAATGACAGAAATCATAACGGACTTGCAAAATCAGATTCCCCTTTTCATATAATTCACAGAGGTGAATCATATGGACTTTTCTGTAATTGCACAGCTTTTCAGCAATATTATATTTTTTGCTCTGCACCTTGGCTCCCCCAATCTTTTCCCCAAACCGCTTTCAAAAAAAGATGAAGATGCTGCAGTAAAAAAAGCCATGAAAGGCGATATAAACGCAAGAAATCTGCTGATTGAGCACAATCTGCGCCTTGTCGTCCACATCATAAAAAAATATTATGCCAACAACAGCGACCAGGATGACCTGATTTCAATCGGCACAATCGGACTTATCAAAGGCATAAACAGCTTCAATCCCGATAAAGGTGTCAGGCTGGCGACCTACGCATCGAGATGTATTGAAAATGAAATTCTGATGTATTTCCGTTCCGTGAAGAAAACGGCACAGGATATATCCATGAACGAGCCGATAGAAACGGACAGCGAGGGCAATCCTCTTACCCTTGCGGACATAATCAGCACCGAAGACACGATAGTTGACGATCTGCAGGAAAAAGCAAACAGAATCCGTGTCAGAAATCTTGTTGAAAATATAAAAAATGAGCGTGACAAGACAATTATTATTCTGCGTTACGGTATTGACAATTCCGAGCCGATGACTCAGCAGGAGGTTGCCGACTTACTCGGAATTTCACGAAGCTATGTTTCACGGATCGAAACAAGGATCCTTTCCGAAATGCGTAAAGATTTTGATAAAAAAGATGATGAATGAACAAAACCGCCCAACGGGCGGCTTTATTTATTCGGAATATACACAATTTCATCTGTCATATCAGTACCGCAGATGCGTCTTTCGGGAAGTGAGAGGTTATAAAGATCCGTTGCTGTGGATTCCAGTGCAAAAATACGCTTTGCATCATTATCAAGATACTTTACATCACCGTACTTCATTATAACAGGCACAAAATACTTATTTTTCATTTCTTTAAGCATCATTCTGCCGTTGTCGTTAAGACCGAGAACTCTTATATACGGCGGAAGTGAAATCACGTCCTCAGCCGTGATCCCCAGAAATGACGAAAGAATTATTCTTCTGATTCTTGCATGGGTGTAGCGTTTTGTCTTTACTTTATCAAAAATTTCATTAAGCGAAACGGAAGTTTTCACAGCATCGACGATTCTGTGCTCAATCCCCTCTGCAACGTCGGGAGTACCGATAAAATCAGACGGCTGCATTTTTCGAAGATGTGCCAGCACTGCGGTTTCAAGATTTGAATAAAGCGACGGAAAAGTGCCTTTTTCAATATTTTCTTGGAACACTTTAATGCTGTTTTCGGGAACGAATTTTCCATAGTCTTTGTTTGTTTTTACAAGATTTCTGATGTTCATTGCAGAAGTGATATTACCGTTTATAAGAGAAGAATCATGTCCCGTGGAATTACGCTCAATGCCGACCGGTTTAATATCCGACCTGAAAGAAATCAGCGCTTTGAGATACTCGATAGCAAGGATATTGTTCGGCTGCATCATAATCCGTGAACAGTCTTTGCCGAGAATTTCACTCACAACAGCAGCCCTTGCTTCGGGATATGAACACATATGCTCGTCATAGTAATTCTTGATTTCACGGCTGTAAACCTTATCGTTCAGAAGCCTTGCAATCTGCTGCAAAATAACGATATCGTCGTATTCACAGCCGAATGAAAGATTGTTAACAATTCCTGCCTGATGAGCTATATATACAGCGCCTCTTGCAAATCTTTCCGCAGAGGCTGTAGCCCACTGAACAGGCAGTTCAACCACAAGGTCTGCACCGTTCATCAGTGCAATTCTTGCTCTTTCACGCTTGTCAAGAAGTGCAGGCTCTCCTCTTTGCACAAAGTTACCGCTCATTATCGCCATGATGAAAGAATTGTCGGTTTTTTTCCATGTTTGCTCTATATGGTATTTGTGTCCGTTGTGGAAAGGGTTATATTCGGCAATTACAGCAGTTACTTGCATATTTTTTCAATATCCTTTCAAAAAAATGTTGAAAAATTTGGCTTATAAGTATATAATATATCATTGGAAGTAAAGTATCAAGAATTATTTTCTTACGGAGGTAAAATTTATGAAAGTTCTCGTTATTAATGCGGGCAGTTCTTCTCTCAAATTCCAGCTTATCGATATGAACGGCGAAGTTGTTATCGCTAAGGGTACCTGTGGCAGAGTCGGTGCTGAAATGGGTGAATTTGAAATCAAGACAGAAAAGGGCAAATTTGAAAAAGAAGTTGCTATGGCAAATCACACCGAGGCTTTCCTTGTTGTTAAGGAAGCTCTTACATCAGGTGAAACAAAAGTTATCGACGACCTGAGCGAAATCGGTGCAGTTGGTCACAGAGTAGTTCAGGGTGGTGCTATCTACAAAGAAAGCACTCTTATCACAGACGAAGTAATCAAGGGTATCGAAAGCCTTTGCGACCTTGCTCCTCTTCACAATCCTGCTCACATTCAGGGTATCAACGCTTGTATGGAAGTTTTCGGCAAGGATGTTCCCGAAGTTGCAGTTTTCGACAACGCTTTCCATTCAACAATGCCCGAAGAAGCTTATATGTTCGGTATTCCCTATGAATATTATGAAAAATATCAGATTCGCCGTTACGGTTTCCACGGTACATCACACAGATTTGTAAGCGCTGAATGTGCAAACATTATGGGCAAGGACATCAAAGATCTCAAGATCATCACCTGCCATCTCGGAAACGGTTCATCAATCACAGCTATCAAAGACGGTAAGGTTATCGACACATCCATGGGACTTACTCCCCTTGACGGTTTCATCATGGGTACACGTTCAGGTAACCTTGATCCTTCAGTTGTTACATTCCTTCAGGAAAAAGAAGGCTGGACACCTGCTGAAACAAATGCAATTCTTAACAAGAAGTCAGGCGTATTCGGCATTTCAGGCGGTATGAGTGACGACAGAGACATTCTCAAGGCAGCAGCAGAAGGCAACAAACAGGCTGAACTTGCAAAGAAGATGCTCTGGTATCAGATCAGAAAATACATCGGTCAGTACATTGCAGCAATGCAGGGTGTTGACGCAATCGTTTTCACAGGCGGTATCGGTGAAAACTCACAGCCTCTTCGTCAGAACATCTGCGAAAGCTTCGCATACCTCGGTGTTACATTCAATGCTGAAGAAAATGCAAAGGCAATCAGAGGCGTTGGCGGCGAGCTTTCAGGTACAGACTCAAAGGTCAAGGTTTACGTTATCCCCACAAACGAAGAACTTATGATCGCAAGAGATACAAAGGAAATTGCAGAAAAAGTTTAATTCAGATAAAAATTCACCTCGTGAAATCACGAGGTGATAATTTTTTATTTTATTCTAAGGCCCTTGGGATAGTGATTTTTTGCTCTGCCGCCGACAACCTTTACACCGCCCACCGCACAGCCGTTTGTGGTTATAACAGCCCAGCCGTTTTCGCAGTCTGCAGGAATTTCTTCGCCGTGAAGATACTTTTTCATTTCATCACTGTCTGGTGAAAGCTCAATTTTTCTTTTAAAATTTCTGCCCATTGCCATAAAAAACTGATGATGCGGCTGAATGTAATTCTTCCGTATTTCACCTATGGTTACACCGCATGAAAAAGCGGTGCCTTTTTTTATTTCAAAATCGGGTGTAAAATATACAGGGTTGCCGTTATACATAGTAACATCTGATTTATCATAAAAAGTCAGAACATCATCGAGAAAATCAGTCACTACCCTGTCAATTTTTGTTTTGTCGGGTGAAAATTTTATACCGAAATCGAAGCTTTCGTTTTTATTGTGAAGAACAGCCATAAACTGCCCCTCACCCTTGCTTTTATGAGGATAAAATCTTCGGGAAAAATGTATATTTTCACATCTGCAACCCTCGAAAAATATGCCGTCTGATGTATTTTCCCTGACTTTTTCACCCACGGGAACAATCTCAAAATCAGGATGATTCTGCAGAAATTCATCAATCATCATTTCATTTTCTTGGAGGGAGAATGTGCAGGTTGCATACACAATGAAACCGCCGTTTTTAAGTGCTGTTACGGCATTTTCAAGAATCTCAGCCTGTCTTTCGGCACATTTTTTTACATTGTCCGTGCTCCATTCGTCAATTGCAATTTCCTCTTTACGGAACATTCCCTCACCTGAGCAAGGTGCATCAACCATTATCATGTCAAATGTGTCGGGAAACAGCTTTGCGAGCTTGCCCGTATCCATACAGGTTGTGACAGTGTTATGAAGACCGAGTCTTTCAATATTTCCCGTCAGAATTCTGCATCTTGATGATATGATTTCGTTTGAAACAAGGATTCCCTTTTCACCGAGTTTGTTTCTGAGCTGAGTGCTTTTACCTCCCGGTGCTGCACACATATCAAGAATTTTCCAGTCAGGCTCTATGTCAACACATTCGGCAGGTGCCATAGCTCCCGGCTCCTGAACATAAATCATTCCGGCATGGTGATACGGATGATTGCCGATTTTGTCGTAATCAAGATAAAATCCGTTTTCCACATACGGAATTTTTTCCTTGCCGAAAATATTTATCTTTTCAAAATCAGCAATGCTAATTTTGTCCGTATTGACACGGAAAGCCCTTACAGGCTCTTCCTGCAGAGCTTTTTCATAATCTTCATATTCATCTCCGAGAAGTTTTTTCATTCTTTCGGAGTATTCTGTCGGTAGTTTTTTCATTAATTTTCACCGTTTATGTTCATTTCTACATGGAGCATACACATTGCAACAGCAGTCAGAGCTGCAGTTTCGGTACGGAGTATTCGCTGACCAAGAGATATAACTTTTCCGCCTGTGCTGACAGCCGATTCAATTTCACTTTCATCAAATCCGCCTTCGGGACCTATAAATATTCCCACACTCATGCCGTTTCCGATTTTGTCAAGGGCTTCTTTTGTGTCAGCCATGCCGTTTTTTGATTCATAGGGCACAAGCAGAATATCAAGCTCCTTTGCTTTTTCCAGAGCCTGTTTATATGTGAGCACATCACCGATTTCCGGGATAAAATTGCGTTTGCTCTGTTTTGCCGCACTTTCAGAAATCGTCTGCCAACGGGTCTGCTTGCTTTTCTTTTTTTTGTCGTCAAGCTTTACAACACATCTGCTCATTTCAACGGGGATTATCTCATAAACACCAAGCTCAACGGTTTTCTGAATAATAAGCTCCATTTTATCGCCTTTGGGAAGTCCCTGAAAAAGATAAATTTTCACAGGCAATTCTGTGTTCTGATAATTTTCTTCGGTTATTACTGCAACAGCAGTTTCCCCCTCAATACTTTCAAGACAGCATAAATTACTGATTCCGTTTTCACTGACAAAAAAAGTGTCACCCGGTTTCATACGCAGAACATTCTTAATGTGGTTAAAATCGGGACCTGTTATATAGTAGCAATTATCCTGTCTACTGTTATCTTGGGCAAAAAAATTATACATCATTTCACCAGCTTTCCTGCCTATTATATCAAACAAAGTTATCTTTTACAATCATAAATTATTCTTTTTGTATGTTTTAGACAAACTTGATTAGTCAATTTCTACAACAGAATATAGTTTAATTTATCTCTGTTTTATTGACTTTACCATATGATTTTGTTATTATATAATAGTATATAAGCAAAAAAAGGAGGAATTGCTTTGACAGACGCAAAAACACTCGCATATATCAACTTATATGCTGTTCTCGGCTCACTTGAAAATCTGTGTGCCCTGGATGAAGATGCAAGCGCACTTCTTACCAACAAAAAGCCTATAACAATCGGCATTGAGGTTAAGGGCGGTCCTTCAGCCACAATCACTTTCAAAAACGGCAGATGCAGAATGGAAGACGGCATCGGCCCCTGTGACATCAAACTTCCCTTCTCATCATGTGAGAAATTCAACGGAATGATAGACGGAACCGTTACACCCATTCCTTCAAAAGGCTTCCAGCATCTTGGTTTCCTTCTCAAGGAATTCGTTCCCCTTACTGACCTTCTCTCAAAATACATGAGACCCGATCCCGAAGACCTTAAGGATGAAAGATTCTTTGAAATCAGCACATCACTCATGTTCTACACAATTGCAGTTGCAATTGCACAGATAGGCAATAACGATGAGATCGGCAAATTCTCAGCTCATCATATGGTCAACGGTGAAATCCTTATGTCAATCAAGGACGGCCCCAAGGCTACAATCAGAGTAAACAACCACAGACTTCTCACAGTCAAGAAGGGTACTGATACTCCCAGAGCTCTTATGGAGTTTGAGTCAATCAGACTTGCCCGTGACCTCTTTGACGGCAAAGTCAACTCAGTTGCATGTGTCGGCGAAGGCAAAATTAAAATGGGCGGCATGATCTCAATGGTTGATAATATGAACAGAATTCTCGACCTTGTAGGTCTTTATCTTGCATAAGGAGGGTACATAAATGGCTACAAAGAAATTAAATCACAAAAAGAGTCAGGAATGGTTCAAAAGAGCCGTTGACGTAATACCCTCAGGTATTTACGGTCATCTCGGTCCTGCTGAAGGTCTGTGGGTTCCCACAACTTCATGGCCTTTCTTCTCAGAAAGAGCAGAAGGCTCATACATGTGGGACGTTGACGGCAATAAGTACATCGACTATATGTGTGCTTACGGTCCCAATGTTCTCGGTTACAATGACCCCGATGTAAACGCTGCTGCTATGAAGCAGGCAGAAATTGCAAACTGTACAACAACACCTTCATACAAGATGGTTGAGTTCGCAGAACTTATGGTTGACACAGTTGCATCTGCAGACTGGGCATTCTTCGCAAAAAACGGTAACGATACAACTCAGGCAGCTATCATGTGTGCCCGTTACCATACACACAAGAAAAAGATCATCTTCGTAAACGGCTTCTATCACGGTGTTTCAATGTGGACACAGAAGCTTGACTACCCCGGTGTTCTTCCCGAAGACGTTGCAAACAACCTTTATGTTGACTGGAACGACATTCCCGCACTTGAAAAGCTTATTGCTGAGAACAAGGGTGAAATCGCAGCATTCATTGCAACTCCTTATATGCACGGCAACTTCCTTGACAATGAACTTCCCGCAGAAGGCTACTGGCAGAAAGTCAGAAAGCTGTGTACAGAAAACGATATCGTTCTTATCGTTGACGACGTCCGTTGCGGTTTCAGACTTGACCTTGCAGGTTCTGACCATTACTACGGTTTTGAAGCTGACCTTATCTGCTTCTGTAAAGCTCTTGCAAACGGCTGGAATGTTTCATGTCTTTGTGGTAAGGACTTCCTCAAGAGTGCAATGAGTGGTCTTTCTTACACAGGCAGCTACTGGATGAGTGCTGTTCCTTTCGCAGCAGGTATTGCATGTATCGAAAAGATGAAGAAGCTCGATACACCCACCATGTTTAAGAAACTCGGTACACAGCTTACAAACGGTCTTAAAGCTGCAGCTGCAAACAACGGCTTTGACCTTGTTGTTTCAGGTGAACCCGCATTGTTCTACCTGAGAATAGCTAACGATGACAGCTTGTTCCTGCATCAGGACTGGGTTCAGGAAATGGTAAGCAGAGGCATTTTCATCACAAGCCATCATAACCATTTCATCAATGCTTCTCTTACAGAAGATGACATCAAGTATACAATCGAAGTTGCTGACGATGCATTCAAGGCTGTAAGAAAAAGACATCCCGAAGCATTTTAATTTAACTGAAAATTACGGCAGGGTGCAAGCCTTACCGAAAAAAAATAATTGTGCATTAAAAAATGAAACGGAGGAAATTTTATGCCACTTTCAAAAGCTGAATGGCTCGCTCTTGAAAAAAAGGTTCATGAGCTTCGTATGCTTACCCTCGACACAACAAAATGGGCAGGCAGCGGACACATCGGCGGCGGTATGAGCGCACTCGATGTTATGACAGTACTTTATCACAAGTACATGAAGATTGATGTACAGAATCCCAAATGGGAGGACAGAGACAGATTTATCCTTTCAAAAGGTCACGTAGGTATCGCTTATGCTCCCCTGCTTTGCGACCTCGGATTCAATGACAAGGAAATGCTCAAGACATTCAACCTTTCCAATTCAAAAATGGGTATGCATCTTGACTCAAACAAGATCGTAGGTGTTGATGCTTCAACAGGTTCTCTCGGTCATGGTATGTCAATCGCTGTAGGTACTGCTCTTGCAGCAAGAGTTACAGGCAAGGACTTCAAGACTTATGTCCTTCTCGGTGACGGTGAATGTGACGAAGGCTCCAACTGGGAAGCAGCAATGTCAGCAGCTCACTACAAAACAACAAACATGATTTCATTCGTTGACCGTAACAAGTGCATGATCGACGGCAGAACAGAAGATGTTATGCGTCTTGAACCCCTTGCAGACAAGTGGGCATCTTTCGGTTTTGAAGTCAAGGTTATCGACGGTAACAACATCAAGGAAATCTGCGAAGCTGTCGACGAAGCTCTCGCAAACACTTCCGACAAGCCCTATATGATCATTCTTGACACAATCAAGGGCTGCGGTATCGACTACATGGAAGACAACTACACATGGCACTACGGTGCTATTGACGAAGATAATTACAACAAGGCTAAGGCAAGTCTTGAAAAGTTCTATGAAAAGAGAATTGCAAGAGTAGAAAAGGAGGCTGAATAAGATGGCAGGCGGATTAACCTATACAGCAATTGACTCAACATCTCTCTCAACAGCTGAGATTTACGGTCAGGCTCTCGTTGAGCTTGGTGAGGCACATCCCGAGGTCGTTGCACTTACAGCTGACCTTGCTAAATCAACAAAGATCGGTGAATTCCAGAAAAAGTTCCCCGACAGATTCTTTAACGTAGGTATTGCAGAGCAGAATATGTTCGGTGTTGCAGCAGGTATGGCAAGAGCAGGTCTTGTACCTTTCCTTTCCACATTCTCACAGTTTGCATCATTCCGTTCAGCTGACCAGCTCCATACAGACCTTTGCTATCAGAATGTTAATGCAAAAGTTATTGCTACTCATTCAGGTACATCTTTCGGTCAGGCAGGTTCAACTCATCACGCTATCTGCGACCTTGCAGTAGTTCGTTCCATTCCCAATCTTACAGTTATCTGTCCTGCTGACGGTGTTGAAACATACAACGCAGTTATGGCAGCTTACGAAACACCCGGTCCTTTCTACATCAGAATCAACCGTGGCTTCGACAGAGTTCTTTACAAGGATTCAAACTACGGCTTCGAGCTTGGCAAGGCTGTTACTGTTCATGAAGGTACAGACCTTACAATCATCGCAACAGGTTCATGCGTATTCCAGGCTTGGGAAGCAGCTCAGTTCCTTGATCAGAACGACGGTCTTAAGATCCGTGTTCTTGATATGCATACAATCAAACCCATCGATAAAGAAGCTATCATCAAGGCTGTTATGGATACCCGCCGTATCATCACCGTTGAAGATCACAACGTTATCGGCGGTCTCGGCTCAGCAGTTGCTGAAGTTATGGCTGAAGCAGGTAAGGGCTGTGCATTCAAGAAGCTCGGTCACCAGGATGCTTTTGCTCCCATCGGTCTTCATGAGGATATCATGAACGCAGTAGGCATCGACTCAAACGGTATCATCAATGCTGTCAGAGAAACAATGAAGATGGACTTCGAAGAAGACGACAACTGGGACGACGAAGTATAATCTTTAAAAGGAGGAACTAAAAATGGCTTCAAGAGAAGAATTTTTAACCAATAAAATATTCATGAATGCCGTATTGCCGCTTTTAAAGGTCATCGTAGCAGACACACCGTCTCTTGCAAAAAAATTCAAAGCAGTTCACTGTGTTTATCAGGTGAGTGCTCTTGATCCTGATGCCCCCGGCGGAAAATATGCCACTCATTTCCAGGTAAACTGCGATGAGTGGGTAATACATACAGAAAAAATTGAACCCAAGCCCATGGTTGAGCTTGAGTTTCAGAGTGTTGAAGCAATGAATGCTTTCTTCAAAGGCAAGATGGGTCCCTCCACACTGCCCAAGATGAAGGGGGTTCTCAAGCACACCGGTGCATTTGTTGCATTCCTTATGGCACTTCTTAAAATGTCATCACTGCTTTCAGCAAAAGAACCTCCCAAGGCAGAAGAGGACAAAAGACTTATGGTTAAGTGCTACTTCTACCTTCTTTCAAGCGGTATCAGCCAGCTTAACAAGAACGGTCACGAAGAAATTCACGACTGGGCAAAGAAGAGCCCCGACCGTGTTTATGCATGGGCAGTTAATGACGAACCCACTGTTTCGGCTTACATCCGTGTAAAAGCAGGTAAGACAAGAGCAGGCAGAGGCACTTACAAGAGAGCTCTTCCCTTCTTCACAATGAGATTTGACAATCTTGACAGCGCTCTGGGCATTCTTATGCAGACAGCAGACATGCTCGAGTCCACAAGAACAGGTAAGCTCATTATGGACGGTGCTCCCGAATTCGGCGCACAGATAGGCGACTTCATGATGCAGGTCGGTGCAATGGCACAAGGCTAAATGCTGAAATACAACAACAAGCCGTAGCGAAAGCTGCGGCTTTTCTTTTTTCAGATAAACAATAATTTGTCGGGCTATGTCCGACAATAGTTAGGAATGAGGAGTGAGAAGTGAGGAGTTTATGAAGGGGCTTTGCCCCTTACCCCATTATAATGCAGTTTTTTCGCAAATGGCGGTATATCGCAAAAATTTCTTTTTCACTAATAGAGCGATAGCGGAACAAGTGCGTAGCACTTCCGACACTCCTAACTCCTAACTTCTAACTCCTAACTCTCAGATAAATTATTGTTTTCCTCTTGACAAAATGGTCTATTAGTGATAGACTAAAGATGCAAGGTTTATTCGCGATAGACCAACAACAGAAGGAGGTTTATATATGGATAATTACAAATTAGGCTTTGTTGAACAGAAATTTGCCGAGCTTATATGGAAAAATGAGCCGATAAGTTCGGGAGAGCTCGTGAAACTGTGTCTTAAAGAGCTTGAATGGAAAAAATCAACCACATACACCGTTCTGAAAAAACTCTGTGAAAAAGGGATTTTTCAAAATGAAAACGGAACAGTTACTTCTCTTATTTCAAAGGATGATTTTTTCGCACTTCAGAGCAAAAATTTTGTTGACGAAACATTTGAAGGTTCACTTCCCGCATTTATAGCAGCCTTCACAAAGAAACAGACACTTACGGAAAAGGAACTTGCCGAAATACGGGCAATGATAGACTCATACAAGGAGGGTTAAAAATGGATGCTGTAATTATTAAACTCCTTAACATGAGCATTACTGCGGTGTGGTTGATTCTTGCCGTGATTATACTTCGTGCAGTTTTGAAAAAAGCGCCGAAATACATAAATCTGATTTTGTGGGCTTTGGTCGGATTTCGTCTTATCTGCCCCTTTAACTTCGAGAGTATGCTCAGCCTTATTCCCTCAGCAGAAACAATACCTAGCAATATTCAGGTTGTATCTTCACCTGCAATTGACACGGGTATCAATGCTGTAAATCAGATTGTGAATCCTGTTATTTCAGATTTTGCAGAAAAGCCGTACACAATCGGCTACAGCCCCGTTGATATGGTGCTGAAAATATCATTTGCCGTCTGGCTTTTCGGCATCGGTGTAATGATTATTTATTCGGTAATAAGCTATTTAAAACTTCACAGAACAGTCCGAGCATCAATACGCTATAACGATAATATTCATCTTTGCGATAATATAAAATCTCCCTTTATTCTCGGCATTGCGAGACCTCGGATTTATCTGCCGTCTGACATAACTGCAAATCAGATTAATCCCGTTATCGCTCATGAAAAAGCACATATCAGACGGCTTGACCATATTCTGAAACCTTTAGGATTTACCGTTCTGAGTATTCATTGGTTCAATCCCCTTGTGTGGGTTGCTTACAGTCTTTTTTGCCGTGACATTGAATATGCCTGCGATGAAAAAGTTATAAAAGAAATGGAATCCGAAGAGAAAAAAACATATTCCGAAGCACTTTTATCCTTGAGTGTTACAAAAAGAAGTATTGCCGCCTGCCCTCTTGCATTCGGTGAAACAGGAGTAAAAAGCAGAATAAAATCAGTTCTCAGCTACAAAAAACCTGCTCTGTGGATAATTATTGTTTCGGTGGTGGCACTTGTTGCAGTTGTAATCGGCTTTATGACAACCCCGGCAAATGAATCAATAGACGGATATCACTATATTGATAAGTATTATTATGACGAGGTTATCGGCGAAGAGCGAGCAAACACTGAAATGCGTGACATCCGTTACAGACTCGGAACCGATATGATAATTACAAGATTTGACGGTGACGGTGCAGGTAATGCAACAACGCTCGGAACACTTGTAAAAGGAAACGCAAATGACCATGAGATAGACCTGATTCTGGCTACACTTCCCTCGGCTTATTCCAAGAATAAAATAAAGGATGTTTACGGTGCCAATTTCTATCTGTCAGACAAATATGTATTCATCATGTTCAGAAACGGTGACTTCATTGGTGCATATCTGCCCACGGACAGCAACGGAAATTATTATGTAATGAACTCTTTCAGGCTGAAAAGAGAGCCTGACATCACAATTGAGACTGTGAGTGAATTCAGTGATATGTACATTCCCGGCACCACAACAAACAAAGATGTTTCAATCGGAATTATCGAAATGGAGCTGAAATCTTCACCTTATGTTGTGACAAAGGTTACAAACAACACAGGAAAAACGATTGTATACGGCACACCATATAGTGTTTTCCGCCATGAAAACGGAAAAAAAATCTATGACTTTGAATTCAGATTATGGACAACACCACTTTTCATGTCAAATGAAAAAACTATCACACGAAAACTCAGCCTTGAAGGTTTTGATATTTCCAAATCGGGAAAATATTCCGTTGAATTCAATTTCGGTGTTGGTGAAGATGCAGATGCGGATGAATTTACCGCTGTGGTTGAATTCTATATTGAAGAGAGCGTAACAGGATTCGATGTTCCCACATCAGATCCGTCAGTACAGCCCGAAACACCGACAGCAAGTGGTGAATATACAACAACAGTAGCACCGGGCGAAAATCCGTTCTTCAATGCAACAGTTCTTGAAGTGAATGAAAGAAATATTCTCGTTGAGCCTCTTGAGGGTGAAGATGAGCGTCGGTCTGCAAGTCAGATTTATGTCAGCACTGATGTAATATCAACCATACCTGTGCCCGAGCTGAAAAAGGGTGATGAAGTGAGAATTGTTTACAACGGTGAGATTCAGGAAACATATCCGGCGCAGATTTCCAAAGTCTTTGCAATATATTCTTTAGATGAATAACAAACAAAGCCGTAGCTTTTTTGCTACGGCTTGAATTTTTTGTAAACAATAATTTATCGGGATAAACCCGATAAAAATTCGCAATTCGTAATTCGTAATTCGCAATTGTGGAAAGGGCTTCGCCCTTTGACCCATTTGTATAATTCAAGCCCGTAGGGCTTCCGATAATTGCGAATTGAGCATTGAGAATTGAGAATTTAAACAATAATTTAGCTCCGCTAAATTTTTGTTTATAGATCCATCTGCATTTTGGAGAATTTCTGTCCCCAGGCATTTGCCCAGCTTTCGCAATAAACTTTATAGTATGAAATATTATGCTTTTTTCTGTAGCCTGCAAAGACATTGCACCAGACAGCAGAAGGAATTGCGATAACGACATAATAAAGAGGTCCTAAAAGCAGACACTGCCATGTGTGTCCGTACTCATGGATTCGAGTGTTGTATGTCCATTTTTTACTGCTGTGCTGGTCTTTCATAAAAATGAAAAGACCCAGTGACAATCCACCCTGATTCCATGGAAGATAGACAATATATGAATATCCGAATCTCTGCCAACGGCGTTTCTTAATTTTTGTACAGATAAGGAAAATGATTCCACCAACCAGGTTTACGGGAAGTCCCCATGTCCACTGAACAAGATAAAACAGGAAATCAAGAAACGAATTTTTTGCATTTTTTTCTCTTTTATCAGGTGCTTTTTTTGTTATATCAATCATTTGTGTGCACTCTCCTTTTCTTTCTTTTTCTCAAGAAGAATCAGATACTGTCCCTCTTCATTCTGCTCAAGATAATATTCTTCTCGGTCAGCTACACCCTGACCGAGCCAAGTGTTTTCAAATTTCTGTCCCGAAATCAGCTCACAGCGTTCTTTCTGTTCCTGTGTAAGTGTCACACTTCCGTATTTATGCTTTGTTGCAATGGCTGCGCGAATCATAGTATGATCATCTTTAGTCATACGGAAATTTTTAAGAAGTATAAGGGCTACAAAAGCTGCAACAATCGGAATAACAGCAACACAGATACGAACGCCCATTACAGCACTGTCTGACTGTGCAAAGAGAGCACCTGTTGCTTTTTCATAATTTGAAACTGTATCACCTGTTACAAGTCCGAAGCCTTGCAGAGTAAAACCTACAAGTGCCGCCATAACACCGCTGATGCTTTTCTTGATAAGTGTTGAGAAAGTTGCAATAACACCCTCTCTTCTTCTGCCTGTGATAAGCTCATCAACGTCTGTAAGGTCGGGGAAAATATTTGTTGAAACAAACCCAAGACCCGACATACCGAAGGGATAAAGAATCATACTCAGCATCATAAGTGCTGTCCAGAAAAATGATCCGCCTGACTGCATTATAAGTCCGATTGCAAGACCTGCAACCATCAGAGGTGTTACGATGTTACCGCATTTTTTCTTGCCGTGTTTCATTGTGAGTGCATAGTTCAGAGGAAATGCTCCTGCTTCCGCAACACCAGCAACTGCATTGAAAAGTGCATATTTGCTGTACTGATTTGCAAGATACTTTATGTAGTAAACCTTGGAGTTTGCATAGAAACCTGTTGAAAACTGATATGCAAGGCTCATAAAGAAATACTGTCTGAAAGATTTATTCTTAAAAACAAGGATATATTCTCTGATTATGTATTTAACATCAAGTTTTTCATTTTTATTGCCTAATGAGCTTGGCTCTCTTGTCTTTGCATAAGTGAGAAAAACTGCAACAGCAAAGAAAACAGAAAGAACTATACCGATAACAAGAAACGGCATTTTTGATTCTGATGTGATATTATCACCGGAGCCGAAAATTCCGAGAATAACCACAACAATACCGAATGCCGGCACCATACCTGCAGAATTGAAAAGATAACCGACTGAATTATACTGTGTACGGAGATTGTATTCGGGTGCAAGCTCGGGAAGCATTGCGGTATGAGGCACACATATCATCGTATATGCAGTTTTATAAAGCATATAAACAAGTACGAAATAAACCATTGCTTTTGTGGGATTCTGAGAACCATTGAGCCCGAATGAGTTCCACAAAAGAGTGTAGGATATTGCCATAACAGGCAATCCCCAAAGAAGATAACGTCTGTGCTTACCTGTTTTTGAACGTGTTCGGTCTGTTATGATTCCCATAACAGGGTCTGTCACGGCATCCCAGACAGTTGCAAGCATAACAACAATACCTGCCTGATTGAGCGAAATATTTACAACGTCAGTCAGGAATACAGTGAAGTACATACCGATAATGTATCCCGCACCGCCCATATACATATTTGCATAGCTGTAATTAATCATAGGCAGAATGGTGGTTTTGAAATCACCTTGAACGCCTATGGCTTTTTTTATTTTTTCACCCATGCTATCACTTCCTTTACTCATAGTTTATTATATCCTGATATTTTTTTCAAGTTTTTATTGAAGATTAGAAAAATAAATATTATAATAAACAAGAAAACGGCTTTCGCCGTATCGCGGCGACCGTTTTCGATTCGTCCATCTCCGAGCACGCATAGCGGGCGTTCGGAGGGACATACAATCTTTTTTTTGCTTTATGGAAACGAAGTTTCCTATAAAGTAAAAAATGCACATGGAGTGAAAGAAATGGATTGCAATTCGGTTTGTACGGGAATTGATAAAGCTTTCGGTCTGACATACGAAGAACAGATTGATATAATTAAAAATGCAGGCTTTGCGGGTGTCTTTTCTGATTGGATGAAAGATGAGGACATGAACGGCATCATAAGCTATGCAAGAAATGCAGGACTCGAATACATATATCTTCATGCACCGTTTTACGGAGTGGACGATTTATGGCACGATGAAGAAGGCAAGCTTGCAGAAAAGATGCTGAAAGACCTTTACGGCTGTGCAGACTGCTGTGCGGAAAATAACGTTGAAATAATGGTCTGTCATGCAATTATCGGAATGGATAATCATTCACCAAACGAATTGGGACTTGAAAGAATAGCAAAAATAGTTGAATATGCAAAAGAAAAAGGTGTAAAAATCGCATTTGAAAACACCGAGGGACCGGAATATCTTCAGATGATTTTTGACCGATTCGGACATTATGACCACATCGGCTTCTGCTTCGATTCAGGTCATGAAATGTGCTATAATGCAGGTATTGATATGCTTGCAAGACACGGCGAAAAACTGATTGTAACGCATCTTAATGACAATATGGGACAGACCGAGGAAGAAATAACATTCCATGACGATAATCACATGCTGCCCTTTGACGGCATCGGAGATTGGAATGATATTGCCGCAAGAATGCACAAATGCGGCTTCACAGGTCCCCTTTCATTTGAATTGGTAAAAGGTAACCGCCCCAACAGAAACACCAATGACCGCTATATCAAAATGACATTTGAAGAATACATAGCAGAAGCCTACGACAGAGCCGATAGGTTCAGAAAAATTTATAATACATAACAAACAACCGCACCGAACATCGGTGCGATTACTTTTTATAAGAAGCTGATTATCGGATTCTTTTACATTCTCCCAATTCCTGTAACAACAGAACCATCAACAAGACCTTTAGTTGTTACATACACCTTAACTTCAAATGCATAATATCCAAGATATCGACGTGTATTAAAATCTTTTGCAAGACATTGTCCCAAAAGCTCTACTTTCCATTGTTGATTAGCTTCATCATACGTTGCAGATGAGAATGAAAATTTGTATTCTGATGTATCAGCTATTAGATCATACTCATCCCATAGTTCATCTTCTATAATAGACCACACTTCATCTTTTGCAATCTCAATTGCTTTTTCTTTAGATATGCCGGCTTTTGTCGTTGTTTCTATAACTGTTGTACTTACTTGTGTGGTTGTTGTCGCATTCTGTGTCTTATCTTCTGTTCCACAACCTGCAAAAGAAAATAATAACACAACAAATAAAATAATCGAAATAGTATTTTTCATCATTTTTCACCTCTATTTAATAATACGCTTAAAATCCAATGCATCTGAACATAATTTTCTTATGGCTGCAACAAATGATAAGTTATTTTCTTTTCTGTACTTATCAATTTTTTCAATCAATTCCTTATCACTTTCTACAAAACCAATTGTTTTATAAGCCATTTTGACCACCTCCAATCAACATTATACACCACATCTGGTGTATAATGTTGATACACCAAATGTGATGTATTACAATTTTATTGGTGATGATAATGAAAGAATATCATGAAATTATTCGGGAACTGCGTGAAGATAACGATTTAAAGCAAAGTGAAATCGCTGAAATCCTCGGAACAACACAGCAAGTTTATTCAAGATATGAAAAAGGTATTAACAAAATCCCTGTCAGACATATCATAACATTATGTAAATTTTATAAAGTTTCTGCCGATTATATTTTAGGCTTGGAACAATAGCAAAACCGCACCGGTTTTATCCGATGCGGTTGAATTATTATTTATTGTTTTTTGCTGTTTTACAGGAAGCGACAAGTGCGGCTTTTATTCTGGAACACAAATTTTCTATCTTTTTATAGTATTGTTCATCAATATATTTTGTTCTGTATAGTATCAGCAACCAATATGAAGTTTCGTTTGCCTCTTTGAGGGCAATCTCAAATTTTGCAACAAAATCTGCACGGCTGTGCGCATACTGTGCTTCGTGAATATTCGCACCGACACTTGTTCCGCTGCGACAAATCTGATTACCAATAACAGACTGTTGCTTTGATTTTAGGATTTTTACTAATTCAACAATTTCTATTGCAAGTTCTATTGACAAATCAATGAGAATATTATTTTCTTTCACAGAATCCCCTCCTGTAAAGATGATGGTTTAATCTTCGATTAAAATGATAGTGCAACCAGTTGCAATGATAGATTGAATGTAAACATTCAAAATGATGGGATGGTTGCATTCATTTGTCGAAGACAACCATCATTGCGAAGCACCATCATAAACAAAGTGACATCATTTGCCAAAGGCAACCATCATTTTACAAGTAAAGATTCGCCTGTCATTTCTTCAGGCTGAGCGATGCCCATAATATCAAGAAGTGTGGGGCAAAGGTCACAGAGCTTTCCGTTTTCTTTGAGTGCATAGTCACTGCCTACTGTGATAACGGGAACGGGATTTGTTGAGTGAGGTGTGAAAGCTTCGCCGCTTTCGTCAAGCATCTTGTCAGCATTGCCGTGGTCAGCAGTAATGATCATCTTACCGCCCATCTTTGCAACAGCGTCAGCAAGTCTGCCGACACATTCGTCAACAGCTTCAACTGCTGCAACTGCTGCCTCAAAAATACCTGTATGACCAACCATATCGCAGTTGGCGTAGTTGATGATAATAACATCATACTTACCGCTGAGAACCTGTTCAACAACAGCATCAGTTACTTCATAAGCACTCATTTCGGGCTTGAGGTCAAATGTTGCAACGTCGGGAGAATTGATGAGAATTCTGTCTTCACCGGGGAACTGAGCCTCAACACCGCCGTTGAAGAAGAATGTTACATGAGCATACTTCTGAGTTTCTGCGATTCTCAGCTGTGTCATACCGAGTGATGAAACATATTCACCCATTGTCATTGTAAGGTCTTCGTTGGGAAGAGCAACAGTAACATTAGGCATTGATGCATCATACTGAGTCATACATACATATTTTACGGGGAAGAAACCGTTCTTTCTCTCAAAGCCGTTAAAATCGGGATCAACGAACATTCTTGTGAGCTGTCTTGCTCTGTCGGGACGGAAGTTGAAACAGATAACTGAATCGTTTTCTTTAATCATACCGTCTTTATCAATAACAACGGGAAGAACGAACTCGTCTGTAATGCCGTTTGCATAGGATTCTTCCATTGCCTTTACGGGGCAGTCACACTGATTGCCTTCGCCGTAAACCATAGCAGCATAAGCCTTTTCTTCTCTGTCCCATGCAAAGTCACGGTCCATTGCGTAGTATCTGCCTGAGATAGTTGCAATTTTGCCGAGACCGATTTCATTGAACTTATCAAGACAATCCTGCATAAAGCCCTTACCTGACTCAACAGAAACGTCACGACCGTCTGTGATAGCGTGAACATAAACTTTTTCAACGCCCATTTCCTTAGCCATTTCAACAAGGCCGAAAAGGTGCTCGATGTGGCTGTGAACACCGCCGTCTGAAAGAAGACCTACAAGGTGAAGTGCAGATTTCTTTTCATTGCAGTTTTCCATTGCTGCACGAAGCTCGGCATTCTTTGAAAGTTCGCCATCTTTGATCATCTTTGAAATCTTGACGAGCATCTGATAAACAACTCTGCCTGCGCCGATGTTTGTGTGACCGACTTCTGAATTGCCCATCTGACCGTCGGGAAGACCTACATCAAGACCTGATGCACCGATAAGTGTATGGGGATTTTCAGCAAAAAGCTTATCAAGGCAGGGTGTTTTTGCAAATTCGATTGCATTGCCCTTTGCACCGGGGTTTGAACCGAAGCCGTCCATTATACATAAAACATAAGGTTTTTTCATATTATTCATTCCTTTAAAAAAGGGCAGGTATCTCTCCTGCCCACTTATTATTTTTTATTTTGAAGCAGCTTTTACAATGATTGAGAAATCTTCAGCCTTGAGTGATGCACCGCCGATAAGACCGCCGTCAACATCTTCCTGAGCGAGAAGTTCGTCTGCATTCTTAGCATTCATTGAACCGCCGTACTGAACAACCATCTTGTCAGCAGCAGCCTGACCGTAAAGTTCAGCAACGCAAACTCTGATTGCATGGTTAACTTCGTTAGCCTGTTCTGCAGTTGCAGTTTTACCTGTACCGATAGCCCATACGGGTTCATAAGCGATGATGATGTTCTCGAGTTCAGCTTCTGAAACACCGCCGAGAGCAATCTTTGTCTGCATACGAACAACTTCTTCTGTGATGCCCTGTTCTCTCTGTTCAAGGTATTCACCGACGCAGAGGATAACTGTAAGGCCTGCATCAAGAGCAGCTCTTGTTCTCTTCTGTACAGTTACGTCTGTTTCGCCGAAGAACTGTCTTCTCTCTGAGTGACCGATGATAACATAAGGAACACCGATTTCCTTAAGCATCTTAGCTGAAACTTCACCTGTGAAAGCACCGCTTTCTGCCCAGTGACAGTTTTCAACACCGATCTTGATATTTGAACCTTCTGCTGCTTCCATAGCTGCAAAAACGTCAATGTAAGGAACGCAGAGAACAACATCACAGTCTGCACCTACAACAAGGGGCTTCATTTCGTTGATAAGAGCCTTTGTTTCTGCGGGAGTTTTATTCATTTTCCAGTTACCTGCGATAACTGCTTTACGAAGTGCTTTATTCATAATTTCAATACCCTTTCAATTACTTTGTTGCGATACAAGCGATACCGGGAAGGTCTTTACCCTCAAGGAATTCAAGAGAAGCACCGCCGCCTGTTGAAACGTGAGTCATCTTGTCGTTGAAGCCGAGCTTCTTAACAGCTGCTGCTGAGTCACCGCCGCCGATGATTGAAACTGCGCCTGCATCTGTTGCTGCTGCAACTGCGTTAGCTACAGAGATTGTACCTGATGCGAACTTATCCCATTCTGAAACGCCCATAGGTCCGTTCCAGATAACTGTGCCTGCACCTTCGAGAGCTTCTGCAAAGAGCTTTTCTGACTTGGGACCGATGTCAAGCCCCATCCAACCGTCGGGAATCTTGTCACTGTCAACGATTTCACATTCTGTATCGGGGCTGTATGCTGTACCGATTCTGTTATCAACGGGGATAAGGAACTTAACGCCCTTTTCTTCTGCAAGCTTCATCATATTCTTTGCAAGGTCAATCTTGTCTTCTTCACAGATTGATGTACCTACTGTGTAGCCCTGAGCTGCGAAGAATGTGTAAGCCATACCGCCGCCTACGATAAGTGTGTCAACCTTTTCCATAAGGTTTTCGATAACGCCGATTTTGTCTGAAACCTTAGCACCGCCGAGGATAGCAACAAAGGGTCTTGCAGGATCTTCAAGAGCCTTACCCATAACGTCAACTTCCTTCTGCATAAGGTAGCCGATAGCTGTTTCTTCAACGAAAGCTGCAACGCCTGCTGTTGATGA
The DNA here is from genome assembly GCA_017531385.1 of Clostridia bacterium. GTDB lineage: Bacteria > Bacillota > Clostridia > Oscillospirales > Acutalibacteraceae > UBA1081. The sequence goes on from JAFXLD010000039.1 coordinate 71,828, forward strand.
ATGAGCTCTGTGAGCTGAACCGAAAGCATCGTTTACAAAGATGTCTGCAAGAGCAGCAAATTTCTTGCTGAGTTCTTCGTCATTCTTTGTTTCGCCCTTTTCAAAACGAACGTTTTCAAGAAGCATTGCTTCGCCATCCTTGAGTTCAGCAGCAAGAGCCTGAGCTGACTCGCCTACAACGTCCTTAGCAAGCTTAACTTCAATACCGAGATACTTTGAAAGGCATTCTGCAACAGGGCCCATTGAGAATTCGGGGTTGAATTCACCCTTGGGTCTGCCGAGGTGTGAGCAAAGGATAACTTTTGCATTGTTGTCAAGAAGATACTTGATTGTGGGAAGAGAAGCTACAACTCTCTTGTCACTTGTGATAACGCCGTTTTCCATCTTTACGTTGAAGTCACAACGTACAAGAACTTTTTTGCCGGCAACCTGAATGTCTTCAATTGTCTTTTTGTTTAAAACGCTCATTTTGAAATCTCCTTTTATATAAAGAATTTTTTAACTTTTTTACACAATAATATTATATTATATTGTGAAAACTTTATCAATCAGCATTTCTGCCAAATCGAAAAATAATACGGAAAAATCTTTGTATATTTAATATATCCAAATTTTCGCATTATAAGATTATTATAGCAAAATTATACTTAAATTGCAATAATTAAAATATAAAATACAGCGTTATCATACACTTTTTATTTAATGCATATATATTCACAAAGGTGGTGTGTGATTTGAAGCAAAAAATCAGAATCTATGCGATATCAATAGCTTTATCTCTTGGCGTGGGAGTTGTGTCTGCCCTGTTGACAAGAAACAATATGGATATTTACACTCAGGTAAAAAGTCCGCCGTTATCGCCGCCTCCAATTCTTTTCCCTATCGTGTGGACAATTCTCTATATACTAATGGGGATAAGTGCGGCAATGGTTTTTACAACAAAAACAGCGTCATTAAAGGAACGGAAAGATGCTCTTTCTGTTTACGGGCTGAGCCTGTTTTTCAATTTTTTCTGGAGCATAATATTTTTCAACCTCAGAGCATATTTTTTCTCATTCATCTGGCTTATTGCATTGCTTTTTCTCATCATTCTCACAATTGTCAGATACGCCAAAATCAATAAAGTTGCGACATATCTGCAGATTCCCTATGCGCTGTGGGTAACATTTGCAGGCTATCTTAATGCAGGAATATGGCTTCTGAACAGGTGAACAATGATTTTATTCGCAAAAAAATGCAACCGTCGTTTTGCCGACGGTTGTTGTATTTTTTATTTTGCAACGGGAACATTGATTTCGAGGTCTGTCAGGGGGAATGAACAGCAAGGATGAATACAGCCGAACTTGTAGTCTGCAAGTCTGCGGTATTCGAGGTGCTTGGGTACATAAACCTTACCTGAAATCAGATGAGAATGACAGAATCCGCACTCACCGCTTCTGCATCTTGCAGGCACTGCAAGACCGTTCTGTTCAATTATCTGCATAACGGAATCTGTTGACTTACCCTTGATGATATATGTCTTATCCTGGATTGTAACAGTGATTCTGACTGTTTCGGGGATTCCTGCGGGATAGTCTGCCTGATTCTGAGGATTATGGAATTCACCGAACATTTCGTGTCTGATATATTTCTTGGGAAGTTCAAGTTTTTCGAGCTCTTTGTCAACAAATTCATACATCTGCTGAGGACCGCAGAGGAATACTGAATATGCTTCATTTTCGGGAGCATATTTCTTAATGAGTTCTGCAGTGATGAAGCCCTTTTCACAGTCCTTGGGAACCTTTGCACCCTTGTCGCTGAGAACATGAACAACCTTGATTTTGTCACATTTTGTCTGAAGCTCATCAAGCTCCTGACGGAAGAGAATATTTTCATAGTTTCTGCTGCCGTAAAGAAGTGTCAGCTCGAAATCTTCATCGCCGTCATTTATAGCATTTGCCATTGAAAGGAAAGGTGTGATACCGCTGCCGCCTGCAAGACAGATAACCTTCTTTGCATCACGCAGAGGCTGATATTCAAAATTACCTGCAGGTGCAGAAACTTCAACCTGAGAACCTACTTCCCAGTTATCAAAGATGTACTGTGACATAAGTCCGCCCTCTACAAGCTTGATTGTGAGAACATACTTGCCCTCAAGCGAATCCTTGGGAGAAGATGAAATTGAATACGCTCTTGTTACGGGCATGCCTTCAATTGTTTCAAAAACAGTCAGGTACTTACCTGCACCGAAATATGCAAGAGCCTTTGTGCCCTTTGATTCGTCCGGAACAAGTGTGAAGCTCCTGCAATCCTCTGCCATAACTTTCACATCAGCAACTTTAAGATACTGTCTCTTGGGATGAAGTGCCTTTGCAAGTGCAGTTGCGTTATCTGAAAAAGACGGCATTTCTGCCCTTGCTGCTTTGAATCTTGCCTGACGGTCAGGAAGCATCTTGAGGAATTTTGTACCTTTGAGGTTATTGAAATGCTTTGCCATATTATTTGCCCTCCTTCATTTTTTTGATAACAAGACCTGCGGCTTTTTCACCTGTGTAATATGCACAGCCGTAGCCGTCGCCTCTTTCCTGGGTTGCACCGCAGAAGTAGAAATTATCAAAGGGCTGATCCTTGATGTACTGAATTGTTCTGGGAAGCATACTGTCCCACTTTTCGAGCATATAGCCGTAGGGAGTGCCCAGAGGTGTGTTGAGATAACGGGCAAATGTGGGAGGCAGAGCAATTTCGATTTCTTCGATATAAGGCTTAATGGAGATATTCAGAGCCTTTTCACAGGTTTCGATCATATCTTCTGCAACCTTTGTCTTGAACTTCTTATAATCCTGAGGTCTGATATCTTTCATAACATCGCCGAATGTCATTGTTGTAAGGAACAACTGGCTTGTGCCTTCGGGAGTACAATCGGGAATAATTTCATTAAGGCAGTTAATGATGCAGTAACCGCTGAAATAATTCTGTGCAGCTTCGTACTGCTTGTCTGAGTCCGAATCGGGAGCAATGAATATTGAATAGTCTTTGATGCCGAGTTCTTCCTTAGTCTTGTTCATGCCGAGGTAAACTGTTGTAAGTGTACATGCAGTCTTTCTTGCATTGAGCATTTTAAGTTGCATTTCGGGAACATCTTTCTTGTCCATAAGCTCTGTGAAGACCTTATAAGGATAGCTGTTGCAGATAAACTGTTTGCCGTAGACTTCCTTTTCACCGTTGATGACAACGCCTGCAGGCTTGCCGTCTTTCATAATAATCTTTGTAACTTCAGAATTATACCAGATGTCACCGCCGAAATCACGGATTTTCTTGTCAATAGAAAGGCTCATTTCGTGGCTTCTGTACTTGGGAATACCTGTTCCGCTTCTTACATAGCTGTGAAGACAGCAAAGGTAGTAAAGGAAGTCAAACTGTGATGCAGGTGAACCCATATAGCACCAGTATGTGTTGAAGATATCCTGTGCTTTCTTGGGCATACCGAGGTCATCGAGAGCTTCTTTCATTGTGTGAGAAACCATTGTCATAATGTCGGGTACATCTTTAAGACTGCCGGGAAGTTTTGAGAGGTCTTCAAGACAGTCAAAAGCCTTGAACATATTGATTGAAAGGTCAAAAGCTTTACGGCAGCTGCTGTATGAACCGGGAACGAGCTCATCAAGCTTTCTTGAGAATGCCTCAAAGCCTACGGGCATACGGGCGTCAACTGTAACAAGAACACCGTCTTCATTGACGAATGTGTCTGTGTCGCCCTCTTTTGCAGGAACAACAAGACGGAATGTTGAATCGTGTCTGCACCATTCAACATCGGCATCAATACGGTTGAATACCTCTTCGATTGTGCCTGCCTCTTTTTCATCACCGATACCTGCGAGCTCGTGAAGCGAGGGTTCAAACTCAAATCTGCCTCTTACAAATGAAGAAGCTGAGCCGCCGGGGATGTTGTGTCTTTCAAGAAGAAGCACTGAAAGACCTGCTTTTGCACAGTTTGCAGCAGCCGCAAGACCGCCGTTACCCGCACCGATAACAATTACGTCATAAGTTTTCATTTATTATCCTCCATTTCAGTTTTATCCTGAACTGATTGTTTTTTTTGTCTTTTGAGCATAAGTACAGATGCAAGAATTACAAAAAGGACAACACCTGCATGACTTTTACGATTTTACCGTACTGTCTGCCGTTTCCTTTTTTTCGGCCATACAATTCCTCCTGATATTCATATACTAACATTATAATCCTTTTTATTAGCCAATGTCAACATTGCATACACAACGAAACAAAAAAAATAAATGAGCCCGGCAAAGAACCGGACTCATTCGCAGACTATTCAATATTTATCAATATTTGTTATAAAGAGGACCGTAAGCTGCACAAGCTCTGTAATCCTGACCTTCTTTATCCATGCCGAATGCATTCCAGCAAGCAGGACGAAAGATCTTATCTTCGGGTACATTGTGCATACAAACGGGAATACGGAGCATTGAACACATTGTGATAAGGTCTGCACCGATATGACCGTAAGAGATAGCACCGTGGTTAGCACCCCAGTTGTTCATTACATCATAAGCTGTCTTGAAGGGGCTGCCTTCCTTGCCGTCGCATCTGGGAGCAAACCATGTGCAGGGCCATGTGGGGTCAGTTCTGTCCCAGAGAGTCTTTGTGACATCATCGGGAAGAGCAACTGTCCAGCCTTCTGCAATCTGAAGAACGGGGCCAAGTCCCTTAACGAGATTCAGACGGATCATTGTAACGGGCATTTCAGCCTTTGTTACGAAGTGTGAGGAGAATCCGCCGCCTCTGAAGTATCCGTTGTCAGCTGCACACCAGTCTGTTGCTTCAAGAATAGCTTTCTGGTCTGCTTCTGTTACATCCCACCACTCTTTGATAACAGCATTGCCGTTTTCGTCTTTTGCTTCACCGCAAGCGTCAAGACAAGCTGCACCTGAGTTAATAAGATGAATAAAGCCGTCGCAATCCTTTGCTTTGCCTTCGATATCGTAACCTGTAGCTCTCTTTACAGCTGAACCTGACCAGTATGTACGAACGTCAGCGAAAATCTGTGCTCTGTTTGTAAGGAGCTTTGAGAAAAGCATACCAAGACCGTTGAGAACGTCGTTTTCTGTTGCAAGAATGTAGGGTTCTCTTGCGCCGTTCCAGTCAAATGATGTGTTGAGCATTGCTTCGGGGAAGTCACAGTTGGGATAGAAGTCTGTCCACTGTCTCTGACCTTGGAAACCTGCTGCAATGGCATTGTGACCGATCTGTTCTTCTGAGAACTTCTCTTCGAGCTTCTTGTTGCCGCTCATAAGGTCCTTGATGATACACATCATCTTTACTACAAATTCCCAGGATTCAGCCTTTTCTGCGTCTGACTTCTTAACGAAATCGGGGTTCTTGTCCCAGCCTTCCTTGCAGTTAGCCTTTGTCCATGCAAGAGCCTTTTCATATTCTTCTTTATCGTAAATGCCTTCTGTCATTCGTCTGATAACTTCAACCTCGTCAACAGACTCAACTCTCATGCCGAGATAGCTTTCGATGAATGAGGGGTCGATGATTGAACCGCCGATACCCATACAAACGGAACCGATCTGAAGATATGACTTACCTCTCATTGTAGCAACAGCAATTGCAGCTCTGCCGAAACGGAGAAGTTTTTCTTTTACATCACAGGGTATCTGAGCTGATTCGTCAGCATTCTGAACTTCGTGACCGTAGATACCGAATGCGGGAAGACCTTTCTGTGCGTGAGAAGCAAGAACTGCTGCAAGATAAACTGCACCGGGACGCTCTGTACCGTTGAAGCCCCATACACCTTTGATTGTATTGGGATCCATATCCATTGTTTCGCTGCCGTAGCACCAGCAGGGAGTAACGGAAAGAGTGATGTCTACGCCTTCCTTCTTGAACTGAGCAGCACACTTTGCAGTTTCACCTGCTCTGCCGATTGTGCAATCGGAGATAACAACCTTTACGGGTTCACCGTTTGAATACTTGAGGTTGTTTCTGAAAAGTTCAGCAGCAGCCTGAGCCATGCCCATTGTCTGCTCTTCAAGTGAGCCTCTTACATCAAGAGGTCCTTTTCTTGCGTCAATAACAGGACGGATACCAATTACGGGATATTCGCCTGCAAATCTTTTTTCTGCCATTTGTATCAACCTTTCTTTATAAAAAGTGAATTGTTCACTTAGAATTGCTTTTTAGTTAGGAGTGAGAAGTTAGGAGTTTCGGAACACCTGACGGTGTTGATTATAAAATGGAGTAAACACATTATCCACATCTATAATGGTTCAAAAGGCGTAGCCTTTTCCGAAATTGCGAATTGAGCATTGCGAATTGCGAATTTCTCAACCTGTTATTTTACAATCTTAACAAAATCTTTGTATGCTTCTTCCCATTTGTCAGCGTCAACGGGATTATACACCTTGAGATTTTCACCTTTTGCGATGATTTTTCTTGCCTCTGCAATGTCTTTTATGTCATTTGCTGACATAAACTGAACTGCAATATTGCCGAGAACTGTTGCTTCGATGGGTCCTGCATAAACTGTTCTGTTGCATGATGAAGCTGTAAGAGCACAGAGGAATGTGTCCTTTGTACCGCCGCCCATGACGTGGATTCTGTCATACTGCTTTTCAGTACAGTCTTCGATACCCTGCAGAACGTATTTATACTTCATTGCAAGACTTTCGTAAATACATCTCATGACTTCGCCGACAGTTTCGGGCACATACTGCCCTGTTTTGCGGCAGAATTCACGGACTCTTTCGGGCATATCACCCATTGCAACAAAATCGGGTGCATCGGGATCTATAAAGCATTTGAACGGCTCTGCTTTCAAAGCTTCCTGTTCAAGCTCGGCATAGGAATATTCCCTACCCTCTCTTATCCACTGACGTCTGCTTTCCTGAATGAGCCACAGACCGCAGATATTCTTGAGGAATGCTGTTGTGTAACCGTAACCGCCCTCGTTTGTGACATTGAGTTTTTTTGCTTTATCGTTTACAACAGGTGCATCAAGCTCTGTTCCGAAAAGACTCCATGTACCGCTGCTGATGAATGCAAAATCCTTGCTTTCGCTGGGAATTGCTGTGATTGCACTCTGTGTATCGTGACCGCAGACTGCAATTACAGGAACGGCATCAACACCCAGTTCTTCACACAGTTCAGGTCTTAAAACGCCTGTTTTTGTGCCTGCGGGAACAATGTCACACAATATTCTTTCGGGAATATCCATTGTGTCGAGAAGTTCCTTATCCCATGTCTGAGTATTGATATTTACCATCTGTGAAGTGGTTGCGATAGAATATTCTGCAACTTTTTCACCTGTGAGCATATATGCGAGAAGATCAGGCATAAAGAGAAGTTTGTGAGCTCTTTCAAGCATTTCAGGTCTGTTTTTTCTCAGTGAAAGAAGCTGAAACAGAGTATTGAATTCCATAAACTGAATACCTGTTCTGTCGTACATTTCATCTTTTGACATATATTTTGATGCTTCTTCAATCATGCCGATATTACGGTCATCACGGTAGTGAACGGGATTTTCGAGAAGATAGCCTTTTTCATCGATAAGACCGAAATCAACACCCCATGTGTCAATGCCGATACTTTCGATTTTTCCGAACTGTTTTGCTTTGAGGATACCCTGTTTAATTTCATGGAAAAGTCTTAACACATCCCAGAAAAATGTATTACCGACCTTGACAGGGTCATTACTGAATCGGTGAATCTCCTGAAGTGTGATTTTTTCTCCGTCAAAAGTGCCGAGAATGGCTCTTCCGCTTGATGCACCGAAATCAAATGCAAGCACTTGTTTTTTCATTTGATAGCCTCCAGATTTTTTGGTAAAAAGCTTTGGAACTGATAATTTTCAGTTCCTGCATATTTGCTGCGATCAACATTCTTGATCTTTTTAAGACAGCGTTCTGCCTTTGACAGATGCCGCACAGCTTTATATGATGTAATCCAGCTGTTTATTTCGTTGATCAGAAAACTTTCGGAAACCTTTTTCAGGCACTCTGATCTGTATTCTTCATAAAAGCCGTATTTTGAATCAAGCAGATCAATACGCTCAATAAAATATACATGGCTTTTATCGGAATTTGTTATTATAAATGCACTGCCGACAGCCTGATTAAAAACGGCTTTTACAAATTCCTCCGAAAACGAGGAATCAGTTTTGCTCACAACATCTGCTGACACACGGATATCCGCAGAAACTTCACCTGTTACTGCCATGAAAGCTTCATCCATTGTGTAGACAGATGAATTAACGTAGTTCGCAATTTCACTGATATATTTGTATCTGTCTTCTGCTGCCTTTTTCTGCGAATCATACACACCTTTTTCATAATCGGTAAGTGCGTTATACTGCTCGGAAGAAAGCACCGTGTAAAGCTCTTCATAAAAATATTTTATACCGACATAGTTTGCAGTAAAATACTGTTTTATATATTCTTCATTAAGAGGCATTGTACCGTCTTTATCATAAAGTGAAAGACGGATATTTTCTTTAAAATAATCATACTGTCTTATCTTGAAAAATGTATCCTTTGACACTCCGATTTCAAGAAAATAATCGCCGTAAATACGCCAGAGTGCGTTAGTTTCATTAGAAACTTCTGCTTTTTCTCTCGGTGAAAGCATTCCGCCATTCTGAGCGAAACGTGTGTTGACTGCAACATATTCAAGACATTCCGAAGTGGCACGTTCAATACATTCAGAATCCGAAATCCCCTCGTATTCATAATACAGCTCATTTAAAAAATACGAAAAAATTTCTGTATCTATCTTGGTTGTTTCGTTTATTTCAAGAACAACATTTTTACCGTCTGCAGAACAAGACGGCAGACAGCATAACGTTATTGATAATACTATCAGTAATGATAACAGTTTTTTCATCTTATACACCATAAAATATTATATCAACTTTTGTTTTCAATGTCAATTATCATTAAGCATTTCAAGAAAAAATTAAGCTACAATCAAGCCTGTTTTAAGAAACCTGTTATAGAATACAGATACCACCTTTCAAGATAACCACTTTCACTTTTTGGTAAACAAAAAAGAAGTCCCGTCAGATCATTTTGTATCCGACGGGATTTTTTTACTTGATTATACAGTTCCGTTTTTCTTCATCTCAATAAGTTCACGGTAGCTGATAAGCTCCACTCCGTGTTTTTTGAGATATTCATGAGTATAAGGATCTTTCATGAGCTGATATTCCCAAACTCTGTCCAGCCATCTGCCTGTTATGCCTTTGAGTTCATCGTTTTCAACAGAAGGATGAATGAAAGTTTCTGTTACGCCATCGGGAAGATCTGTCCAGATTTTGAGAATAGTATCTCTGTAAACCTCATAGCTTACACGCATATCATCGTTCCAATCGGGGAACAGAAGATAATCGGGCATTATGACATTATACTTTTTACCCCACATTTTTGTAAGTATTGTAATTGCGGAATAAAGTGCGTAAGGTGTACCGTTAGGACAGATACGCTTATCATTCTTTGTAAAAATACGGTAAGCATAACCGTAATCACCACAGATACGCAGTGCCATCTTTCCAAGGCTGAGTCTGCCTGTGTAGTGACCGTAAAGAGAACCCATGTGGTTATCGATATGAGAAGGTTTCATGCCGAGCCTGTGAGCATAGTCAATCTGCGCACGTACTTCTGCTTCGATCTCCTTATATTTTGCATTTTTTTCAACCATATCGCTTTCATGCCACATGTAGCCGTCTTCGTCCACAAGTGATTTGCCGCTTGTAAGGGGTTTCCAACGGTATTTTGCCCATTCACTTGTAAGGGTGATATGTACACCTATGGGAAATTCGGGATGATCAATTGAGAACTGAACTGCTTCTTTTGCAGCGGGACAAGGCAGCATTACTGTTGATGATTTGAGCCAGCCGCCGAGAAAAAGCTCCTGTACAGCTTCATTTGCAGCTTTACACATTCCGTAGTCATCAGCATTGACAATAAGATATTTAGCCATATTAAAAATTCCTTTCGTTTACATTACAAAAAAATTACATAAATATCATACCACAAATAAAAAAATAATCAATATGTTTTTATAAAAAACAGACTCCGGAATTTTGCCGGAGCCTGAGTTCTTATAAAATTACAGTTTCATTGCAACGTCCCATGCCTGCCAGATAACAGTACGGAGGTTACCGACCTTGCTTGCGTCACCGACAATGTGAACATGCTTAGCCTTGGGAGCTACAGGTGCGGGCTTGTAGCCGACTGAAAGAACAACATTGTCACAGGGAATGTCTGTTGTCTTGCCGTCTTTATCACAAACTGTCACGCCGTCTGCACGGATTTCTGTTGTCTTTGTTTCAAGGTAAACGGGAACTTTGTTTGTCTTGAAGAAATCACGCAGGAAGCTTGTGTTTGCAAGAGCAACACCGGGAGTTGTGATAAGGTCATCCTGCATTTCGATGATTGTGGGATTTTTGCCCTGAAGATAGAGATCATAAGCAATTTCACAGCCTGTAAGACCACCGCCGACAACAACAACATTGTCGCCAACTGTCTTATTGCCGAGAAGATAATCAACAGCTTCGATGCCGTATTCCTTAGCACCCTTTACCGGGATAGAATTTGCAACTGAGCCTGTTGCGATGATAACTTCATCAGCCTTGAGAGCTTCGATATTCTTAACTTCTGTATTGAAATGCACATTAATGTTATATTTCTGAATTTCACGGTTATACCATGCGATAAGGTCACGGTCTTTTTCCTTGAAAGAGGGAGCTGCTGCTGCGATAAATACACCGCCGAGCTTGTCGCTCTTTTCATAGAGGTTAACTTTATGGCCTCTCTGTGCACAGACGATTGCAGCTTCCATACCGCCGATACCGCCGCCTACTATGGCAATATTCTTCTGCTTCTTTGCTGGAACGATCTTGTATTTCTTTGACTGCATTGTCTTGGGATTAAGAGCACAACGTGCAAGACCCATTGTATCCTTAAGATCCTGAGTATTTGCATGACCCTTTGATGATGAGAAGTTGAAGCAACCGCTGTGACAGCAGATACAGGGCTTGATTTCTTCAATTCTGTCTTCAATGATCTTTGTGATCCATTCGGGGTCTGTAAGGAACTGACGTGCAACACCCACACCGTCAATCTTGCCTGCTGCAACAGCTTCAGCACCAACATCGGGTTCCATACGTCCTGCACAGACAACGGGAATGTCAACAAAATTCTTGATGTGTGCAACATCGTCAAGGTTACAGTTCTGAGGCATATACATGGGAGGATGTGCCCAGTACCATGAGTCATATGTACCGTTATCGGCATTGAGCATATCGTAACCTGCATCCTGAAGGTACTTTGCAGCCTTTTCGGATTCAGTCATGTTTCTGCCGACTTCTGTATATTCTTCACCGGGCATTGCACCTTCGCAGAAGCCCTTCATCTTTGATTCAACTGAGTAACGCAGTGAAACGGGATAATCGTTACCGCATGATTCCTTGATTGCCTTAACAACTTCAGCAGCAAAACGGTATCTGTTTTCAAAGTTTCCGCCGTATTCGTCAGTACGCTTATTGAAGAACTCAATAGCAAACTGGTCAAGAAGATAACCTTCATGAACAGCATGAACTTCAACACCGTCAACACCTGCATCACGGCAGAGTTTAGCTGTCTTTGCAAATGCTTCGATGATTTCGTGAATCTGTTCCTTTGTCATTTCGGGACAGATAATATCGTGAGCCCAACGTGAAGGCTGGGGTGAGGGAGATGCAAGTTCGTGAGATGTATCAAGAATAGGCTTTACAAGAGCACGTGTAAACTTGTTTCTGTGAAGAGGTGCTACAAGCTCAGTGATAGCCCATGAACGGCCCATACCTGCAGTAAGCTGAACAAACAGCTTTGCACCTGTCTTGTGGATTTCATCCATAAATTCTTTAAGGTCTTCAAACATCTTGGGATTCTGCCAGAGCCACTTACCCCAGAATGTATCACGAAGAGGAGCGATACCGGGGATGATAAGACCTACATTATTGTTTGCTCTTTCAATGAAAAGCTTTGCAGCTTCCTTGTCAAAATGACAGCCGCCGAGCTCAAACCATCCGAAAAGCGATGTACCGCCCATGGGACACATAACGATTCTGTTCTTGATTTCAACATTACCGATTTTCCACGGGGTAAACAGTGCTTCATATTTTTTATCCATATTGACACACACCTTCTTGACTTTTTTGAAACATAAAAAGTTTCACTTTTTTTATTATATATTAATATCTATTGCATGTCAAGGAGTGAATGTTAAATCTTTAACAGTTTTGCGTTTTGTGTATTATAATTTCTTTTTTTGCATAGAAATTTATCATGGTGGTGTTAATTATGAAGAAAAAAATAAAACCCTATGTTATTTCAATCGCAATTTCACTCGGAGTCGGCATAATTTCAGCATTACTGACACGTGGCAACATGAATATTTACGAAGAAGTCAGAACTCCCCCGTTGTCACCTCCGTCATTTTTGTTTCCTGTAGTCTGGACAGTACTTTATATACTTATGGGTATCAGCGCAGCTATGATTTACACGGATAAAACTGCCTCAAAAAGGCAAAAAGACTCTGCACTTTATACATATGCCGCAAGTCTTTTTGTAAACTTCTTCTGGAGCATAATTTTCTTTAACATGAGAGCTTTTCTTTTTGCTTTCATATGGCTGTTACTGCTTCTTTATCTTATCATATCAACTATTCTGCAGTACAGAAGAATCAATCCCGTTGCCGCATATCTTCAGATTCCATATGCCCTTTGGGTGACTTTTGCAGGGTATCTGAACTTCGGAATATGGTTTCTGAACAGATAATTTATGTATAATATACATCGTTTTTGGTCGAGACTTCAGGCTGTATCCGATATCAAATAAATAAGAACAAATCAAGACAGAGCCGGGCACAGACTTTTCTGAACCCTGCTCTGTCCTGATTTTTGCGGACTAATGATAAGTCCTTTATTTATATATAACTCCTGACGCTTTTGTTGTCGTTTCAACTATCAGACCCGATGAATTTTTTACAATAACCGTTGTTTTAACTCTGTATGCGTCATAAGTTGCAGGTGCAAACCAAGTTTTTGCAATTGTAAATGATCCCATACCGCTGAATGTTTCCGTTGCGGTCTTGTAATTTTCCCATGATGAGCTGGCTGTACATCTCTGCAAAATGCAGGTGAGAACAAAAGTCTTATCTGCCTGAAAGCTTACACAATCAGATAAACAATTAACAAAGCCTAATGCTGCTTCCGATATTCCTGCACTTACTGAATCAATATAGGTATAGCGAGGCATAACAGAATTATCATAGCTTAATTCACCTTCAGAAGCATAGGCTTCAACACACATGGGCATGGCAATCAAAACAAAAGCAAGAATAAAAGATAAAAGTTTTTTCATGAAAAAAAATCCTCCTTAAGATTGTTTTTTTAATTATAACAATCTTAAGGAGAAACTGTAACACTTTTTATCTTTTTTCTATTTTTTTTGCAAATCCGATCAAGTCAACAGAATCATCATTACATGAAATATACAGAACAGTATTTTCTGCTGTAATAACGATACGATTCATACCATCCTTTTTGAATGACATTCCATTATAACCGAGGATCTCTATTTCCTGCAAATCTTCTGCATCAGCATAATCAATATTTGTCTTGACATCAAGTGCCTGCTCTTTGAACACAATCCTTTTCTTTATGTTTGAAAAAACAATTTCATTTTTATCTGCTTCATTCGTTACCGACTCAACACTATACCCATCAGGAATCCATGTAGGTACAAACTTACCCTCATATGAAAGCAACAGTTTATCGTCCTCATTACTGTCAAATGCAATAAACTCCGAATTTACAAAATTTGCAATAATCTCTGCAATGGAGCTTTTTCTGCCTTCAACGGTAAAGGGAATAAATGCAAGGCTGATTGCCAATACAAGCAGAATTGATGCAACTCTCACGAAAAGCTTGACAGGTTTGTTGTTTTTCTTTTTGGTGTATTTGAGTGCAAAAGCTTCTGCTTCACCCTCTTTATTTTGGAAAAGAGGATCGTTTTTTGCGTCCTCAATTTCCTTTTTCAGCTGTTCTGTCTGTTCTTCTCTGTAATCTTCCAGAACATTTTTCAAAAGTCTTTCATTATACTCGTTCATACGGCTCTTATACCCTCCAGTTTTTTGATTTGCTTTCTCAGTTTACGAATACTTCTTAATACTGTCATTCTTACGCAATCAGGTTTTATATGCAGAACATCGGCAATCTGAACATCATTGAGCTCAAGATCGTATTTCATAATTATTATAGATTTATCACGCTCTTTTAATTTGTCGAAACCTGCTCTTATTGTTTCATAATCATATTTTCTTTCTATTTCCTCTTCAATGTTGACATCTGCTGCCAGATTATAACTTTCGCCTATGTCATACATGCTGTTTGCAACCTGTCTTGATGATTTCTTCAAATGATTTATCACAAGATTATTGATAGTGACGGAAAAATATGCAATTACTTTTTCTTCAGGCAAGGTCTTCACCTTGTCAAGATGTTTGATTATGCTCACCATGCAATCATGAGAGAGATCGTTGCAGGTTTCAATATTTTTTATATGCTTGTATACTCGACTTCTGAGCCATGGCATGTATTCTATATATAATTTTTCGACAAGAACTTTGTCGGCATCACTATCAAGATGATCAATAACAAACAGCAACATATATCCACTCTTTTCTGCAAATTTATAGTTAAAAAAACATCACTATTTTGTAATATTATAGCATTTTTTTTAATTATGTCAATAAAGTTCAGGCTTAACCGGAAAGGAGCATTGTATATCATCATTGCGAAAGCATTTTTTGATACACGCTATGCGTGATGATATACAGTTCTGACGGACTGATGAGATACAACGATAGCAAAGCTATCGTTGATGATATGCCATTGCTTTCGCAATGGATAAAAAAAATTCCAAGTCCGAAGACTTGGAATTTTTTTGGCAGTATGTCTCATTTTAGAACCATTAGTTTAATCATACAAAAATTAATCAATATTATAAAACACCAAACATTTTAAGAATCATAAACAATGCAGTAAAAAAAGTAAAAACTATCAACAACATAAACGGGGACTTAAGCTTCTTTTCTTTAATCAGCACTATTGACATAATTATACAAGAAATAAGAACTAAAAACGAACTAATCAAAATAATCATTCTCATAAAATTCTACTCCTTTATAAACATATAATTTATATTAAATCAAATAACAAAACTGTATAATTCTCCCTCAACCAATGTCACTTCACCGATTTGTCCTATTTCAAGACCATCATACATTTCCTGAGGAATATCAAGTTTAATTAACTCATCATCATTTTTAAATTCAACAGTATAAATTTCAACAGATTTTGGTGTTTTGATACCTACCATTTCCACTCGACAAGTCAAGTTAACTATCTCAGCCTGAAACTTAACCGTTTCAAATTCAGTTTTTATCTCCAAAGGTGATGAATCTGATTCAATTTTTTCTTTTTGTTTATATGGTTTTATAATTTTTCTGATATATAAAGCAAAAATTATTATTGCACAAATACAGATACAAAAATAAATAATAAAAGCCATATAATCACGTATAATTAAAACCATCTCAAAGTGATATGCACCCCAAAAGTTAGACACTTTTGGAGGTGCATATTTTTATGGCAAAGAAAGGAACAAAACAAAAAAGGTACTCGACAGAATTCAAAATAGGTGTTATAGTTGATATGCGCGAGAACCACATGAGTTATAGTGA
>JAFXLD010000040.1 GCA_017531385.1 Clostridia bacterium
AAGTCAGGTTCTTATAATTCAAGCCGCAAAGCGGCTTCCGACACTTTTGCCGAAGGCAAAAATTTCATATTTGTAAAACAAATATTTCATATCCGTCATTGACGGATATTTCACTCGCACCATCGGTGCGAATTTCATTCAGTAATTTATCGGCTCCGCCGATAAATTATTGTTTTGCTTGCATTTTCCGTCAGTTGATATATAATATATAATAGTATATGTAAAAGGATGTTTTTTATGGATATAAGAAAAATCACGGAACTGCTGACGGAAGGTGCAGGAGTTTCGGGAAATTGCCACACCATGACAAAAGCAAAAGAACTGCTTGAAAAATATGCCGATGTCAGAACCGATGCTCTGGGCAGCATAATCGGAACAGTAGGCGAAGGAAAAACACACATCATGCTCGATGCTCACCTTGACAGAATCGGACTTATCGTGACTGCAATTGACGAATCGGGATTTCTTCGGGTGGACAAATGCGGCGGCTCGGACACACGTGTTCTTTCGGCGGCAGAAGTAACCGTATGGAGCAAAGAACCTCTTTACGGCGTAATCACAAGCACTCCTCCCCATCTTGCAAAGCCCGAAGACGCATCAAAAGCACCCTCATTTGATAATATTTATGTTGACACAGGTCTGCCTTATGACAAACTGCAGAAAACGGTATCGGTCGGTGACAGAATCACCGTCGATGCACCCATCCGTTCACTTGCCGGCAGCAGAATCACAGGTGCTGCACTTGACGACAGAATCGGCATGGTGGCTCTTCTCCGTGTTCTTGACATAATAAAAGCTAAAGCTCCTGCAGTAAAAGTCTCCGTTCTCTTTTCTGTTCAGGAAGAAACAACGGAAGCCGGCGGAAAAACAGGTGCATTCGGCATATATCCCGACGAAGCAATCGTTGTTGATGTAAGCTTTGCGACAGCACCCGGTGTATCGGAACAGGAAGCAGGCAAGCTCGGAGGTGGCGGAATGATCTGCATTTCACCGTCACTGTCCCACGAAATGTCACAGGAACTGATAACACTTGCAAATGAAAACGGATTAAAATATCAGACAGAAATCTGTCCCGCTGCAACAGGAACGAATGCCGATGTGATATCGGTTGCAAAAGAAGGCATAAAAACAGGTCTTGTTTCAATTCCTCTTCGTAATATGCACACACAGGCAGAGATTGCAGACCTTGAGGATATTGAATCCGTAGCACAGATAATTACCGCATACATCATGAAGAAAGGAGCAGAAAACGATGATTGATACAATAAAAGAGCTTTCTCTCCTGAATGGTACAAGCGGCAGAGAAACAAAAATCAGAGAATACATTATTGAAAAAATAGACGGCAAATGCGACTGGCATACCGATGCACTCGGAAACATCATCGCATTCAGAAAAGGAAAAAAAACACCGTCACACAAGGTCATGCTTGATGCTCACATGGACGAAGTGGGCATTATTGCGACATTCATAAATTCAGACGGAACAATAAAATTTACACCCGTAGGCGGTATTGACACAAAGGTTCTTCTTGCAAGACAGATAATTTTTGATAACGGAACACTCGGCGTCGTAGGAATAAAACCCGTTCATCTTACTAAAGGTGATGAAAAAACAAAAATTCCCGATGCTGATTCACTTTACATTGACATCGGCACCGCATCAAAGGAAGAAGCCGAAAAACTAGTAAAAATCGGCGATACAGGCGTATTTCTTTCGGATTTTGTCAGATTCGGCGACAACAAAATCAAAGGCAAGGCGCTTGATGACCGTGTCGGTTGCGCAGTTCTTCTCGACATGATAAATTCAGAGCTCCCATATGATGCATATTTCTCATTTTCGGTGCAGGAAGAAATAGGTCTGAGAGGTGCAACAACTTCTGCTTACGGCATCAATCCCGATTATGCAATTGTTCTTGAAACCACCACAGCCGCGGATATTATAGATGTACCCGAGCACAAAAAAGTGTGTAAACTCGGTGAAGGTGCTGCAGTTTCTTTTTTGGACAGAAGCACACTCTACAGCAAAGAGCTTTTTGATACAGCGTTCAGAGTCGCAGGTAAAAAAGGCATTAAAATCCAGCCAAAAACAGTTATTGCAGGCGGTAACAACGCAGGTGCCATCCACAAAGCAAGAGCAGGCATAAAGACCATCACAATAAACACTCCCTGCCGATATCTTCACTCCCCTTCATGTGTCTGCAATACAGGAGATATTGAAAGCGTGAGAGCACTTGCAGAAGCGTTGCTGACGGAATTTGCAAAATGATAAAACTTTTAACAGAAGACAGATTGCCTGATTTTACTGCATTCTGTGACAAAAAGCTTACAGGTGCAGTAATTTTTACAAGGCTAAAAACATACGGACTTTGCAGTGGTGATGCACTTTTCTGGTATTCGGAAAATGCAGACGGCTGTATCAATGCCGTTTTCAGCATGACTGACGGAATTTTGTTGGTCTGCACTGACGGCACTGCCGATGAAGAAGAAATCAGCATTTTTGCAGGGACTGTCGGTGCTGTCAGTGTTACATACGGCAAAGCCCGATACACTTTAAAATTCACATCTTCACAAAAAAAATTCACCGCAGAAGACATAAGCGGTGAAAACATAAAAGACATTTTTGATGTTATTTTTGAAGATGATGACAACAGAAAGTCATATTTTTCCCGATGGTATACGGATGCTTCACACAAAATACGGCACGGATTCATTCACGGCAAATGCATCTACCGTGACGGCAGATGCGTTTCAGTCGCCCTTACAAGCGGCGAAACGGACTCAGTTGCAGTGATTTCATCTGTCGCAACGCTCAGTGATTACAGAAAACAGGGATTCGGCGAACAGATTGTGCTGTCCCTTGCACAGTCACTGGACAAAGAAGTCTTTCTTCTCACCGACAACGAAAAAACTATGCAGTGGTATGAGAAAATAGGGTTTTGTAAATAATAAAATATTGCAAAAAAATCTCCGGTAAGATTCAGACCTTCCGGAGATTCTTTTATTTATCAGAATGTTTCAATTTTTGCCGATACACGAAGGATTATACGGGCATCTGCCGCACTGACTTTGTTATCCTTATTAACATCTGCGGCAAGGAACTGCGCATCATCGGGAGTTTCAAGCTTTGCAGAAATTCTCAGTGCCAGTCTTGCATCAGCAGCAGTGACTTTTCCGTCCTTATTGACATCACCGGTAACAACATCAGGCGCATTATAATCCTCTGTTTTTGTTTCAGAGCACTTTGTACAGGTATATTTTTTCACGTTTCCGTCAACAACACCGTTATCCCATTTGTGACCTGTTGCAAGGTCTGTGCTGTCTGAATATCTGTAAAGAGTTCTTGTTTCAAACTTTGCATCATCTGTAACAGAGAATGCGTTGTCTGTCCATTCGCTCCATTCTGTTTCCCTTGTATACTCATACATCATTTCGTATGTTGTAACGGACACACTCTTAACGGGAATTGCAGGTTGCCACCAGTAAGTCTGGTTACACGCACCGCTGTTTGAGAAGTTTACTGCACCGGCAGAGGCTGTCACTCCTCTGTATTCCGTGCTGTAAAATGCATGGAACACATTATAAGGTCTGCCTGAAGATGAATCCCATGCTGTATAAACATCATTTATAAGTCTGTTTATGGGTGAATTTCCCGTATAATGTGATGAACACCAATGCCAGTAAATGTAGCCTGTTGTTGAAGCATTGCCCACAACGACCTTTGTTGTTTCATTTTCATATGCAACAGGAGCAGTTTTGTTATATTTTGCATAAAGTGCATTATTTCTGTCAAAACCTGCGGGGAAAGACTGCACATAAGAAACTGTTGACTGCTTGCCCTCTCCCCATGCTTTGCCCACAAGAGTCCAACCCGCAAGCTCTGCATCGGGTGAAAGCTTTGTTTCACTCTGCATATAACGGTACTGAGTCTTTGTCTGGATTCTTGATTCATCAACATCGGGTTTTTCTTCTGACCACTCTGACCAGATATCCTTATCCGTAACGGGTCTGACTGAAGAGTCATTGCATCGTGAACAGATGCTGACATATTTTGCATTTTCCGTACAGGTGGGGTCAATTCTTGATTCCTTGTAATCATGACCGAGAACATCAACTTCAGCTGTTGAACTGTATGTACAGTTCAGGCAAGAAACTGTTTTCACACCCTTTTCCGTACAGGTGGGCTGTGTGGTGATAACGCCGTCACCGAGCGTATGCTTTGTTTCAAATGTGAAACGGCAGTCTGCTTTTGCATTAAGAGTTCCTGAAAAGCTCTGGACTCCCGTAAGCACATAGCAACCTGTTGTTTTTACATCCTTGATTTCGTATGTTGTGCCTTTTTTGTGAGTTTTATAATAATCTGTCACATCATTTGCGGCGAGAGAACCGTTTATATAAACATCAAATGTTGCAATGCCGCTCATATCACCTTTGTCTGCACCGTCAACCTTTGCATTGACATCAAGTGAATATTCAGCCGCACCCGGATTCCACTGATAAGGTGCTCTGTAAAGAGTGAGTGATGCTGCATTATAAAGATTGAATGTTCTGCCCCAATAAATGTTACATTTATCGCCCACATTACATTCACCGAGTGTTACGGTACTTCCCGAAACACCGATAACAAACACCCAATGTCCCCATGTCGCATCTGCTCCGCCGCCTTTGTAGTGAATAACGTCACCGGGTTTTACTACGGAAACTGCAGTATTCTTATTTGTTACCTGTCCCCAACCGAGAACATTAGTTGAGCCGGGGTAAGCCAGGTCAGCCATAAGACGGGCAAAACCTGCGCACTGTGTAGCCTGATTATAATATGTATTACAGTCATACTGACCGACAGGTGCTGTTGCATTATGTGAATAACAGGGATGATCTGTTACCGAAAACAAAATATCACCGCAGTTACTTCCGTAATGCTGCCAGCCTGCGTTCGCATTATAACCGTGACCCGGTTGAGCTTTATGGTTCCAGTATTTGCCGTGAGGAAAACTTGCTTTCATCTGAGCAAGAGTCCAGCCGTCGTCCGCATTGGCATAAATTGCAGGAACTGAACAGAAAAGAACAGCCAGACAAAGCACTAAACTTATAAACTTTTTAATTTTCATCTCTTTCACCTTTTATACTTCAACTTCAAATTTAAGACTGTTATCTGAAACCGTTCTCCAGAAGCCTCTTGCGACAACTTCAACCGTGTATTTACCCTCCGGAACATCCTTTATATCTGCCGTGATTGTTTCAGGCATATTGTAAAGGTAATAATGCGACCAGACGGAAACCTGCTTTGCGATATTTCCTTTTTCATTTCTGAATCTTATTATGTAGTCATTGACTCTTTCTTCACCCTTTGCCTGAGAGAAAATAAGCTTAACGCGGTTTTCTGTCTTTTCGGCTGTGATGAACGCATCATCGTCAAAGTGAGTGGGCTTTTCTGTGCCTGCTCTTCTTTCTGTGTAAATGAATGTTGACGGGTCTGAGGGTACATCAATTTCCCATGCTTCACGGAAGAAATTCTCTGTGAGAATATCAACGGGATAAACTCTGACACGGTTATTTTCGTCAGCTTCAACAATAAGATACTGTGCGCATTCTTCCTTATCTGAGGGGATTGTACCACCGATTTTGCCGAATTCATCCATTTCAAAATAGCTGAGCGAACCTGTGCCGAAGGATGTGAAATATTCCTGATGCACACTTCTGGGGTCATTTATTGGACAATGTGAATGCCCTGAGAAAGTTACAAGCTGAGGATAGTTTGAAAGAATCTCATAAAGCTCGTCTTCACCCCAATAGATACTGCCGTAAACGGTGTCTGTGACATGGGGATGCTGAAAGAAGAAAATGGGTTTTTCGAGTGAATCTGCAGCAGCCTCTTTAAGGGCATTTGCCACAAATTCCTGCTCAGCATCATAGAAATGACATCCGTTTGTACAGGATGCGCCCACAAGATGAAAACCGTTTATAACCTTGTGAGAAAAATAGTGCATACCGAAAATTCTCTGCAATTTTTCCTTTGCGGCATCTTCTCCCTCACCGTGATATTCGTGACTTGCCATAAAGAGTGTCACATCAGTTTCGGGTTTCAGCTTTTCATCAAGAACTTCCTTGAAATTAAGCATTTCCTGTTCTCTGCCGCTGTTTGCAAAGTCACCGACAGCAACAAAAGCATCAATTTTTTTATATTCTGAATTTTCAGCATAATTGTATGCAAAATCAAGACCTTTGCGAAGTCTTACAAGTTCAATACAATCCTTATTTTCCTTTACATGAATGTCACTCATAACAATCATTCTGAATTTTGGTGTAAAATCAGACATTTTTCATCCGCCTTTCAGTTTTCAACGAAGTACTTGTTATACCAGAGAATAAATGAATAAACCGACCAGATTCGCTTCATGTTCTTCTCTTTGTCATTCTTATGATTATCGAGAAGAGTCATGATATAGTCTGTATCAAAGAACTTTTCTGCAGTTTCGCTTGTGAATGCTTCTTTGACCATATTATAGAATTTATCTCTCTTGAGCCAGTCGTTGAGAGGTGTAAGGAAGCCTGTTTTGGGCATACTTGCAGTTTTTTCGGGCACCTGACTAAGTGCTGCACCGCGCAGGGCAATTTTTGTCTGCTCCTTTGAAACCCTGTATCTTGTGGGAATTGAGAGAGCCACTTTGAGCATCTCTTTATCAAGGAAAGGAACACGCAGTTCAAGTGAGTTTGCCATTGACATTCTGTCAGCCTTTACAAGGATATCCTGAACGAGCCACGTCTGCATATCCACATACTGCATTCTTGTGACATCGTCAACTCCCTTGCACATATCAAAATAAGGCTTTGTGAAAGTTGCAGGATTTTCTGCAGGGATATCGGGGTCAAGCACCGCATCTCTTTCGTCGTGATTGAAAACATAGTTATTTCTTACGAAGTTTTCTTCAATACCCTCAGCACCACGCATAAGGAAACGTCTGCCGTGGAAACGGGGAAGATTCTTTGCAACGCCTGCCGCAGCTTTACGGAGTCCCAGCGGTAATTTCTGGTAATTTTCGAAATTGAGAGGATCTTTATAATAATGATAACCGCCGAAAAGTTCGTCTGCACCCTCACCTGAAAGCACAACCTTGACCTGCTCACTTGCAAGCTTTGTAAGGAAATAAAGTGCAATTGCAGAGGGATTGGGCAGTGGCTCATCCATATAATACTGAACCGTGGGAGCAGCCTCGAAAAATTCGTCTGCAGAAATCTTCTTGATGTAGTTATCAACACCGGCAGTTTTGGCAAATTCCTGAGCATATTTAAGCTCTGAATATTTTTCTTCTTCATATCCGACTGAGAAAGTACGGACTTTGTTGTTACGGCTCATTTCTTTTACAACATAGCTTGAGTCAACACCGCTTGAAAGGAAACAGCCGACTTCAACGTCCGCAATGCCGTGGACTGTTGTTGAATCACGGAATGTCTCGGCAATAATCTTTTCCCATTCTTCAAGATTCTTGCTCTCGTCGATGTTGTATTCCATTTCATAATACTTGCCCTGAGTCATTTCGCCGTTTTTCCACTCGAAGTATGAAGCAGGAGCAAGCTTGTAAACGTTTTTGAAGAGAGTTTCATTTGAGGGAATGTATTCAAAGCAGAGATATTCGGGAATCCTGTCACGGTTAAGCTCCTTTTCAAACTTGGGATTTGAAAGGAATGACTTTATTTCAGAACCGAACATTAATGTGCCGTTCTTGATGTAATAGAAGAAAGGCTTGATGCCGAAAATATCTCTTGCACCGAAAAGCTTTTTCTCTTTCTTATCCCAGATAACGAACACGAACATACCGCGGAGTTTAGGCAATAAATCCTTGCCGTATTCCTCATAACCGTGGATAAGGACTTCCGAGTCTGTATTTGTATAAAACTGATGTCCCTTTGCAAGAAGATCCTCACGAAGAGTCTGATAGTTATATATTTCACCGTTAAAAACAAGCACCTTTGACTTGTCTTCATTGAAAATGGGCTGACTTCCGCCCTCAAGGTCAATGATACTCAGTCTTCTGAAACCGAGTGAAACATCATCGTCAACATAATAATCGTCCATATCGGGGCCACGGTGGACAATTCTGTCTGCCATCGCCCTTACGGTTTTATTGTTGTAATCAGCATCTGCCGTTTCATTGAGAAAACCTACAAATCCGCACATTTATATCACCTTAACTTTCTTTTCACACAACTCTATACTTCTTTTTGCCAACACCTCAAGAGAATCAATAATATCTTCTCTGCAAAGCGCAAAATCTTTATTTATAACAGAAAGCTCCGTACAGCCGAGAGTTACGGCATCGCATCCGTCTGCTTTCATATTTTCAACAATTTTGAGAAATTCCGTTATGTTGATTTCCTTGCCCGCTTTGACCTGATTATAAATTATATTCATCAGCGACTGTTCGTCCTGAAGCGACGGAACTGCCCATTCAATGCCGAATTTTTCACACATTCTCTGATAAGATCCTGCAGAAACCGTACCCTTTGTGGCAAGAATTCCGAGCTTTTTTACGCCCTTTTCGCAGGCAAAACGCACCGTTTCTTCGATTATGTTCAGCATCGGGATTTCTATATTTCTCTGTATCTGCTCATAGAAAAAATGCGCCGTGTTGCAAGGCATAACAACATAATCCGAACCTGCCGCCTGAAGTTTTTTTGCATCGTCTATCATCATCGGCAAGGGATTCGGTTTTGAGTTGTCAAGTATAAAATCTGTTCTGTCGGGTATTGCAGCGTGATTGAGAACTATCATCGAGATATGATCCTGGTCTTTCTTTGCCTCGGTCATTTTTACGATCAGATCCATAAAATAAACCGTTGCAAGAGGCCCGAGCCCTCCAAGTATACCCAGAGTTTTTTCAGCCATTATTTATCGGCTCCTCGCATTTTGCTTTCAAGTTTTTCCTGTTTTTCAACCTTAAGATATTTTCTGTACTGATTGATATATGCCGCAAAAACATAGAATGCTCTCTTCGGGCTCATATCGGGCTTATAGAAAAGAGGATAGCTTACTTTTCCGCTGAACCACAGCTTTCTTACCTTTTTGCGCAGTTCCTTATTTTTAAGATAACGCATAATTATGCCGTAAGGCACAACCGTGAAAAGATTTTCTTTATCGGCAACGGTGTATTCGAGTTCCTTGCCGTAAATAAGGTCGTCAACAATCCATTTAACAGTGTTGAAGCCGCTGCCCGTGACATAGAAATTACTTCTGCCGAGTCTTACGTTTATTTCAAAGAAATTGTATGTTCCGTTTCTTTCGTCGTACTTTATGTCAAAGTTTGCAAAGCCCTTGTATCCTATATCCTCAAGGAAACGTGTTGCAGCTTCAACAATGCCGTTCTTATCAACCTCATTGATGATTGCAACGGGATTGCCGATTGCCGAGGGTGTATGGTCTTCAAGCAGGCAATGACCGAGAGCGGCAAACTTTACTTTTGAATTACGGTCACAGTAGCAGGTCAGAACTCTCATATTTGAGTCGTCACCGGGAATGCAGTCCTGAATAAGGAATTTATAATCATAGCTTGATGTTTCGAGGTTTTTAAGCATTTCACGCAGGTCTTTTTCGTTATAAAAACGGAAAACCTTTTTCTTGCCGGGAAATTCCGCATAGTGATAAAGTGCCGAGTTTGCAGTCTTTGCGATAACGGGATAGGGAAAATCGAAATTCAGCTCGTTTTCTTCACCGCAGTTATATACAAACGTCTTCGGATGGTCAATCCCCAGTCTGTCGCAGATTTCATAGAACTTGTCCTTGAGAACGATTTCATCCATAAGCTCCTTATCGATGTAAGGAATGATGTAGTATTCGCCGAGGACATCCTTATTATCAACAAAATTGCGAACATAGAAGTCACCGCAACCCATAAGGATGAGTTTCTTCTTACCCTTGAACTCCTTGCCGATTTCAACAAGCTTTTCAATAAGATATGCTTCATCGTCAAGACCGGGAATTACACGGTTTTCGACAATTCTGCTCTCCGAAATAATTCTTGCTCTTCTCTGACTGATTACAAGTGACCTGATGCCGTATTCCTCGTGAAAAGTTCTCACAAGGCTGTAACAGGTGATATCTGCGCCGAGGATAACGGGCATAAACTCTCTTTCAACTAATTTCATATTAAAAACTTCCTTTTATAATATCAAAAATCATTACATTTTATTGTACCATATTTTTTCAGTATGTCAATCACCTTATATTGATAAAATATTTATTTTTTCTATTTACTTTTTTTATTTTTTGATTTATACTAATGAATTATAGTGGATAATTATGCAAAGGAGCATATATAAATATGGATTATAAAGCATTAAGTGAGCTTTTGTTCCCCGAAATAACAAAAACTCCCGAAGATTTTGAAGCGATATACCCTCCCCGACAGCTTCCCGAAGGTGCAAGGGTTACAAGATTTGCACCCAGCCCCACAGGCTATCTTCATATCGGCGGTCTGTTCGGTGCTCTGACCGATGTTATGACATCAAGAGCAACAAAGGGCGTTTCATATTTAAGAATTGAAGACACAGACAAAAAGCGTGAAATCGACGACGGTGTTTCGGCTATAATCAACGGTTTTGACGCTTTCGGCGTAGGCTTTGACGAGGGTGTTACGGGCTTCGGCACTGAGGAAGGCGCATACGGTCCTTACACACAGAGTCAGAGAGTTGAAATCTACAAAACTGTTGCAAAATCCCTTGTAAAACAGGGGCTTGCATACCCTTGCTTCTGCACTGCAGACGAGCTTTCCGCAATGCGTGAAAAGCAGGAAACAGAGAGCACTTCAATCTGGGGTTACTTCGGAAAATGGGCAAAATGCCGTGACCTTTCATTTGATGAAATCAAGGCTAAACTTGATGCCGGAATGCCTTATGTTCTGCGATTCAGAGCAGACGGAAGAGAAGATAAAAAGGTGATTTTTGAAGATGTTATCAGAGACAAAATCGAAATGCCCGAAAACATAATTGACGAAGTTCTTCTCAAGTCTGACGGTGTGCCCACATACCATTTTGCACACGTTTGCGACGACCATTTCATGAGAACAACTCATGTTATCCGTGGCGAAGAATGGATATCTTCCGTTCCCAAGCACATCGCACTTTTCAAGGCCTGCGGCTACAAAGTGCCCAAGTATGCGCACACTCCTCAGGTTATGAAAATTGACGAGGAAGACGGCACAAAGCGTAAGCTTTCCAAGAGAAAAGACCCCGAAGCAGCAGTCAGCTACTTCGTTGAAAAAGGCTTCCCCAAGGAAAGTGTACTCGAATATCTCGTTACTCTTCTCAACTCAAATTTCGAGGACTGGAGACGCGCAAATCCCAAGGCAGATATCTTTGAATTCCCCTTCAATCTCAAGAAAATGAGCTCCAGCGGATGCCTCTTTGACCTTGTGAAACTCACAGACGTCAGCAAGAATGTAATCTCTGTTATGACTGCACAACAGGTCTATGATTATGTCGAAAAATGGGCAAAACAGTATGACGAAGAATTTTACAACATACTTGTAAAAGACAGTGAATTTGCAAAGAATATTCTTAACATCGACCGTGAAAATCCCAAGCCCAGAAAAGATATTTCGCAGTGGTCACAGGTTAAGGATTATATTTCATATTTCTACGATGAGCTTTACACTCCCGACTACACAATGCCTGCAAATATCGCATCAGACGATGCAAAGGCAATCCTTGCAAAGTACATTGAAATTTACGATGACAACGACGACAAGGACACATGGTTTGCAAAAATCAAAGAAATGTGCGAACCTCTCGGCTTCACTCCCAATGTAAAGGAATTCAAGAAGAATCCTTCAGGCTTCAAGGGGCATGTCGGCGACATTTCAACAGTTATCAGAATTGCCGTCACAAGCCGTACAAACACACCCGACCTTTATATGATAATGAAGCTTCTCGGCAAAGAAAAAGTCGCAGAGAGACTTAATAAAACTATTGAGAATATTTAATTCCGAAAGGACAGAATACTATGGAAGAAAATACAAGACCTTCAAATTTTATTCACGACATAATTGACTACGAATTGCGTGAGGGTATCAACACAAGAGTTCAGACACGTTTTCCGCCAGAACCCAACGGCTATCTTCACATCGGTCATGCAAAGGCTATCTGCATCGACTTCTCAACCGCTGAGAAGTACGGCGGTATATGCAATCTCCGTCTTGACGACTCAAACCCCTCAAAGGAAGATACAGAATACATCGATGCTATCAAAGAAGACATCGAATGGCTCGGCTACAAGTGGGCAAATGTTTATTATGCATCAGACTACTTTGACTTCGTTTATGAGTGTGCAATCAAGCTCATAAAGAAAGGCAAGGCTTATGTCTGCGACCTTACTGCCGAGGAAATGAGAGAATACAGAGGTACTCTTACAGAGCCCGGCAAAAACAGCCCCTACCGTGACAGAAGCGTCGAAGAAAATCTCGACCTTTTTGAAAGAATGAAGAACGGCGAATTCCCCGAGGGAAGCCATGTTCTCAGAGCAAAAATCGACATGGCGTCACCAAACATCGTTATGCGTGACCCCGTTATCTACAGAATCATGTATGTCAACCACCACCAGACAGGTGACAAGTGGTGCATTTATCCCATGTACGATTTCGTACATCCTCTTTCCGATGCAAGAGAAGAAGTAACATACTCTCTTTGCACACTTGAATTTGAAAACAACAGAGCAGTTTATGACTGGTTCGTTAAGGAAATCGGTTTTGCAGAGCCTCCCCGTCAGATCGAGTTTGCAAGACTTAATCTCAACTACTGCCTTACAAGTAAGAGAAAGTGCATGAAGCTCGTAACATCGGGCATTGTGAACGGTTGGGATGACCCCAGAATGGCTACACTCTGCGGTATGAGAAGACGTGGCTACCCTGCTCAGGCTATCCGTGATTTTGTTGACAAAATCGGTGTTTCAAAGGCAAACAGCGTTGTTGACTACGGTCTTCTTGAGTCCTGCGTAAGAGATTGCCTTAATGCTTCTGCACCCAGAGCTATGGCAGTGCTTGAACCTCTTAAGGTTGTTATCGACAATATGCCTGATGATTTCTCAGACACACTCGAAACAGATATTCACCCCGATCACCCCGAAATGGGCAAGAGAGAGGTTACTTTCGGCAAGGAGCTTTTCATCGAAAAGAGCGACTTTATGATTGAGCCACCCAAGAAATATTTCAGACTTTTCCCCGGCAACGAAGTGCGTTTTAAGGGAGCATATTTTGTAAAATGCGTAGGCTATGATACAGATGAAAACGGCGAAGTTACCTGCGTTCACTGCACATATGACCCCGAGTCAAGAGGCGGTAATTCACCCGACGGCAGAAAGGTAAAGGGCACAATTCACTGGGTAAATGCGGCTGACTGCAAAAAGGCTGAAGTGCGTCTTTACGACAGACTTTTCAACGTACCAAACCCCAGTGACGAGTCAAACGGCGACTTCACAAACAACCTGAATCCCGATTCACTTATCGTTTCTGAATGCCTCCTTGAAGGCGGTCTTGATGACCTTAAAGCAGGCGACACATTCCAGTTTATGCGTCAGGGATATTTCTGCGTTGACAAGGATTCCACAGACGAAAAAATCGTTCTCAACAGAACGGTTCAGTTAAATTCTTCATGGAAGTGATCATATGAAAATTCTGTATAAAATCACAAACTCACTTGCTGCGCTGTCAATCATTCCCGTGATTCTTTTTCTGCCGATGTTCAGATTTATTTCCGTGGTAAGCGTTGCATCGACAAATATCCTCACATCGCTTATCGGCGGTTTTGTGGATCTTAACCCCATTATCGAAAAAGTTACGGGTATAAACATCGAGAAACTGCCCGAATTTTACACAATTCAGCAGGCTTATGATCTTTTCTTCGGCGAAAAAGCAAACGATGCATTTGCAAATTTTGACACATCCGTCATTCCCGAAAATGTCAAAGGTTTCTTTATTGCGGCATTTGTTCTGTTTGTTTTTGCACTTATTTGTGCGTTACTTGTTCTGATTTTCGGTCTTGTTACAAAGAAAAGGGTTCTCACGGCATCATTTTCCGCACTCGGTTTCATCAGTATCTTTGCAGCAAATAAATGCTTCACTTTTATTGCAGAGCAGTTAGTTTCAGGAAAAATCTCAGTTGTCAACATCCTGAAAGGTGTCGAAGGTCTTGCCGAGTACGAATCAATGCTCAAATACCTGAATTTTGATATCCGGATTTTTGAACTCAGCTCCGCATACACAATGCTTCTTATTATTTTCGGTGCATTATTCCTCATAAGTATCGGTTTTAAATTGGCTGAATCCACAGTTAACGGCAAATAAAACGGTATTTGATTGTGAAAAACTTTAAAATATATATTTTATTTAAATAAATAATAAAATATACTTGCAATCTGTTTATTTATATTATATAATACAAGGGTAAATTACATAAGGAGGCAAACTTATGAGTAATAAAATCTCAAGGAAGGTAATTTCCTGCATTCTTGCGGTTGTGATGCTCTTCAGCATTTCCGCAACAGCTTTTGCCGCGCAAGAGAATAAATACGATAATCCTGTTATCGTTATCAACGGCATTGCTAACAATCCTTTATACGCAAATCCCGGCACAACAGGTGCTACACAGGTATTCCCCCCCTCAGATTTAACTATGATCGCAATGACAGCTCAGATGTTCATTGACGGTATAGTTGCAATCGCTTCAAACGAATACGAAGAAATCATGAACTTCTTTGTAGGTTCTCAGGTTTATGAAATGCTTGAAGTTATTCAGCTCAATCCCGACGGAACTTCAATGAGCGAAAATCTCGGACCTATCATTTATGACCATGCTCTTTCATACTACTACACAGATACAGAACGCTTCGAAACAATCGCAGGCAACATCGGTATCGGTATGTGTGACAGACTCGGTGCAGACAACGTTTATGTCTACAACTATGACTGGCGTCTTGATCCCATCGAAAGTGCAAGAGGTCTTCACGATTTCATCCAGACTGTAAAAGCAAACTCACGCAGAGAGCAGGTTTCAATCATTTCCGAAGGTTTCGGTTCAACAGTTGCAACTGCTTACCTTGCAGAGTGCTACGAAGATGCAACAGCTGATGTTGATAACTTCGTAACAGTTAACTCAGCATTCATGGGTACATCTCTCATCGGTGACCTTTTCACAGGCAGACTTATCCGTCAGTACAACGAACTTCAGAATGCAACAAGCGCATTCATCCGTTACACAAACGACTTCTCAGACAATCCTGTAACATGGTTCCCCACATGGCTTGTTAACTACATCCTTAACAAGAACTGGGAAACACAGGATTTCATAGCAAGCATCATCACAATGATGGGACATATCGTTGATCCTCTCTACGATAACTATCTGAGAGATATGCTTAAGAACTTCACAGGTCTCTGGGCTATGGTTCCCGTTGAGTACTATGAAGAAGCAATGGATTTCATGTTCATGAGCGATGCTTCCACATCAGGCGACTTCAACAGTGACTTCCAGGAAAAGATCCAGACATTCAAGAACTATCAGTCAAGTGCTGCTGACATTCTCAACAAAGCTAAGTCAGAAGGCATCAATATCAACGTTGTTTCATGCTGGGATATTCAGCTTGTACCCATCGGTGACAACAAGGCATCAGACGAAGAACTCTTCGGTCTTTCAGCACAGAGTGACGGTCTTATCGATACATACTACTCAAGCTTCGGCTGCTACACAATTCCTCTTAATGACGTAGGTGCTGCAGCACAGAACAAGGATCAGAGAAATCAGGAAGGCGAATGTGCAAACCATAACCACCTCAATGCTGTTTATGACACACTCAATCCCGAAGGCAGTCTCAGCGCACTCTGTCATTACCTTGATGCTTCAACATGTGCTCTTCCCGATAACACATGGTTCATCAGAAACATGAAGTTCAACACATTTGATACAGCAAGCAACTCAATGAACTTCCTTGAGTACCTTGTAACTGCTGACAAAACACTCACAGTTTACTCAGGCAACGGTCTTTACAGACAGTTCATGTTCTACAACAGATATTTAAAGCCCGGCTTCATTGATGTTGCAGATATTCCCAATGTTCCCGGCACATATCTCCTCGGTGACGTAAACCTTGACACAAAAGTAAATGCAGCAGACGCAAGACTTGCTCTTCGTATTTCCGCAAGACTTGAAAAGTATCCCGAAGCAGGCGAAGTTGTATTTATGAACGCTGATGTAAACGGCGACGGATTGATCACAGCAGCAGATGCTCGTATCATTCTCAGAGTTTCAGCAGGTCTCGCATCTTTTGATGATTACAAAAACACAACTGATCAGTAAATCGGAATAACGATAACCACTACAGAAATGTAGTGGTTATTTTTTATGCCTATGTAACACTTGTCCCCGATAATGCATAGTATGCAGTGTAAACCACAGGAAAGGAGGTAAGACAATGAACTTTCTCGGTAACAACAACTGCTCATGGATTATCGTTCTCATAATCATCATCCTCTTCTGCAACAATGACTGCGGTTACGGCAATTCTTCTTGCGGTTACAATAGCTCTTGCGGTTGCAACAACGGCTGTGGCTGCTGCGGCTGATAAAAGCAACAATTAAATAAATCAAAGGAATGAAATTAAGTCCGTTGTGGAGACCCACAGCGGACGATTTTTATAAACAATAATTTAGCGGATCTAAATTATTGTAAGTGAGGAGTTAGGAGTTAGAAGTTAGGAGTGTCGGAAGTGCTACGCACTTGTTCCGCTACGCTCTGAAATAAATTCAAATTTCAGCGATATACCGCCATTTGCAAACAAACTGCATTATAATGGGGGTAAGGGGCAAAGCCCCTTCAAAAACTCCTCACTTCGCACTCCTCACTCCTAACTATTGTCGGGCACAGCCCGACAAATTATTGTTTTTCTTCTTGCAATAAATTCTCACATATAGTATAATACTATATTGGAATAGATTGTATAGGAGAAAGTATATGCTTGAACTTAAAAATGTATGCTTTACCGTCAATGACGGCACAACAGACCTTAACATTGTAAATGATGTGAGTCTTGTTATTCCTGACGGTAAATTTGTTGTTATAACAGGTCCCAACGGCGGCGGCAAGTCAACTCTTGCAAGGCTGATTATGGGTATCGAAAAACCCACTTCGGGTAAAATCATCTTCAACGGCACCGATATTACGGACAAGTCTGTCACTCAGCGTGCTAAACTCGGCATCGGCTACGCATTCCAGCAACCGCCAAGATTCAAGGGGCTGACTGTAAGAAGTCTTCTGAGTCTTGCTCACGGCAGTGAGCTTCCCGAGGATCAGTGCTGTTCATACCTGACAAAAGTCGGTCTGTGCTCAAGGGACTACCTCAACCGTGAAGTTGACACATCTCTTTCAGGCGGTGAAGTCAAGAGAATCGAAATTGCAACTCTTATGGCAAGAGATCTTGATCTTGCGATTTACGACGAGCCCGAGGCAGGTATTGACCTGTGGAGCTTCACAATGCTTGTGGAGAGCTTCAAGGCAATGATGTCCGACAGAAAAGAGAGCATAATCATCATTTCTCATCAGGAAAGAATCATGCAGCTTGCCGATGAAATCGTTGTTATTGCAGACGGAAAAATCAGAAATCAGGGCCCCAAAGACGAAGTTTTCCCCCGTCTTATGGGCGAATTTGACGGCGGTTGTAATTTCAGATAAGGAGGGGCAAAAATGGAAAAAATAGATTTTTCAATGCTCGGTAAAATTGCCGATATAACAGAAATCCCCTCAGTGGGAGCTTATAATATCAGAAAAAACGGTCTCGGTGTGGAGAGAAAATCAACGGAAAATATCGAAATCATACCCAAAACCGACAAAAACGGAATTGACATAAAAATCAAGCCCGGCACAAAGGCAGAAAAGGTGCATATTCCCGTCATTATCACCGAAGAGGGTGTGAATGATGTTGTTTACAATGATTTTTACATCGGCGAGGGTGCAGATGTAGAGATAGTTGCAGGCTGCGGAATACATAATTCGGGCTGTAACACAAGTGAGCATGACGGTATTCACAGATTTTTCATCGGCAAAAATGCAAGGGTGAAATATGTTGAAAAGCATTACGGTGAGGGTGAGGGAACAGGACAGAAAATTCTCAATCCCGTAACACAGGTTTTCATGGAAGAAAACTCCTACTGCGAAATGGAAATGGTTCAGATTGAGGGTGTTGACTCAACTCTTCGTGAAACCGAGGTAAATCTTGAAGCAGGTGCAAAATATGTTGTTCTCGAAAAGCTTATGACTCATGATGAGCAGAAAGCCGAGTCAAATATGGTGATAAACCTCAACGGCAAGGACGCATCGGCACAGATTATTTCACGTTCTGTTGCAAAGAACAATTCCGAGCAGATTTTCAAGCCTACTGCTGTGGGCAATGCAGACTGCAAGGCTCATGTGCAGTGCGATTCAATCATTATGGACAACGCAAAAATCAGCTCTGTTCCCGCAATCACAGCGAACAATGCGGATGCTCAGATTGTTCACGAAGCTGCAATCGGCAGAATCAATAACGATCAGCTTCTCAAGCTCATGACATTCGGCATGAATGAAGAAGAAGCCGAAAACGTAATCGTTCAGGGTTTCCTTGCATAAAAAATATGAAGAAGAAAATTGTAAAAAAGATAATTGCTGTTTTTGCTGCAGTAATAATTGTTGCAGGTGTGTTTTTTGCAGTTATGAGTGATGAAATTCTGTATCCGTCTTATGAAAAAACCGAATCCATAGAATTTGCACAGAATCTCGGTGCAGGCTGGAATTTGGGCAATACATTCGATGCCTGTGAGAAGAAATCTACCGAAAAAGCAGGACTTGAAACTGAAACTATGTGGGGCAATCCCGAAACCACAAAGGAGATTATCTCTCTTGTAAAGGAATCGGGTTTTAATACCGTAAGAATCCCCATAACATGGGCTCAGCATCTGGGCGATGCACCCGATTATAAAATCGACAAAGCCTGGCTTGACAGAGTCAATGAGGTTGTTGACTGGGTTCTTGACAGCGGAATGAATGTGATTATAAACACTCATCACGACGATGCATTCTGGCTCATTACCGACTATGAACACGAAGAAAAAGCCACTCAAATTCTCACAAAAATCTGGGCACAGGTCAGCGAACGTTTCAAGACTTATGACGAAAGACTTGTTTTTGAAACCATGAATGAGCCGAGAGTTTTTGAAGCCGAGGAAGAATGGTACGGCACGGATGAACGCCGTGATGTGGTGAATCACCTGAATATGGCGGCACTTAAAACAATCAGAAACAGCGGCGGCAGAAATGCAGAACGTTTTGTTATGATTACTACATATTCAGGCAGCGGTCTGGAAGTGAATATGAAAGCTCTGGAGCTTCCCGAAGACAGCAGAGTGATGGTTTCGATTCATTATTATTACGGCACAGCACATCAGTCAGAATTCCCCGATGCCGAGAAGAAATGGTCACTTGCAGATAAAACGGAAATGTATAAAACTTTCCGGAATATGTATAAATATTTCATTTCCAAAGGCTACGGCGTTGTGGAAGGTGAATGTGGCTGGACAGACAGAGAAAATCTCGAAAATCTTGCTGAAAACACAAGGTATTATGTGGAGCTTGCAGGAAAATTCGGCATTCCTTGTATGGTTTGGGATAACGGCGAAAGCTTCATGCTTCTGGACAGAAATAATCTTAAACAGAAATATCCGGAATATGTAAATGCATTTATATAAAAATGACGCAGTCACATTGGTGGCTGCGTTTTGTTGTTGCTATTTTATTACTCCGCAGGCGATTTTTTCTCCTGCATTTCCTGACGGTTGGGTTGTAAAATCGTCAGGCTGCGAATGAATTATAACTGTTTTGCCGATTATCCCTTTTAATATAAATCTGTCGGTCAGAAATACCGAAACTGCATATCCGTTGTTGTCGAAAAGAGGCGGCATGTCTCCTGCGTGATACGGATGTATGCAATTGTCGGGGTTGTAATGAGTTTTTGCATTTGCAAACGGATCGGATTTGTTGCCGCTGCATTCGGTTCCTTCATGAAGATGGAATCCGAAAACAGGGCTGCTGCATTTATTTTTATGGGAAGGTAAACCTGAAATCTGCGCTGAAACCAATATGCCGTATCTGGTATTATAAAACCGTACAATGCCGTGAATATCGAGATATTCTTCACTGCCTTTTATTATTGCAGCTGCATTTGGTTTTCGGCTTAAAACAGCCGGAATATTTATCATGTTATCACTCCTTTGTCAGTAGCATTGTATTCAGAAGAGGATAAAGTGTGAAAAAAACAAAAAAACTATTTATCTTTTTTGAAAAATATGGTATTATATATCCATTCTGATGTTATCGGGGAGGAAAAATGATGTTAAAGCGTTTTCTTTCATATTACAAAACTCATATGAAGATTTTTACTCTTGATATGCTCGCATCGCTGGGTATGTCCGTTATAGGCATTTTTTATCCCATCGTTTTAAGGCGTATGCTCAATGATTTTATCCCGAATAAGCAACTCGGTCTTATCGTGACCTTTGCGCTTGTGCTCTGCGGACTTTATCTTGTGCGAATGGGACTTAATTACTTCATTCAGTTTCAGGGGCACGTTATGGGTGTCAGAATGCAGGCTCAGATGCGCCGTGATATGTTTAAAAATCTTCAGAGGCTCCCTTACAGCTACTACGATAACAACGAAACGGGCAAAATCATGTCCCGAATGACAAACGACCTTATGGAAATCAGCGAGCTTGCTCACCACGGTCCCGAAAACATCATTCTTTCCGTGATTTCAATTGTTCTTTCATTCTCATACCTTGCCACAATCAATATTTGGCTGACGCTTATTATTTTTGTCTGTGCTCCGATTCTCTGTTTCGTTGCAAGTCTTATGAGAAAGAAAATGAGAGCCGCATTCAAGGAGAGCCGTGCAGCCGTTGCCGAAATAAACGATGCACTTGAAAGCAGTATTTCGGGTATCCGTGTTACAAAGGCTTTCACTAATGCCGATAAGGAAGAAGAAAAGTTTGAGGTCGGCAACACGATGTTTGTAAATGCCCGTAATAAGGCATACAAGGCAATGGGTATTTTCCATTCCACCACAACTTTTGTAACAGATGTTTTCAATGTAATCGTTCTTCTTGCAGGCGGTATTTTTCTTTATAATCAGCAGATAGAGTTTGCCGATTACTCTGCATTTATCGTTTCAACAAATCTTTTCCTCGGTCCTGTCACAACGCTTATCAATTTCATGGAGCAGTATCAGAACGGCGTAACGGGCTTTGAGCGATTCCTCGAAATCGTTGATGCCGTGCCCGAAAAGGACGATGAAGATGCCGAAGATGTAGACAAGCTCGAGGGGCATATTGAGTTCAGGAATGTAACCTACGGTTACGATGAAGAAAGTGATGTTCTTGATAATGTAAGTCTTAACATTGAAAAGGGCAAAACCTATGCTCTGGTCGGTCCCAGCGGCGGCGGAAAAACCACAATCTGCCATCTTATTCCTCATTTCTATGATGTTGAGAAGGGTGAAATTTTCCTTGACGGCAAGGAAATCCACAAAATCACAATGGAATCCCTGAGAAGAAATATCGGTATCGTTCAGCAGGATGTTTATCTCTTCAACTCAAGCATAAAGGAAAATATCCTTTACGGCAGACTTGATGCAACGGACGAAGAGGTTTACGAAGCCGCAAAGAGAGCCAATATTCACGATTATGTCATGACTCTTGAGCACGGTTATGATACTGTTGTGGGTGAAAGAGGTGTAAAACTTTCCGGCGGTCAGAAACAGAGACTGAGCATCGCAAGAGTATTCCTTAAAAATCCGTCAATTCTCATTCTTGACGAAGCTACTTCGGCACTTGACAATACGACGGAAATTCTCATTCAGCAGGCACTCGACGAGCTTTGTAAGGGCAGAACAACACTTGTTGTGGCGCACAGACTGTCAACAATCAAGAATGCCGATGAAATCGCAGTTGTTGCCGATGGCAAAATAAAAGAAAAAGGAACTCACGAAGAGCTCCTTGCAAAAGGCGGAATGTACGCCGATCTTTACAAATTGCAGTTTAAAAATAATCAATAAAATCTGAGGTGTAACTATGAAAAATTACAATCACGCATTACTTGTTATGGAAAAACATGACTATCCTGCCGAGGCGAGGGAAGTCATTATCCGTACAGAAGAAAAAATTCTTGCTGACGAAAAGGCAAACAAGATATATGAAGCTATGTACAGAGCTTACTGGTTGAAAAACCGCAATTTCGGCGAATTCGGTGACAAAGTTGAAGCTCTTGCAGAGCTTATCGGTGAGCATAAGTATACAGTCAATTTTGTTCTTCTTATCAACTGCACAAAGCCTCTTCTTGCTAAGTACAGAAAAGAAAAAATCGACGAAGAAATCTACTGGAGAAGCGTTCTTGACCTTAAATCAAAGCTGATTGAGTGCAAGGAAAATTATGACATCTGGGGCACATTTGTAGAGGGTTGGTTCAAAGGCTTCTACACTCTTGACCGTTTTGCTCTGGGCAGACTTCAGTTTGAAAACTCAGATTTCGGGTGCGATATGTACATAAAGAACGGTGTGGAGCTTTATGACAGCGAATTTGTTGTGGGTATGCACATTCCCTCAAATCAGGGTCCTCTTACATACGAAGCAAGACTTGATGCTTACAGAAGAGCACACGCGTTTTTCAAGGATAAGTTCAAAGATCCCAGATACGGTGTTTTCTGCTGTCACTCATGGCTTCTTTATCCCGATAACCTCAACATTCTGCCCGAAAAGTCAAACATTGCTGATTTTCTCCTTGACTTTGAGCCTCTTGAAATCAAGTGGACATATGATTTCGGTGACCAGTGGAGAGTTTTTGGCGTGAAGAACAACAGAAAACCTGTCGATGAGCTTCCTCAGAACACAAGTATGCAGAGAGCATATGTTGATTGGTTCAAAAAAGGAAAGAAACCCGGCACTGCATACGGAATTGTTATCTATGACAGCGAAACAGACACAATTCTCACAAGACAGAACAGGGATGAATATATAGCAGAATACTGCTATGAGAAATAATATTCGGAAGCCGTGCAATACGGCTTCTTTTTTTGTGAACAATAATTTGTCAGGTTGTATCCGCAATAGTTAGGAGTTAGAAGTTAGGAGTTAGAAGTGAATGAAGGGGTTGCACCCCTTACCCCATTATAATGCAGGTGAAGCAGAAATGGCGGTATGTGGTAAAAAATTACATTTTTTATATAGAGCGTCAGCGGAACAAGCCCGTCAGGGCTTCCGACACTTCTAACTCCTCACTCCTAACTTCTCACTGACAATAATTTGTCGCAGATAAATCATTCTTTTTCATAATTTTGTATTGCATTTAAGTTTCTGCTGTAATATAATTTTAGTATCTTTTTTTTAAGGGTGATTTTATGATAAGAATTGCAATTGCAGGTTACGGAAATCTCGGCAGAGGTGTGGAAAGTGCCGTTTCAAAGTGCGAAGACATGGAGCTTGTGGCTCTTTTTACAAGACGTGCTCCCGAAACAGTAAAGCCTGTTACAGAAGTGCCTGTTTATTCCATGGATAAAGCCTGTGAAATGGCAGACAAGATAGACGTTATGATACTTTGCGGAGGTTCTGCAAAGGATCTTCCCGAGCAGACTCCCGCTATGGCAAAATATTTTAATGTTGTTGACTCCTTTGACACTCACGCAAAGATTCCCGAGCATTTTGCTTCTGTTGATGCAGTATGCAAGGAAAACGGAACAGTCGGCATAATTTCAATCGGCTGGGATCCCGGTCTTTTCTCACTTAACCGTATGCTCGGTCAGGCTATTCTGCCTTGCGGTAATGATTACACGTTCTGGGGTAAGGGAGTAAGTCAGGGACATTCCGATGCAATCAGAAGAATTGCAGGTGTCAAGGATGCAAGACAGTATACAATTCCCGTCCCCGAAGCTCTTGAAAGTGTAAGAAACGGTGAAAATCCCGAGCTCACAACCCGTCAGAAGCACACAAGAGAATGCTTTGTTGTGGCTGAAGAGGGTGCAGACCTTAAGGCTATAGAGGAGCAGATTGTGACCATGCCCAATTACTTTGCAGATTATGACACAACTGTTCATTTCATCAGCGAAGAGGAGCTTATGAGAGATCACAAGGGTATTCCTCACGGCGGAATGGTTTTCCGTACAGGCACAACTGGCTTTAATAATGAAAACAAGCATGTTATCGAGTTCAAGCTTACTCTCGATTCAAACCCCGAATTTACTTCAAGCGTGCTTGTTGCATATGCAAGAGCCGCTTACAGACTTGCAAAAGAGGGTAACAGCGGCTGCAAGACAATCTTTGATATTGCACCTGCATATATTCACCCTGCATCTCCCGAAGAACTCAGAAAAAATCTGCTTTAAGATTTGAGGAATAAAAATGAAATGTAAAATTTGCGGCAACGAATTATTAAACGGTGATACTTATTGTATAATTTGCGGAACTCCGGTTGATTATGAGCCGGATAATAAAAAAAAGAGAAGTATCATTGCAGTTACAGTGCTTGTGGTTGCGGTTTTGATTGTTGTCGCAGTAGTGTTTTTCGGCTTGCTGATGAAAAAGGACAATGCAGACGTTCCTGTTTCTCAACAGGAAGTGACATCGGAAAGTGAAACTGCATCATCTGCCGAACAGATAACCTTCAATATTATCAATGATATTGAACTGCCAATTTATAAGGTCGGCGATATTCTTGAATTCGGTTCATATGAACAGGATGGAAATGTAAACAACGGAAAAGAACCCGTCGAATGGATTGTTTTTGATGTTGACGAGCCTGATGATTATGGTGTTAATGAATACAGATATCATCTGGTCAGCAGATCTGCTCTTGATGCAAAACCGTATAATAATACAGCGGGGAATGTGAGATGGGCAACAAGCAGCATAAGAAAATGGCTGAACAGCGATTTTTTGAATAATGCTTTTTCTAATGATGAACTGCAATCTTTGTGTGTCATCAACGAAGACTGTGTGAGGTTGTTATCAAAGGCATATGTAAAGCAGGCTTTCCCTGATTCAGAGTCAGCAAAAGCTACAGCTACAGTGTATGCACAGATGACTGGTGCCTACACAGAAAACGGATACTGTGGTTATTGGCTGATTGATTCGGGTGATGTAGATAATGCTGCCGCTCGTGTAAATATTTATGGAGAGATTCTGACATCATACAGTGAAAGTGAAGGCGGCGTTGAAAGAACTGATTATTCTGTAAGACCTGTTATTACTATTTTTTGATCTGTGTATACGCTGAAGACATTCAGATTCAGATACAGCAGTTTCTGAAAACCTGTAAGTAATAATTTCAGGAGGAAAATTTATGAAATGTAAAATTTGCGGCAATGAATTATTAAACGGTGATACTTATTGTATAATTTGCGGAACTCCGGTTGATAATTCGCAGAATGCTGAGTATTCTCAGTCTGTCAAAAATCTCGGCAAAAATAAAAAACTCGCAATTATCATCGCAGCCTGTGTGGTAGCCGTTGTTGTGATAGTTGCAGCAATAGCGATCATCGCTTCACTGACGAGTAAGACTAAGAACGACACTCCTGTTTTTGAGCAAGAAGAAACATCGGAAATTGAAACCACAACAGATGCAGAACAGACAACGACTGACAATGGTGCTGATGTTGAAATGACGACTGCTCCGCAATATAGTGATATTGGTTATGTCAGCTCAGATACTCCCGGTGATGCAGGTATTGTTGTCAGAAAAGAAAGCACGTATTACAGCGATCAGATAGCAGTTCTTTTTGAAGGTGCACCTGTGCGCATTGTTTCTGATGCAGATAACGGTACCGAATATATTCAGATTTCGTTTGATTTTAATGGCACAGAGACCTATGGCTGGGTGCTGGGAAGATATATTGTTTATGGTGAACAATATAAACAGCCTGTACCTTTTGAACAGCAGGAAGCGAATTTATATGTTTCAAATATTACAGAATCCGGTATTTCTGATTTTGCGGGAAAACCCTCTGATGATGAAATATTGAAATTTGTGATGAATCATGCAATTCTTAATTATAATCCTTCTGTTTCGGGTATTGAATATGGTAATTTCACGCTGAATGGAAAACATTGTAATGTCAGAGTGAATGCCGAATATGTAAACAAACTATCTGCAAGATTTTTCGGTGCAGAGGTAAATTTTGAAAACATGAAAAATGAGAATATAAACTCAGGTTATCTTTACGGTAAGTCAATCGAAGTGAGCAGTAAAGGTGTGGCTGTTGTTACGGGAGTGTATGGCAACCCGTCATTAAATGAGTATAAAATAAAATTCTCAGTATATTTATCCGGTGCTGACAATGAATCCGGATATTATTCGTATTCACCTGCTCAGGCAAAGGCTGATAAATCCCTGAAGTACAGTTATGACGGATATGTCATACTACAGAAATATGGGGCATCCGGTCAGGAATCTTATAAAATCATTGAATATAAAACAAAAATAGCTCCGACAGCCGAAACAACAACCAAAACAATTGAAAAAACAACCGAAAGTAAAGTTGTTCCGACTTTTTCTTATAATGATAAACAAGATCAGTACCTTTTTGACAGTGCAAATAAGTACATAACAAGAGAGTATCTGTCGGGTTGTACAAGAGATGAGATAACTGTTATAATTAATGAGATTTACGCCCGTCACGGATATATTTTCAAAGACGCAGAGCTCAGGGAGTATTTCAATTCTCAGAGCTGGTATAACGGCACAGTAACTACGCTGGAAGAAGCAGCAAAACATTTCAACAGCATTGAGCAGAAAAATGTTGATACAATATATTTGTATCAGAAATCGATGGGTTGGAGAGACTAATAAACAATAATTTAGCTCAGCTAAATTATTGTTAGTGAGGAGTGAGGAATGAGAAGTGAGGAGTTTATGAAGGGGCTTTGCCCCTTACCCCATTATAATGCAGATGAAGTAAAAATGGCGGTATATAGCAAAAACTTCA